>NZ_CP039247.1:928897-1238530 GCF_004795735.1 Corynebacterium endometrii
CACGAGAGATTCGGGCGCGTAGAGGGAATAGGTGATGCAGTTGCCGCCCTCCATGAACATGGCGCCTCCGCCGGACATGCGGCGAACCGGCGTGATCCCGTGCTTGTCCACGCCTTCTTGCTCCAATTCGTTGGCGTACGACTGGTAGCTTCCAAAGACCACGGCCTTGTCATCCCATTCCCAGAAGCGCAGGGTAGGGCCGCGCTTTCCCTCAGCCACTTCGTTTAGGATTTGCTCATCCAGCGCCACGTTAAGCGGGGTGGGGAGCACGCCGGGGCGCAGAATCTCCCACGTGTGATCCGTAAAGTCAGTGCCCCCAGCCAGCGCGCGCTTGACCGTAACGGCCACGTCCTTGGTGGAAAAACCATGCAGGGCCACTGGGTGCTCTGCGTCAATTTCCGCCAGGGCCGCGTCGAGCCGGGCCTGAATATCCGCGGTGGAATCGGATTTCTTGGTCCCTTCCAGCGCGGGGGCGAGTGCGTCGTAGGCCTCCTCTGGCTCCAGGAAAAAGTCGCCAGATACCTGGGCGTGGTTGATAACGCCATCCTGGACGTCGAGGTCAACTACCACAAGCTTTCCGCCCGGAACTTTAAGCTCAAAATGAGAATTAATCATACCCCTGTCAACGGACCTGGACCGGCATTTGTTCCCGCCTTTGCGCGCGCCGCTATGAGGCCTTAGGCGCCGGACCTACGGGACTTCGACCGGGTAGTGGGACCGCCGGCTACAAGCAAACGCTCATGCGTGGCCCACGGTGCTTGTTCCATGTTGGACGGCGCCAGTTGAGGCTGTCCCCGTAGGGGCCGATGGAGGCGCGGGCGAGCGGGGCTGTATATTGTCATGGAGTGGAGGCGTACGTGTCCTGGTGGGCGCCCCGGTCTTCAAAACCGGTGAGACCAAGTATCTTGGCCTGGCAAGTTCGATTCTTGTCCGCCTCCGCCATAGCTTTCTTACCCTTCCAGCGGAGCCCCTCATAGATGAATGACCCTCGTCGGCACATTCCCCGGACCGATGCCCTTCTAGACTTGCCCGCAGCGCGTGCATCGCGATTATCGGATGCCCGGATTAAATCCATCATTGTTGCCGCGCAGGAGGCGGCCCGGCGCGGCGAGATTGCGCCGGGGGACGTGGCCGCGCGGGTGGAAAGCCAGCTTCGCGGCGCGGCGCCGTATTCCCTGCGCCCGGTGCTCAACGCGACTGGCGTGATCATCCACACCAATTTGGGCCGCGCCCCGTTGCCGCAGGCCTCCGTCGACGCCCTGGTGGCCGCGGCGGGGTACACCGATGTGGAACTCGAGCTCGCCGCAGGCGTGCGTTCCGCGCACCGGGGCAGGGGCGCTATCGATGCGTTGCTGGCGGCCTGCCCGGGCGCTGAGGACGCGCTGGTGGTCAACAATGGTGCGGCGGCATTGCTCCTTGCTTGCGCCGCCTTGGCCGAGGGCGGGGAGGTGGTTATCTCCAGGGGTGAGCTCATCGAGATTGGGGCGGGGTTCCGCCTGCCGGAGCTTATCGAATCCGCTCACGTCACGCTCAAGGAAATAGGCGCGACCAACCGCACTCATCTGTGGGACTACCAGCGGGCGACCACCGCCAATACCGGTGCTTACCTCAAGGTTCACCCGTCCAATTTCCGCATGGAGGGCTTTACTTCGTCGGTCGGCGTGGAAGAACTCGCAGGGGAGGCCCGGCAGCGCGGTGTGGGGCTGATAGTGGATTTGGGCTCTGGGCTTTTAACCCCGGACGCTACCTTGCCGGACGAGCCGGACCTGCACGCCCAGTTAGCCGCCGGGGCGGATCTGGTGATTGCCTCCGGGGATAAGCTTTTAGGAGGCCCGCAGGCCGGCATCCTGCTGGGGACCCGACACGCCATTGCCAGGGCCAAGAAACACCCGCTGGCGCGGGCGCTGCGCATCGATAAGCTGCGGCTCAATGCTTTAGAGGCTGCGGTCAATGTGGGTTCCAACGCGGTGCAGGATTTCCTGCACATCGCTCCGGAAACCCTCAAGGCCCGCAGTCAATCCGTGCTGGAGCAGCTGCCCAAGGCCTTGCCAGCCCGCCTGGTTGCCCATGCCGGGCGGGTTGGTGGCGGCGGCGCGCCCGAACACCCGCTCGACGGGTGGGCCATCGCCGCTCCGGAAGCCCTGGCCGCGCCCTTGCGCCAGGGCGAGCCCGCCGTTATGCCGCGCACGCACAAAGGCCAGTGCATCATCGACTTGCGTTGCGTGCCGGAGTCCCAAGACGCGGCGATCGTCGCCGCTATCGCTGCGGCATGGGAACGGGTGAACTAAATGTACGTCATTGCCACCGCGGGCCACGTGGACCACGGAAAATCCACCCTAGTTAAGGCGTTGACCGGGATGGAGCCTGACCGCTGGGAGGAAGAACGCCGCCGCGGGCTGACCATCGATCTCGGCTTCGTATGGACCACCTTGGATTCCGGGGCCAACGTGGCCTTCGTCGACGTTCCCGGGCACGAAAGGTTCATAGGCAACATGCTGGCCGGGGTGGGGCCGGCACCCGCCGTGATGTTCGTGGTTGCCGCCGATGAAGGATGGCAGGCCCAATCCAGCGATCATCGCGACGCCCTTGCCGCACTAGGGATTGAGCGCGGCCTGGTCGTGCTCACCCGGACTGACCGCACCGATGACGCCGGTATCGCGGCGACCGCAGACCGCGTTCGGGCTGAACTCGCCGGCACTACCCTGGCCCAGTTTCCCGTTGTTAGCGTCTCAGCGCACACCGGCGCGGGCCTGGAAGAACTCAAGCATAGGTTGGATGGGCTGCTCGCGGGCATGGAAAAGCCGCGCCATTCCGGACCGGTGCGCCTGTGGATCGACCGGGCGTTTACTGTTACGGGCTCGGGAACCGTGGTCACCGGTACCCTCAATGCCGGAACCCTCACCGTGGGTGATCGCCTGGAACTGCACACCGCGGCGGGCGTACAAACCGTCGATGTTCGCGGCCTCCACTCAGAAAACCGGCCGCATACCGCCGTTGGGCCCGTAAGCCGCGTCGCCGTTAACCTACGCGGCATCCCGGCAGAAGCCATCTCCCGCGGTGATAGCCTGCTGACCCCAGGCCATCTCACCCCTGTTGCTGAGGTTGATGTGCGCCTCACCACCGGGCGGAGCGGCACCACCGTGGACGCGACCCGGCTGCCCCAGGAGCTGACCCTGCACGTCGGCACCAGCACCATCCAAGCCCGCCTGCGCGCCCTAGATTCCACCTTCGCCCGCCTCCGGCTGGCCCACCCCGTGCCGCTGGAGCTAGGGGACCGCATCGTGGCCCGCGCACCGGGAAGCCGCCACGTGGCCGCCGGCCTCCACGTGGTTGACATAGCCCCGCCCGCGCTCACCCGCCGCGGTGACGCCGCCCGCCGCGCCCACGACCTCCTTAAGCGCCGCCACGACTCGGATCCGCTCGACGTGGTCAAACGCCAGGGCGCCGTCAAAGCCACGTCGCTTTCCGCCCAGGGACTCGACACATCCAGCCTGCCCAAGGGAATCATTGCGTTTCGCGACTGGTGGATTTACGCCCCTGAGGTCACTGCCTGGAAAAAGGCGCTGATCAATGCAGTCCAGGAACACGCGAAGGCTCAGCCACTTTCGCCGGGCCTAAGCCGCAGGGCCGCGGTCAACGCGGTGGGACTCGCCAGCGAAGAGCTGCTAGGCATCGCCGTGGCCGCCGCTCGATACGAATCCCGCGACGGCCTCATCGTGGATCCTGCACGGAAACTGGATTTAGGGCCCGCGGAGCCCGCGGTGGCCGAGCTGGAGCGGCGCCTCAACGAGGATTCCTTCGCCGCCCCCGAGGCCAAAGAACTGGCCGCCCTAGGACTGGGGCTTAAGGAATTGGCGGCCGCCGAGCGCGCCGGGCGTGTGCTGCGGATAAGTGACGCAATCGTTTTGCCGCCCACAGCCCCCGCCCACGCCATCCGCCTGCTTAGCTCCATCGAGCAGCCGTTTACTACCTCCCAGGCCCGCCAGGTGTTGGGCACCACACGGCGGGTGGCCATCCCGTTACTGGAGTATCTGGACCGCAAGGGCCTGACCCGCCGCCTCGACGGGCAGCGTCGCGAGGTCTGCTAACCCCACGGGGCGGGATCAACGTGCCCCTATCGACGGTGGTGGCCGCGCCTGCGGCGGCGGGCCGGCCGGCGCTGGTGCACGCGGGCCGACTCAGAGTTTGAACGCTTGGGTGGCTGGGAGCCCGCAAGGGCGTTGACGAGTTCGGCAACGGATACCAGCTGCTGCGCATGGCCGCCCTCCGATGCGGTGGCCGGTTCCAGCAGCGCTTCAGGCTGAGCCAGCGCGTGGGTTTTTCCTTGGGCCTCCGGTTCTAGGCCCGGCTTGTTCCCCGCGTGCGGATCCAGTTCTGAATCGAGTTCTGGTTCTTGTTCCTGCTCTTGTTCACGTTCGGGCAGCCGTGCCGTTGTGGAAGCCCCGGGGGTCTCCAGGGGCTGGCCGCCCACTGGGGGTTCGCCTGCGGGCACGGGTCCTGCGGGTACCCCGCTTGGCGGGGAGGCGCTAAGGATCGAAGAAATGGCTCGAGGCCCTCGAGGGGCCGGGGAGTGGGAGGCAAAGTCCTCCGCGTCCACTGAGAATTCAAATTCGAGCGGGTGCGGCAGTTCGGATTCCTTCGGCGGAATGATGGGAGCATCATGCGGGGTGGTGATCTGGGGCAGGGGCGCGGCAAAGAGTTCGGCAGAATCCGCGGCGGGCAAATCCACGGCGATGCAGCCCGATGCCACGTATGCGCGCGCGCAGACCACGGTGCCTTGTTGCTGCGCTTGGCGCACCACATCTACGAGGCCGGCGCTGACATCCTCGAGGCGCACCGCCCCCAGGGCCACATCGTCTATGGCGGCCACCAGGTGTTCGCCCACTGCGGCGACGGTAGCGATAAGCTGGCAGGTCCCCATGGCCAGAAGCTGATACTCATCGAGGTCATCTGCCACGGAAGTATCAAGGATGTAGCCTTGGCCGCCGTTAAATAGCACTGAGCCCGCCGGCTGGTTGTTTCGCGGGACACTCCACACGTTAAGCCCCAGGTGGACCGCGATCTCGATGTCCCCATCGATGATCTCCGCGGTGGCCCACGTGGCCGGATTGAGCTGGGAGGCTAGCAACCGGTCCAGATCCGGAAATTCGGCAGACTCCTGCGCGTCTAAGAAGCCTATGATCCCAAACGGGCTGCGCACCTTCCACCAATGGTTAAGCGGGTTCGCCTCCAGCGTTACCTCCATTAGCACCGGGGCTTCGTTCAGGCGTGGAATGGACAAAGCCGTGCCAAGGACCACGTGGTCCAGGATAGTGACGTGCTCAACCCCCAAATGGGCAGCGGGAAGGGGGTAAAGCTGCATGGGGCGTCACCTCATGTTTAGTGCGGACAATGTTTAGGGATCTTCACGGCCCCGCGGGTCGCTCAGAGATTCTAGATACAAACTCTAGGCGCGATTGCCGAGTATTTCATCTAAGCGTGGGTAACTACCGCTATTGTTGTATTGAAAATTATTTCAACCTAATTTCGAGATGTACTGGACGGACCTTTGGACTACGAACTGTCAACCGTTGCCTTCGCGCTGGGACTCACGCTGTTTGCAGGCCTGTCAACCGCCATCGGCGGGGCAATAGCGGTAGGGCGCAGGGCGCCGGGGCCCAAGTTCCTGGCCGCATCCCTGGGACTGTCGGCAGGCGTGATGCTGTATGTGTCCTTCATGGAAATCCTGCCGGAGGCCGCTAACCACTTCGGTGAGGTCTACGACTCAGAAATGCGTTCCATGGGCGCTGCGGTCACCGCCTTCTTCGGCGGCGTTGCCGTCATCGCCATCATCGACCGCTTAGTGCCGGAGGAAATTAACCCCCACGAGCCATCCACAACCGATGAGGAGGCGCGCAGGCGCCGATTAATGAAAGCGGGCGTATTCACCGCCGCTGCGCTGGCCGTGCACAATTTCCCCGAAGGCTTTGCAACCTTTGTCTCGGGTCTTGAGGATCTCTCCATCGCCATTCCCATTGCCGTGGCGATTGCCATTCACAACATCCCGGAAGGGATCGCCGTGGCCGTGCCCCTGCGCGAAGCACTGGGCTCGCGCAAAAAGGCTTTCTGGTGGGCCACCCTATCCGGTTTGGCCGAGCCATTAGGCGCCGTCATCGGCTTCCTCATCCTCATGCCACTGCTGGGGCCCATGACCATGGGCGTTGCCTTGGCCGGCGTGGCCGGAATTATGGTGTTTATCTCCCTGGACGAACTTCTGCCTACGGCAGAGGAATTTGGCGAGCACCACAGCGCCATCTACGGCATGATCGGCGGAATGGCCGTCATGGCCTTTTCATTGGTGCTGTTTATGTAGCCCGCCCGCGCGCCCCAGTCGGCCCGCGCAATCGATGTGGCCGATTCTCGCCTAGCTAACACGGGCCGGATAATGGTCAACCGCACGGGCGTGGGCGGCCATGCCTTGGGGCGTGAGAGGCTACCGCCACACAAAGGCGCAAGACGCCAACAGCCACCTCACCGGCCAGGGGTCAGCGCAGAGTGCGCTGCGGCTTGGTGAGATGGCTGTTAATGGCCTGGTAGCTTAGTGTGCTGCGTCTTTCGGCTTATTCTTGCCAAAAAGTGGCTTGACCAGGGATACGACGCCTAGGACTATCATGCCGACGATAAGGCCAAAGACCATGGACGCGCCGGTATCGACCAACCAGGAAACAACACCCGCAGGTACGGACTCGGACCAGTGGTGGATGGTCTCATAGGGCCATGACAAGCCGAACTCATCCAGGCCGGCGACGATAATGTGACCGCCCACCCACAGCATGGCTGCGGTACCCACGATGCCGATGAGGGACAAGACGTATGGCATGCCCTTAACCAGCAGATGGCCTATGGAGGCCTTGCCATCACGGCGTTCGATCATGCGCAGCCCAACGTCATCCATTTTCACCAGGATGGCCACCGCGCCGTAGACCGCCAGGGTGATGCCAATGCCAACGACGATCAACACCATGAGGCGCGTCCAGAAAGGCTGATCAATGATCTCATTGAGGGAGATCACCATGATTTCAGCAGAGAGAATCAGATCGGTGGTGATAGCGGAGTTGACCAGCTTGTCCTCGGCGTTGGCGTCCCGCTCCTGAACCGGATCGTGGTGTGCCTTCTCATGGGGGACCACCTTCTCCCAAATCTTGTGGGCGCCCTCATAACACAGGTATGCGCCACCACACATCAGGATTGGTGTCAGGGCCCAAGGGGCAAGCCAGGAAAGCAGGAGGACAATGGGCAGGATGATAAGCAGCTTATTGCGCAGCGAGCCCTTCGTGATCTTCCAGATCATTGGAAGCTCACGCTTTGGATTCACGCCGGTGACATACTGCGGAGTCACCGCGGCGTCATCAATGACTACGCCGGCCGCTTTCATGGAGGTCTTGCCGGCCATCGCCACCACGTCGTCGGCAGAGGCTGCGGCGGCGCGCGCAATCACAGCAACATCATCAAGGAGAGCAAGTAGGCCACCGGCCATTGGCTGGTTCCTTTCATCGAAACAGTAAAAGTGGGGTTACGAAAACCAAGATACAGGCTCCTGCGATCAAGACCCCTTGGCTGAAACTCAACCATCGTATCGCGAAAGGCCTAAACTGGCAGAATGAGAATAGGTTTCCTAGGTTCCGGTGCCGTGGGTTGCTGGTTCGGTGGCCGCTTGGCCGAATGCGGTTATGACGTCACGATGATCGGCCGCGGCGCTACTTACGACGCGTTGCGGCGGCGCGGCATTCAAATCAACGATGAGGCCCCCAAGGAGGTGCGCGTAGCCCGCAGCGTAGCCGAGGCCGGCCCACTGGACATTGTGGTATTGGCGGTCAAAGTCACAGCCGATACGTGCGTTGCACGGCTCCTGGAAGGAATAGGCCCGGACACCGTGGTGGCGGTGACCCAAAACTGCGTGGAGACTCCGTACCTGGTGGCGGACGTGGTGGGTCAACATCGCACATGGCCCGGCGTTATTCGCGGATACCTGCACCACACAGGACCGGCCGCGGTGGAATATCATGGCGGGCCCACGAGCCATACCTTTGGCACGTGGGATGGGCAGCACTCTGAACTTGCCGCCGCTTTTGCCGGTGCCATCAACGCTTCCGGCAATGAAGGAATCTACCATCCGGCCATCTTCGAAGACGTGTGGGAAAAGGCCATGTTCGTCTCTTCGAGCGGGGCCCTAGGCGCCCTGGTGGATAAGCCTTTGGGCTACCTGCGTGCTGATTTGCGAAGCACGTTTGAAGGGGTGATGGCGGAGATCTACCGCGTGGGGGTGGCGGCCGGCGCGCCGCTGCGGGATGATGCGGTGGCCCGGGTGATGGATTTCGCAGACCGGATGCCGCAGGACGTCACCACGTCGATGCAGCGCGACCTCAAGGCGGGCATGGCGCCGTCCGAAACGGAACTGGATGCACAGGTCACGGCGATAAGCCGCATTGGTAGGGCCCATGGGGTAGACACGCCGATTTTGGACCTGTGCGCCCAACAGGTACGCCAGCGGCACCTAGGCTGAGCCGGGAGATTTTTAAGGGGCTTAAAACACCGGAAGCTGCCCAAGGAGCCCGGCTTCACGCCGGCCTTCATGGTCAGTGATAGGCAGGGCGCTTTTTCGTACGCTGTAGCTGTACCGGTGCGGGTGCTATGAGGCTGGGGAAAGCTCTACCTTGTCGGCCCAGGTGAGCTCAATGCCCTGGGCTTTAAGCCACTCCATGGCGTCATCACCATTGCGGGTAATGCCCTCAACGGCATTAAGGGTGGCGTCTATGGCGCGCTCTGCTTCCTCGGCGGTGATAAAGCCCGCCGAGGTAGCGGCGGAGAGCTCATCGATATCCAGCACGTCAATTGGTTCGCCGGTGATGGAGACCAAGTCCACGTAGAGATCGCGAGTGGTCCACACATCGCCGTCTACGCTGATGTCCGCGACATCGAAGTAGAAATCCTGCTTCTTGTCCACGCCGTCTCGGAAGTGGAAGATGTTGGCGCGGATGCCCAGGCTTGGGAGCAACCATGACTCCAGGTAACCAAACTGCGGATGGTCGGCGCCGCGGCCCATGTATAGGCCGAAGTCCGTGACGCGGTAAGTATCCACGGCCCGGAGGAAACCCTTTGGATCCACATTTACGTTATCCGCGGTGTTGAAGGTTTCTTCCTTCACTGGATGGAGATCGACGCTCATAAGTGCTATTTCACCTCGAAAAATGCTGCCGTGGGCAGGAAGTTGCACGATTGGGTCTGGGTGTTAACCGTGCCGGACAACAGTGCAATCACGGTGCCGGAACCGGTCTTAGCGGTGCCGGATACGGTGGTTGGGCCGTCAGTGTTGATGCCGTTGTTGGCCAAGGGGGTGACACCCGAGGTGAAGGTATCGATGTTAAACCACTGAACCCGCATTCCGCCCTGGCGTTCGGCGGCCGAATCTGTGCCCAGTGCCGTGAACAGGAAGACGGTTTCCCCAGCGCCGGCTCCCGGCGAAGGGATCTTAGTGGGGCCAGGAACAGCGATTCCCGAGCCCACGGAATCATCCCGGCCGCCGATGCAGTTAGCGGAGACTGTTGGCCAGTAGAATTGGGTGAAATTTGGCCCGCCTTCAACCAAGGCTGGCCCGCCTGATTCGCCAGTGCCTGCGGCAAAAGCAAGCGCAGAAAGAATCGCGTTGCGTGCATCTGCCGGCAACCACGGCTGCTCCGCAAACGCTCGAATGCGGTCCTGCGTGGCTGGGGTAGGGCGGCCCAGCTCATCGAGGGGGTTATCAATCCCCATCATGGAGGACATCTGGTAATTCACCTGGGCCAGGCTAGGGGCCTGCGCTTGGGCGGGAGCTAGCGACGGGGCCGCGATTCCAATCACCGCAGCGGCTGCGGCGATGGAGGCGGCGGCGCGGTTCAAACTAGTTGAGCTCACAGGTCCTAATTCCTTGCTTCGGGGGATTTACGCGGGAACACTTCGGCGGCTTCTGGGGCGTTTGCGACTCGGCCGGTATGTATGGCGCGATGGATACACCGGCGGCATTCGACCCAGATCACACAAGTCACAGAAGTCACACCTTTACCTTCAGTAACAATATTCACTTTTGGCTGGCAGTCAAGCGGTTGCCCAACCTGCTATCAACTAATTCGCCCTTAGTGACCGTTTCGTTACATTTGCTCATGTGCGCGGTGAAAATTTTCACGTGGCTCGCCTGCTAACGATGCCGGGTGAGGATCGCAAGTCACAATGAGGCACGTCATCTAGGCAAATTGGGGCAATAGGGGTATTGTTAGTGCGGTTGTTCACTAAGGGGTACCTGGCACCACGGCTGGGCCGAGCGCCATTCGGCGAAACGCTGACAATCTTTCTAACCCGCGGCCCTGCAGGTTAGATGCCCTGCTGGAAATTACCCCCATACACCTCAAATTCTATTAGGAGATCTTTCGTGACCCATACCGAGTTTCGCAACGTAGCAATCGTCGCACACGTTGACCACGGTAAGACCACTCTCGTCAACGGCATGCTGGAACAGTCCGGCGCATTCGGCGATCACGGCGAAGCCGCGGACCGCGTGATGGACTCTAATGACCAGGAGAAGGAACGTGGCATCACCATCCTGGCCAAGAACACCGCCATTACCCGTAAAGGCAAGGGCAAGGACGGCGCTGACCTGATTATCAACGTCATTGATACCCCAGGCCACGCCGACTTTGGCGGAGAAGTAGAGCGCGGCATCTCCATGGTGGACGGCGTGGTCCTTCTCGTCGATGCTTCTGAGGGTCCACTGCCGCAGACCCGCTTTGTGCTGACTAAGGCGCTGGAAGCAAAACTTCCGGTGATCATCTGCGTGAACAAGACGGATCGCCCCGATGCGCGCATCGATGAAGTTGTATCCGAATCCCATGATCTGCTTCTCGAGATCGCGTCCGGCCTCGAGGATGAAGAAGCGGCCGAGGCCGCGGAAACCCTGCTGGACCTGCCGGTCCTCTACGCCTCCGGCCGTGCTGGCGTGGCGTCCACCGAGAACCCTGGTGACGGAAACATTCCAGACGCTGAAGATCTGCAGGCGCTCTTCGATGTTATCTACGACGTACTGCCAGAGCCTTCCGCTAAGGTTGATGGCCCGCTGCAGGCGCACGTTACCAACCTTGACTCCTCCGACTTCCTGGGCCGCATAGCGTTGCTGCGCATCTACTCCGGTTCTATCAAGAAGGGCCAGCAAGTTGCGTGGATTCACTATGACGATGAGGGTAACCAGCACGTCAAGAACGTGAAGGTTGCAGAGCTTTTGCGCACCGTTGGCTTTGAGCGCCAGCCCGCTACTAGTGCCATCGCCGGTGACATCGTGGCCATCTCCGGTATCTCCGACATTATGATTGGTGACACCATCGCCGACGTGGAGAATCCGGAGCCACTGCCGCGCATCAAGGTTGATGAGCCCGCTATCTCCATGACCATCGGCGTCAATACCTCCCCAATGGCCGGCCAGGGTGGCGGCGATAAGCTCACCGCACGCATGGTCAAGGCCCGCCTGGACCAGGAGCTCATTGGTAACGTTTCCATTCGCGTGCTTCCTACCGAACGCCCAGACGCCTGGGAAGTTCAAGGTCGTGGCGAAATGGCCCTTTCCGTCCTGATCGAGTCCATGCGCCGTGAGGGCTTCGAGCTGACCGTGGGCAAGCCACAGGTGGTGACCCAGGAAATTGATGGCAAGACCTACGAGCCCTACGAGCACGTCACCATCGATACGCCGTCCGAGTACCAGGGCGCCGTTACCCAGCTCATGGCGAACCGCAAGGGCCTGATGCAGTCCATGGACGTGCGCGAGGGTGACTGGGTCCGCATGGAATTCCGCATCCCCGCCCGTGGCCTCATTGGTTTCCGCACCCAGTTCATGACCGAGACCCGCGGCGCTGGCATCGCGAACTCCATCTCCGACGGCCTGGACGTATGGGCCGGTGAAATCAAGGCCCGCCCAACCGGCTCGCTCGTTGCCGACCGCTCGGGCCAGATTACGCAGTACGCTTTGATGCAGCTGGCCGACCGTGGAGACTTCTTCGTGGAGCCTGGCATGGAGGCGTATGAGGGCATGGTTGTGGGAGCTAACAACCGTGATGAGGATATGGACATCAACATCACTAAGGAGAAGAAGCTCACCAACATGCGTGCGGCTTCCGCCGATACCACCGTGACCCTGAACAAGGCACGCACCCTCTCCCTGGAGGAAGCCCTCGAGTTCTGTGGCAACGACGAGTGCGTCGAGGTTGCCCCTGACGTCCTGCGCGTTCGCAAGGTAGAGCTTTCCGCAACGGACCGCCGCCGCGCCGCTTCCCGCGCCAAGCAGCTCAATAAGTAAGCCCTTAAGCTCGCTTTACCCGCCCTACGCCCTTTCGCAATCGAAAGAGCGTGGGCGGGTCTGCTTGTTTTAGTGAAGCGGAAATTTGGAGTTCGGAGGGTAAAATGGTCCGCATGACTTTACGCCTTCGGACAGTTGCCGCAACGGCGCTGTGCTCCTGTTTGCTTGCGGGCTGCATGGCCAACCCTGGCCCGCCTCCGGTGGTGGAGGAAGAGGGGCAGCCAGTGACTGTCCCCGATAAGTCCGTGGTCGATGGGCAATCGGGTGGGAACGTTGATCCAACGGGGCGGCCAATTCGCAGCACTATTTCCGTAGGCGTGGATCCGCTCTCCCTAGGTCTTAATCCGCATCTGCAGGCCAATAATTCTGAATTGGTGATGCAGATAGCGGATCTCGTGTTGCCGTCCGCCTTCAATAACGGGCGCCTCAATAAGGATCTGTTGGATTCCGCAGAGGAAGTAACTCCTCCCAAGGGGGTGGCCCAGCGGGTGCAGTATTCCATTTCTTCCGCCGCGCAGTGGTCAGATGGAACTCCTCTAACTGGCACGGATTTCGAGTACCTGTGGCGATCGATGATCTCCACCGCCGGCGTAAGTCAACCGGCGGGATACCATGCTATTTCGGCCGTGACCTCCACTGATGGCGGACGCGTGGTGACCGTTGATTTCAACACCCGGGTGGCGCAGTGGCAGCTGCTTTTCGACCACCTGCTGCCCTCTCATATTCTGCAGACAGATGCTAACGGTTTCGTCGGCGCCTTAGACTCAGGCATACCCGCATCCGCCGGGCGTTACGTGCTCAGCGGCGTTGACACCGCGCGCGGCCTAATCACTTTAAACCGCAATGACCGTTTCTGGGGTGCGCAGCCTGCCAACGTCGACGTGCTGCAGCTCCGCACCGTGCGGGATACCGCGCAGGCCACCACGATGCTGAGATCAAACCAGATTGGGTTCGCGGATTTCACCCCGCAGCAGACCTCCAGCGAAGCCCTGCAATTGGTGCCAGAGGTCCAGGCTCAGACGGTAAACACTACCCGCCAGCTGCGCCTTCATATGTCCACGATGCCGAACGCTTTGAGCTCAGAGCCGCTGCGCCGCCAGTTTGCGTCCCTCATCGATCCGGCTCTCGTAGCGCGTATCGCCACTGGGCGCACCGACGCATTGCGTGTGGGGATTAACCCCGTGACCAATAATCGCGCTGAATCTTCAGGGGATCTCAGTGCCCTGAAGCTGCGGGCGGATGAGACTCCGGTGCGGATTGCCGTTGACCCGTCTGACACCCAGGCTTTTACCGCAGCGAACACAATCGTTGATGTTCTCAATGGCTCGGGGGTGGACGCGGTAGTGGTACAAGAGCGCATGAACGCTATCACGTCCACTTTGTTGCCAACCGGCGCGGTGGATGCAGTGATCGCCTGGGAGGAAACCGCCCTCACGTCTTTCAATATGGCGAAGTTCTACCAGTGCACCGCCCAGACCTTGGTTCCCGCCGACCCTTCAGGCGCCGTGGCCAACAGCGGGTCCGGGGCAACAGAGTCGGCCGGGCAGACTTCGGCTAGCGCCACCGGTGAAGCGCAAGCTGAAGGCACGGTTCCCTCCGGCGGTGAGGGGGCAGGTACCACAACGCAAACCACGACTTATATCGATTCTGGTTCGCCCATCGAGTCCCAGGAAAACGGGGATTCCACGAGTACCGAATCCACGCTGCCGCTGGCGGGAGATCTCTCGGGCTACTGCCCGGACAACGCGGAACAAACGCTCAATGCGGTTTTGTCGGGTGAGATTGAACCTCGCGGTGCACTGCAGCAGGTCCGCGCCCTTAACCGGGAGCAGGTGTTGTACGTACCGCTTTACGATGAAACTCGGGTACACGCGTTGGGGACGGGTATCGTGGGTCCGGGGCCTCGCGTTGAGCAGTGGTCTGAGAGCCTGGCCACCGCGGCAGACTGGAAAATAAGCAATTAACCGCCGCTGGGAGCCCGCGCAGCGATGTGGGCCCCAGAACGCGCATCGAGTAAAGCAAAAGCCAAGCAAGAGATAGATTTAGAAGAAAAGTCGCATTTATGACGGAAAACTTGAACGGGCTGCGGGTCCTTGCGGTCCATGCCCATCCCGATGATGAAGCCCTGTTCACGGGCGGGGTGCTGGCTAAGCTGCGCCGCTTGGGGGCGCACGTAGAGCTCCTCACGGCCACCCTGGGCGAAGAGGGTGAGGTCATTGGCGAGACCTTTAGCCAGCTAACTGTTGATAACGCTAACCTGCTGGGCGGTTTCCGCGTCCTCGAACTAGATGCCGCCTCTGAGGCGTTAGGCATCCACTACAGGCTGCTGGGCGGTGCCGGGCACTTCCGGGATTCCGGCATGGCGGGGTCCCCGGCGCACGAAAACCCGCGTGCACTGGTTAACCGTGTCGGCGAGGCGCGCGAACTCATTGCTCGGCATATCGACGATGCGCGGCCGCATCTTATTTTCACCTACGGCCCCGACGGGGGCTATGGCCACCCAGACCATATCGCCGTTCACCGCGCGGTACACGGGGCCATAGAGGATTCTCAGTGGGCCGTCCCGCGCGTATGGTGGGCGGTAATATCGCGGGCCGACGCGTACGCAGCGCTAGAGACCATAGTCCCGCCGGAAGGTTGGACCAAGCCTGATAAGGCCTACCTGGATAACTTCACTAATGAAGGCTATGACGTGGCCCTGGAGCTTGATGACGTGGATTTCGCCGCGAAGCACGATGCTCTGGCTGCCCATGCCACACAGATCTGGATGGCAGATGGGACCGTCTCCCGGACTAACCCTCATGCGGCCATAGCGACCATGAAAGAACCGTCCGTAGCCTCCCACGCGTTCGCGTTGTCTAACCTGTACACCATGGCGCTCACGCGTCGTGAACACTTCCAGCTCGGCCATGGCCAGCTGCCACCGAGCGTAGACCCCGCTGCGGCCCACGGTGCTGCCGCGTTGATAGGAGGCATTGACTATGAGTAGTGCGCCAGCGGGCCGGCTCATCCGTACGGATTTTAGCAGTGGGGAAGCCGTCATGGCCTTTGTCTGGCTAGCGTTGGGCGCCTTGCTATCGCTGTTGTTAGAGGTGGTCTACCTCGACACGGTGGTTACGCTTGGGGCGGATACGAAGTTCTACTTCCCGTTCACCGTAGCGATAGCGTTTTTATTCAACTTGGTCCTCACACGCACCGCGGCTTTATGGGTGCGCCCGGAATCCCGTCAGCACGTAGCCTCTGTGCTTCCGGCAATCCCCGTCGCGGTGTGGGCCACGGGTTTCTTCGCTTTCCTGGTGGCCGGTGAGGTGACCGGACACCAGTGGATGCCGGCCAATCTATTGCCGTTTTTGTTGCTGTTTGCCGGTTTGGGTGGGGGCATGTGGCCAATCCTGCGTGCGAAGTGACATACTAGACCTCAGCATGACAATCGTTTGTTCAGGAGTTTGAGAATCCCTTATGACTTACACAATTGCTCAGCCTTGCGTTGATGTAATGGACCGTTCCTGCGTTGAGGAATGCCCAGTTGACTGCATTTATGAGGGCAAGCGTTCCCTGTACATCCACCCAGATGAGTGCGTGGACTGCGGCGCTTGCGAGCCCGCATGCCCGGTCGAAGCCATCTTCTACGAGGATGACGTCCCGGACGAGTGGCTCGACTACAACGATGCCAACGTTGCATTTTTCGACGAGCTAGGTTCCCCAGGCGGCGCCGCAGCGCTTGGCCCACAGGACTTTGACCCGCCTTTCGTTGCGGCATTGCCACCACAAAACCAGGATTAATATTTCCACTTTCTCTCCCGGAAGGCGCTAGCTCATGGCACGTACACCACTTGGACACACTCTCCCGGATTTTCCGTGGAACTCCCTGGCCCAGGTCAAGGAAAAGGCCGCCTCCCATCCGGACGGCATTGTCGATCTGTCCGTAGGTAATCCAGTAGATGAAGTGGCCCCTGGCGTGCAGCTGGCGCTGTCCGAGAATGCTGGCGTGCCCGGCTACCCTCAGACCATGGGCACCCCGGAGCTGCGCAGGGCCATTCCGGCCGCGCTGGAGCGCCGCTACAACATGACCGGGTTGGATGAGAAGTCCGTACTTCCCGTTATCGGCACCAAGGAAGCCATCGCGATGCTCCCTACGCTGCTGGGGATCCGTGGTGAGAAGGTTATCATCCCCTCCGTGGCGTACCCGACCTACGAGGTGGGCGTGCTCATCGCCGGATCCCAGGCCGTCCGTGAGGATGACCCGGCTAAATTCGGTGAAGCGGCACTGGCGTTTATCAATTCCCCCTCGAACCCAACGGGCAAGGTGTTGGGCGTCGACCACTTGCGCGCCGTTGTGGCGTGGGCAAGGGAGCACAACGCGATCGTGGCGGCGGACGAGTGCTACATGGGGTTTGGCTGGGACGATGCCAATCCGCCGGTATCCATTCTGGATCCCCGGGTAACCGATGGTGATCACACCGGCCTCATCGCCATGCACTCCCTGTCCAAGACCGCAAACATGGCGTCCTACCGCGCTGGGTTCCTGGCCGGAGACCGTGAGCTTATCGCTGAGTTGCTCGAGGTGCGCAAGCATTCCGGGCTTATGGTTCCCGGCCCAATCCAGGGAGCGATGGTTGCGGCACTGGAAGATGATTCGTCGGAGCAATTGCAGCGCAACCGGTACGTTGCCCGCCGCGCCAAGCTCGTACGGGCGCTGACCGAGGCCGGCTTCACCATCGAGGATTCGGAGGCGGGAATGTACCTGTGGGCCACCCGCGGGGAAAACTGCCGCACCACGGTTGACTGGCTAGCCGAACTGGGAATCCTTGTAGCCCCCGGTGACTTCTACGGCCCGTTGGGTGAGCTCTATGTTCGCGTGGGGCTCAACGGCACCGATGAGCGCGTTGACGCCGCCTGCGCTCGTCTCGCGCAGGCCGTTCAAAATGCTTAAACCGGTTTTCGTACCGTGACGTCTGCGCCTATAGGCTGCCGAGAGGGAATCTCCCCACGTAAGGTGATGCTTAAGGGGGAAGTTTCAAAAGACCCCGGTGCGCCCGTATATTATGCGGGCCGCGCTGGGGATTCCCTATTTGCGCCCGGGGAAATTATCCCGCCGGGCACGCGGCTGGCAACCCCGACATTAGCGTGGTTTCACCCAGCTGTGCCTCCCGAGCCGCCCATCCCTTATGACTATGAAGTGCTCTATGAGGACGCGCACCTGATTGTGGTAGATAAGCCGCATTTCCTTCCCACTACATCGAATGGCCGTGTGGTCCGTGAGACCGTGCAGACCCGCCTGCGTGTGGATTATGGGGAAGACCATATCGTGCCGCTGCACCGTCTAGATCGCCTGACCGCCGGGGTGGTCATATGCTCCCGTAACCCGGATACGAGGGGCCGGTACCAGCGCTTATTCCAGGACAGGATGGTGCGCAAGCACTACAAGGCGCTGACAGTCCATCCGTTGGATGTGGATGAAACCATCATCCTGGGCATGCGTAAGGAGAAGGGGAGTAGGCAGGTTAAGGTCGATTCATCTGGAACCACGACCGTAACCCGCGTCCTCGCCGCCGGGAATGAAGCGAATCTCTGGCCGGTTACCGGGCACACCCATCAGCTCAGGGTGCTGCTCAATCATCTAGGTGCGCCGATACTTGGCGATGACACGTACCCGATGGATCGCGGGCTGGATCTGTATGATTTTTCAAGTCCTATGTCACTGCTGCACGCAGCATGTGAATTTACTGACCCTTTGGACGGCAGGCTGCGAGTATTTAGGTCCGGACGGGTGCTGAAGAGTACGCTCTAGAGGTTAGGTTATCGTCCCATCCAGTAGTGTAAGGAGCCCAGGCATGAGCACTCGGCGCCCCATTGGCACCCGCGTGGTTAACAACATGGGGCAGTTCATCAAGTTTGGCATGGTGGGCGGTTCCGGCACCGTGGTGAATTTGGTGGCGATGTACCTCATCACCAAGCTCCTGGGGGGCGGATGGGGCATCCATGAGGAAGACGTGCTCTTCCCGCTGTTTGGCACCGAATTTAATGTTCGTTGGTACAACCTCATCACCATCATCGCTTTCTTGGTGGCGAACATGTGGAATTACCAGCTCAACAGGATGTGGACCTTCAAGCACATCAACAAGGTCAGCTGGCTGCGCGGCTTCTTTCCGTTCCTGGCCACGGGCCTGGGGGCGATGGTATTCCAGCAGATCGTGCTAGTTTTGCTGATGAACCCCACCTCGCCAATCGCGCTGCCGCGTGACATCTTCGACGGTTCAACCGGCCTGCGCACCCCGCTGTACTACGCCACGGCTATCTCGATTGTCGCGGCAATGCCCATTAACTTCGTGGTCAATAAGCTCTGGACCTTCCGCTCCAAGCCTAAAACGCCACGCGTGGTCGAGGAAACCGAACCTACCGTGCGGGCCTAGTACCCAAACTGTAAAAGCACCCCAAGGGGTGCTTTTAGTGCCTCATGGCCCGGGAGTTAAACTGCCCGTCCAGATTCCACTTGGGGGAGGGGCTATTCCTCGTCATCGAGTTGAGAATCGAAGCGGTTTTCATCCTTTTTGCGCACCGCATTGATAACCACGGGCGTGACGATAGCCGCTACAGCGGTTCCTGCTACCGCCCCAACCATTGCGCCCTGGGCCATGCTGTCCTGGTTGACACTAAAGAGGCGGTAAACGATTCCAGCGATCATCAACACTGCGGGCAGCATAGTAAGTGCCGTGAACTTTGAGTTCACGTTCGCGCGCGGACGCGGCGCGAAATCCTTGAGCCAGGTTTGCGCGATCGACTCAGAGCAAATGATGGGGATAATAATCAGGGCGGACATCAGCGTGTACATACCGGGCAGGCCCCAAGCCAGTACCGCGCCAACCGAGTACAAGAAGAACGGCAACGAAGCATATGCCAGCGCGCAGGATTTGTACCACATCATTTCTTGATACTCGTCATCCGTGGTTTCCTTGGCGAGGCCGAATGCGTAATCGGCGAAATACCTAGTAATACTCATGGTTTATGCTTCCTGTTCATCGCCGAAGATTTCCTCGACGCTCTTTCCCAGTTCGTGGCAGATGGCCAACGCCAAGTGGACGGAGGGGGAGTAGTTTCCTTTTTCGATATTCGCGATGGTTTGGCGGGAGACGCTCACTGCCGAGGCCAGCTCGGCTTGGGAGAGTTCTTTCCAGCGCCGCCACTTGCGAACCATATTGGGGTGCTCAACCGCATTCCGCGCGGCCTGTTGAGTGGTCATGCCTAGTGGTCTTCTTTCCTTGAGACGGGTGATTCACCGGACGGAAACTGCACACGGATGAGGTTGGCGATGATAAGAAGCACACCGAGTGAGCCCATCATCAAACCAGGAAACCCCTCAAGGTAATCGGCCAGGAATCCGCTGGGAGACATGCCAAGTTGTCCTCTCATAGTGTCAACTTTTCTTTACATAACCGAATGTAAACTATTCTTTACATACTGTCAAGGGTTGACGCTGCAGATGGCCTTAGCGGGACGCCCCCGAGGCTGTGCGGGCGCGGGCTCTGCACCACGGCTGACAATCCTGCGCAACGTAAAATGCCCCCGACCACGTGGCCGGGGGCATTAGTGCTGATGGCTTCGATGCGAAGCGCCAAACGTTAGTTGTTGTGCAAGTCGGCGTTGAGCGCTACGGCCTCGGCCTTCCACTGGGTTGCTTCTACGGAACCGGTGACGGAGTTGCGGCGCAGCAGCATGCCGGAGGCACCGGACAGGGTAGAAGCCTTGATGGTGTGACCCTCCTCAACGCCGGCTACCTCGGCCACCTTGCCGAATACAGCAACCTTGGTGCCCGCGGTGACGTAGAGGCCAGCCTCGACCACGCAGTCATCGCCCAGGGAGATGCCCACGCCGGAGTTGGCGCCAAGCAGGCAGCGCTCGCCGACGGAGATGACCTCCTTGCCGCCGCCGGACAGGGTGCCCATGATGGAGGCGCCGCCGCCGACGTCAGAACCGTCACCAACCACAACACCCGCGGAGATGCGGCCCTCGACCATGGAGGCGCCCAGGGTGCCGGCGTTGAAGTTAACGAATCCCTCATGCATGACGGTGGTGCCCTCAGCCAGGTGGGCGCCCAGGCGGACGCGGTCAGCATCGCCGATGCGCACGCCGGTAGGTACTACGTAATCGACCATGCGTGGGAATTTGTCCACCGAGTACACGGTGACCGGGCCGCGGGACGCCAGCTGACCGCGCACCATCTGGAAGTCAGCCACCGCGCACGGGCCGTAGTTGGTCCATACAACGTTAGCCAGCTTGCCGAAGATGCCGTCCATATTCAGGCCGTGGGGCTTGACCGCGCGGTGGGACAAGAGGTGGAGACGCAGGTAAGCGTCATAGGTATCCAGTGGTGCATCATCAAGGTCTTTGATGGAGGTCTTTACGGCGACGCGGGCCACGCCGCGCTCCTCATCCGGGCCGACGAGGGAAGCGAACTGCTGGGGAACCTCGGTGAGCTGTTCAGTGCCGGACTCGGTGACCTCTTGGTCAGTATGAACCGCTGGGAACCACACGTCCAGAACGGTTCCGTCATGGGTGATGGTCGCTAGGCCGCGAGCGGATGCTGAAGTCATGGGTGATTAAAGCCTTTTTATGTTGGGATCAGTTGTCATGCGCATGCCAAAGTCACATGCATCCACGCCGGGTGCGTCCCGCGGCGCCTGACCGTATCCAAAGGGATCAGTTCATGCACGTTTTAG
The DNA here is from genome assembly GCF_004795735.1 of Corynebacterium endometrii. Taxonomy (NCBI): domain Bacteria; kingdom Bacillati; phylum Actinomycetota; class Actinomycetes; order Mycobacteriales; family Corynebacteriaceae; genus Corynebacterium; species Corynebacterium endometrii. The sequence goes on from NZ_CP039247.1 coordinate 949,967, forward strand.
CGTGGATTTCATCGCGGGACACGGGGCGTGAGCTGGCTATGAAGTATAGCGGGCGTACCGGCCATTGTCCTTAGCGACAGGCTTCACTTTGGCCAAAGTCACATCCGGCGAAAGCGTCAAAAATGCCCCGCCGAAGTCACACCAAGGTGTCTCCAACGGGGCACGTTACGATGCCGCGCGCACCGTCCCGGGAGGGGGCGGTAAGCCTTTAGCTCGAGGCGTTGAGCTCGCGCTCATGGCGCTTGCCGGAACCCTTGCCGCCGAAAGCAAAGGCCAGAACCGCGAGCACGGCGGTCAGGATGGCGACGGCGAAAATCTGGCCACGAGCGCTCTCATCGAAGAGCATCAACACAATGAGCACGCCCAGGCCAACCAGGACGAGGATCGGCACTACGGGGAATCCACTCACGCGCATCACGGAGGTCTCACCGTTGCGTATTAGCTCCGGGTGGAGCTTGATATACGCGGCGGTAATGAAGATCCAAATAACTAGCAGGCAGCCGCCCACCGCGTTGAACAGGAATGCCAGCAGCCCTTCAGGATTCCAGTACTGCAGCCCCACGGAGGCAAAGGCGAAGATCATGGAAAGGATGACCGCATTGATTGGCGCACCAGAGTGATTCTTCTTTAGGAAGAAGCCCGGAGCGTTGCCATCCTCAGCCATGTCGTAGACCAATCGGGAGGTGGCGTAGATCTGCGCGTTGAATGCAGACAACAGGGCGATGGCGATGATGGCCTCCATGAAACCAACCGCGCCCGGAACGTTTGCCAGACCAAGCACCTGGGTGAATGGGGACTGGGCCGCGACGTCAGCGTTCTGAATCTGGCTGAATGGCAACAGCAAGGCAATCAGCAGTACGGAGCCGATGTAGAAGATGATGATGCGGAAGATGATTGCTCGTACGGCGGTGGCAACGTTGTGGGATGGATCCTCAGACTCGGCGGCCGCGATGGTGACCAGCTCGATGCCGCCGAAGGCGAACGCTACGGCCAACAGGCCGGCGGCGAAGCCTGGAACGCCGTTAGGCAAGAAGTTATCCGTGAAGTTGGAAAGATTGGCCGTATCCGTGTTCGGCCAGAGGCCGATGGCCAGCAAAGTGCCCAGCACCAGGAAGGCTACGATGACCGCGACCTTGATGATGGCGAACCAGAATTCAAACTCGCCGAAACCACGGACGGCGGCGAAGTTAACCACAGCGAAGAAGGTCACGGCGATAAGTGCTGGGATCCATGGGTCCACGCCAAACCAACCGCTGATGATCGCGGCGGCGCCGGTGATCTCAGTGCCCATCACCATGATGAGCATGAACCAATACATCCAGCCATTGGTAAATCGAGCCCAGTTGCCAAAGGCCTGTCCCGCGTAGGTGGAAAATGACCCCAGGGAGGGGCGGGCCGAAGCCAGCTCGCCCAGCATGAACATGATGACCGCGACCAGCAGGCCGGCGATTGCGTAAGCCAGAAGCACTGAGGTGCCGGAGGCCTGAATGCCCACGCCAACGCCAAGGAAGAGTCCGGCGCCCACCGCGGATCCCAGGCCCATCATGGTGATGTGGCGAGTCTTGAGCTTTTGATTGTTCGGCTCAACGGAACTTGCCGCCGCGCCTTGGGACTGAGTTGTCATATAGCTCTCCAGTACAGATATATCGGCTTCGCATAGTGACTACATAGCGCCACGGTTATGCAAATGTTTCGAGCGTCAGTCTACCCGTGTCAGGGGGAGGTGAAACAAAACTACGCCGGTTGCGTTAGCCCCATGTGGAGGGCTTAAGGGGGAGGTTTACCCCGTCCCGTGGTCACACGATTGGCGGTACCATGGCACGGGTGAGTACTTCGGCATTGAATTTGTTTGCAGATCCCATTCAGCTAACCAAGGACCTAGTTGATATCCCCAGCCCTTCCCATCACGAAAAAGAGATAGCGGACGCTATAGAAACGGCGCTGCGGGGGCTCAAGGATGCCACAGGTGCCGAGCTGGAGGTGGCTCGCTTTGGAAATACCGTCTGCGCACGGACTAACCGCGGCCATGCTTCCCGCGTTGTGCTAGCCGGCCACATCGATACCGTGCCCATCGCGGACAACGTTCCGCACCACATCGCAACCAATGATGAGGGCGAGGAGGTGATGTGGGGCTGCGGCACCACCGACATGAAATCCGGAATGGCGGTCTATCTCCACGCCTTCGCGGAGCTGGTCGCGGGGGACCGCGCCGGGGAGCTGGCCCATGATCTCACTCTGATCGCGTACGAGTGCGAGGAAGTGTCCATGGAGTACAACGGGCTTGCGCACCTGCAGCAAGACAACCCCGAATGGTTAGAGGGTGACTTAGCATTACTGGGCGAGCCGACCGGCGGAATCATCGAGGCCGGCTGCCAGGGCACTATCCGCATCCGGGTAACCGCTCACGGCACGCGTGCCCACTCGGCCCGCGCGTGGCTGGGATCCAACGCTACCCACACCCTGGCCAAGACCATGGCCTACCTCAATGAGTACACCCCACGGGAGGTAACGATCGATGAGTGCACGTACAAGGAGGGCATCAACATCGTGAAGCTGGAGTCCTTTGTGGCTACGAACACCATCCCGGATATTGCGTGGATGTTCGTAAACTTCCGCTTCGCCCCGGACCGCTCTACGGACGAGGCCATGGCGCATCTATTGGAGGTGCTCCACCTCGAACCATCTCAGGAGCGCCCCTACGACCAGCGTGACGAGTTAGCCGAGCCCGGCGCGGTGACCTTTGAGGTAGATGACGTGGCCTCGGCCGCGATGCCGGGGCTGGGTCAGCCCGCGGCCAGGGCGCTTGTAGAGGCCGTCGGCGGCAATTTCCGCGCCAAGTACGGCTGGACCGATGTGGCACGTTTTTCCGAGATGGGCGTGCCAGCCGTGAACTTCGGCTGTGGCGATCCCGGCTTTGCCCACAAGGTAGACGAGCAGTGCCCAGTCAGCCAGATTACTAGCGTCGCCGGCGAGCTGATGCAGTACCTCACCAGCAAGTAACTTGTAGACCAAAAGGACGTTGACAGCGATGACTGAACACAAACGCATCAAGCGGGGCCCGGTGATGACCCGCCGCGATGCCAATGACACCTCCACGTATGACCAGCGCCTGCTGGAGTCCGGTTCAACCTATGACTGGCAGCACGGTGACCCGTGGCGCGTACTGCGTATCCAAAGCGAGTTTGTCACCGGCTTTGATGCCTTGGCCGAACTTCCCAAGGCGGTATCCGTCTTTGGCTCCGCGCGCACCCAGCCTGACCACGAGCATTACCGGCTCGCGGAGGAGGTAGCCCGCAAACTCGTTGCCGCCGAATACGCCGTTATCACCGGCGGTGGCCCCGGCATCATGGAGGCCGGCAACAAGGGCGCCCATGAGGCAGGCGGTTTGTCCGTGGGCCTCGGAATCGAGCTGCCCTTTGAGCAGGGGCTCAATGAGTACGTGGACCTGGGCATCGATTTCCGCTACTTCTTCGCCCGCAAAACTATGTTCTTGAAGTATTCCCAGGCGTTTATCTGCCTGCCCGGCGGCCTGGGCACCATGGATGAGCTCTTTGAGGTCATGTGCATGGTCCAGACCGGCAAAGTCACCAAGTTTCCTATCGTGCTCATGGGCACCCAATACTGGGGCGGCCTGGTGGAATGGCTAAAGAACACCATGACCGAGCAAGGTTACATCAGCCCGGAGGACAACAACCTGTTCTTGCTCACCGATTCAGCCGATGAGGCCGTTGAGTACATCACCACCATCCACAAGGACATGTCAGATCTGCGTGTCAAGGGACTCGAACGCTAGGACATGAATCAGAAACCTTCTGGCCTGGCGCAGGTCATGGCCATCGTGAACCGCACCCCAGATTCCTTCTATGACCAGGGCGCAACCTTTGGCCTTGAGCCCGCGCTAAAGCGTTGCGACCAAGCGGTTGCTGAGGGAGCCACCATCATTGACATCGGCGGCGTAAAAGCGGGCCCAGGGGACAGCGTGGATGCCCAGGAGGAAATTGACCGCGTTATCCCCGCCATCGCGGCCGTCCACGAGCGACACCCGGCAGTCACAATCTCGGTAGATACCTGGCGCGCCGAGGTTGCGGAGGCCGCCATCGCGGCCGGTGCGGGGCTGATAAATGACACGTGGGCGGGCTGGGAGCCCGAGCTCGTCGAGGTGGCGGGTCACCATAAGGTTGGCTACGTCTGTTCCCACACCGGTGGCGTAACCCCACGCACCTTCCCCAACCGCGTGCACTATGACGATGTGGTCCAAGACGTGATTGCAAAGACCACCCGCCAGGCCGAGCGCGCAATTTCCCTGGGCTGCCCGGAAGAGCTTACATTCCTAGATCCCACGCACGACTTTGGTAAAAACACCTTCCATGGCCTGGAGCTTTTGAAACGGGTCGATGAACTGGTTGCCACCGGATTTCCTGTGCTTATGGCGCTTTCTAACAAGGGCTTCATAGGGGAGGTTTTGCAGCGAGATTCAACAGGGCGTCTTCCCGGCACGCTGGCCGCCACCGCCTGGGCTGCGGCCCGTGGCGTGGCGGTATTCCGCGCGCATGAGGTGCAAGACACCATGGATGTTATCCGCATGACTGCCGCGATTGAAGGCACGTTTGCGCCCATCAACTCGTGGCGCGGACTTGTCTAACACGGTCCGCCGGTAGCGCTACTCCTACCGGTGTGCCTACTTGTAAGCTTCGCCATCAAAGTGAGGGGCCAGGATGTCCCTGACTTCACGCAATGCAAGAACTCGCCGGGTTATTGCCTCGCGTCGGTAGCTAAGGCTACGGGTGGCGTTATGCTCTTCGGTAGCAGTGATCTGCCCATCCCACTTGCGGTAAATGGTGCCTGGGGCTGAATGGAAGTAACCCAAAAACAGCGTGTTGAGAGAGTGCATGAGCCAGGTGTCTTCGCTAGTTTCCACCGCGCCCCATGCACCGGATAACCATAGCGCTTGACGCCTAATACACATCGTCGTGGGGTGGACGTTAAGCACGTAATCATGGGTCATCCAGTAGTTAAATGTTGAATCACGTGGGATGATGCCGCCGGCAGGTGAGCGGTCATATCCGCTAGTGGAACCGTCCGGATGCAGATCTGTAACCTCACTGCCCGACCACATAACTTCAGGCCTGGACTCAAAAACCGCTATCTCGCGGGCAATCTGGCCTGGGGTAAGAAGGTCATCGCCGTCGAGATTCTTGATGTATTCGCCACGTGCGCGCGTTGCAGCCTTGGTGCGCGTGATGCCAATTCCACGCCAGCGATAATTGAATCCCACTTCGATCCATGGCTCATCAAGCAACGCGCGAAGTGCAGCCTCGGTCTTTTCATCTACCGGGCCGTCAAAATGCACCTGCCACTCAAGCTCAATGTGGTCAGGAACCTCCTGAGCCTTGAGGGTTTCAAGCACGTCACCAAGGTAATCAGTGCGGTTACAAGCTACGGCAGAAACAACACTGTAGACGGTTCTTTGGGTCACGGTCACTAGCTTTCAACTTCGGGATTGGTTTCTTCGACGGGTGCCACGGCGGTTTCTGAAGAATCTACTGGAGTTTCATCAACAAACCATGACCCATTAAAAGCCAACGCGCCGATTGACAGGATCACCGCGCCAAGCGCAATAAGGATGGAGGCTTGAGACACGAACACTGAATTGCGGTACCAGGCTACTCGGCGGCGCTCACGATTCTGAGCCTTGGCGTCTGCCTCTTCAATGGCCTTGAGCACCTCCGGGGTTGGGTTATGGGAGAACTCAAGGTATTTGTTATTTGGATTCTGGGACAAGGACAGGCATGACGCACACGTGTCCCGTTTGGGCGTTTCACTTGCGTGCTGAACGAACACGGAATTACACAACGTACATCTTCTTGTCACAACGGCTTCACCGCACTCTTTACACGTGCGCGCGGACGCAGACATCTCACCGTGTAAGTCAGCGGTGTGAGCAACCGTATCGGCCAGTTGCTGCTGGATCTGGTTATCAACGCGGTCAGCTATGCTCTCACTCAGAGAACGCCGTAGGCGCCGTTCAAGCTCACGCTCTCTTTGCTTTTGCGTAGGAGGATGCTTCGCGGATTTTACCCCGGTATCGGTGAGGTTCCGGGTCATGACAAAAATCAAGCCGGAGAAGGCTACGAGGCCAATCAGCAAGATTCCGGAGATGATAACTGCGGATGCCAGATTCTGCTGGTTGGAGCCAATAGAAGCAGCACCAACCGCGAAGGCAACGGCCGAGGAAAACAGTGCTAGTACCTCAGTAGAGCGAAGCGTGTTGTTATCAAGCTTGGTATTGACCCTTGATTCGGTTTCTTCCATCCGTTCCGCTGCCTGCTGGGCCTTCTTAATCAGATCATAGGATTCGACGGTGAAAATAATCTGTGTGCGCTCCTGAAGGATTCTCTCCATTATCTCGATTGAAAATGAAGTGCCTACGTTAGCGCGCGACATGGCAATTGAAATTGTTGAATAAGCAGCGTCAAACTGGGCCGAACGCCGGTAGGCGCGGGCCAACTTGAGCAGTAATAAAGGGTCTTGCGGGGATTCACCAAATTCCTCTGAATTGGTTTGGAATTGTTTAATGGTTTCCACCGTGATACCGGCCAGCCGCTGCGCATTAGGCGCCTCATCCAGGGCTGAGAGCACCAAATCCCGGACACGAAGCGTTTCAAAGGGCTTCGAATTTTGGATAGCGGACTTGAGTAGATACGGAAGATCCGCAATCTCCTCTGACTCAGAAATGACCTTGCTGGTATACGTGGGTTTTTCTAACAAGAGACGGGCATAGCCACCAATTGCTTGGCCAAGTGCAGTGGTTTTAAAAGAGCTGCTTACACCCTGGCCGGTTACCAAGAGTTCATGCAGTCCTTCAACATCCTTGGCGAAACGGAAACGCTCACACAGTACCGCTGAAATGAAGTACTCACGGATAGTCCAGTCGTTGGTTGCACGGAAAGTGCGCAGTTCTTCTTGCCAATAGCTGACGGTGTTTCTGTATCTAGTCAGGAACGCAACCCGGTTCATGGTCTTGGAAAAGAACGGGTCCAAGCTTTGCTTGTCTGGATACCTCTCCTCAAACCACGTAGCGCAGAAGTCCAACAGGTTAAGATCGTCAGTGTTTTTCTCGGCCAACAATCCAAACACCGTGACCAGGTCAAGGTAGGAAAAGGTTGGGCAATCCTCGATGACCACTCGCGTCTCTTGGAAACTTCCTACCTGGTTCAGCAGAGTGGTGAAATCTTCTACTGATGCATCCTGCAGCAAGCGCTCAATGAAATTCCTGCTATTGGGACTCTCGGTGGCTTTAGTCAGGATGCTGGCAATGCTGCTTTTATCAACCTCAACTGGTTCTTGGAGGCCTCTGGCTCGCGCGGGGCTAGGTGATCCGGAGCAAAAGTCATTGTCGCTGTAGATAGGGAGATTCATAATTTATAAATTTTATGCGTGGACAGTGAAATATTGGGAAACTAGGCAATATTAAAGCGCGGTGGCTCAGCTCAAGTCTTCTCCCGTAACGTTCATTCCTCCCGCCTTCGTAGTAGGGGGTAGGGATTCGGCATGTGTTGGAGCTAAAGATGGAGCACGGTGTCAGCCCTTGGGCTCGCAAACGGTAGCATGAATGCCATGCTTTCCTGGATTGTTCTCATCGCCATCCTGATCCTGCTCATCATCTTTGGCACCTGGGCCTGGAGCGCAACATTCGGCTGGTTTGACGGTCTGGGCACCCCGGATGCTGACATTGACGTGCCTCGTGCCAACCGTAGCGCGGTGGAGAACAATCGCTTTGCTGATATCGCCTTTGACGTGGTGGCACGCGGTTACCGCCAAGATCAAGTCGATGATGTAATAGAGTCCTTGGCTAACCGCCTTGCCGAGGCCGAGGCTCGCCTAGCCCGAAACGCCGCTCCGGCGTCACCGCTAGACCCTAAAACCCAGCCGCTTACTGGGCAAAGCGAGAACCTGAACCTTAACGGGTGACCGGCCCGTGCGTCGCTGTGGGATGAAAAGAAAGAATTAGCCCACTCGAACGTTTTGGAAACGCCTGTTCAGGGCCCACTTCAGCCCGTTGCGGTGCGAATTTGCGGCCCCAAGCACCGCAAAACCGCGTAAAATAGCAAGGGTGACCAAATTATGGTCGCTTATATTTTAGCTTTATGAATGGGAGTTGAGCTTCGATGGCAGCTATGAAGCCTCGTACAACTGGCGGCGAGATGGAAGCGGTGGAAGAATCACGCAAGATCGTGATGCGCATCCCTTCCGACGGTGGTGGGCGCATCGTCGTTGAGTTAAGCAAAGAGGAAGCGGCGGAGCTCGGTTCGCTCCTTACAGAGGCCGCCAGCTAGTCTGGACCCATGCTTTCACACATCATTGATGTTCTTGCCGATCCCGTAGATGGGACAGGCCTGACCGGTGCTGACGATTTCTCGCGCCTAGTATCTGATTCGGGCCATTCTTACGACGTTGCTAAACAGGGCTACGTAACCTTGGCCGGTGGGGCCGGGCTCAAACACAAGGGTGACGATTTGGATATGGTTCGCGCCCGTGAAACCTACCTTTCCAGGGGGCACTTCGCTCCCTTCGTTGAGGCGGTTACCGGCGCGGTGCAGGATATCCTTGATGCGGCCGAGGTGCCCGATGAGGCGGAGCCCGCCCTGCTCGAAGTTGGCGCCGGCACCGGTTACTACCTGGCGCACACCCTTGATTCCGTCCGGGGCGCGCGCGGCATTGGCCTTGATATTTCCCCGCATGCGGCAAAGCACTTGGCGAAGTGCCACCCGCGCGTGGGAGCCGTGGTTGCGGACGTCTGGGATCGCCTACCCATCAAGGACGGCTCGATTGATGCCATCTCCGTCATCTTTGCCCCACGCAACCCGGCGGAATTCCAGCGTGTTCTCACCCCAGGCGGGGAAGTGGTTGTTCTGACCCCGTGCTCCGGTCACCTCGATGAGCTGCGCGAGCCTTTGGGCATCCTGGGCGTAGAAGAAGGCAAGGTCGAGCGCATGTACGAGCAGGCCAAGGGATACCTCGAGCAGTCTGCCGATCCGGTGGATATCTCATTCCCCATCGAGCTAGATCGTGATTCCATCAAGGCTCAGGTGGCCATGAGCCCGTCAGCCCGTCATATCAGCCGTGACGAATTGGCCCAGCGCATGGCCGCGCTGCCGGAGACCATGACGGTCACGGCGCATGCCCGCTTGGATCGTCTCCGGGCGAAGAAATAACGCGGGGCTCAACCTTAGTTTCCCAGTCACCACCAGGCTTTCCAGCCGGGTGGTGATTTTTTCTGCCCCCTTAAGTCGATAGATACTCAAATTATTGCTCTTGGGTATCCAAACGTGTCTTTAAAGTGCGGAGATTAGAATTCGAAAGACCCGAACCCGGTGATTGCCACGTGGATTGGGACGCTAGGCTAACGTCCCCGCCAACCGCGCCATGACTCCTGGCGTCCGGCCGAGGAGTCCTAAGTATGCGTTGCGGCTAGTCTGGAAGATGACGCCCGGTCGCCGGCGTCTAGGGCCGGTACCTGGGTATGGATTGGCCTTTGCTTTGGCGCCTCGCGCCAGGGGCTTAAGCGATGGGGCGGCCCAAAAGCCCGGCAAGCAAGCCGAAGCGGCTGCAACGTTTCCAGCCCCGGGCTCGCCGGCCGCTAACGGATGGCGGGCGGCAACCACCGGGGCCGCGGACTGCTTTTATATCCGGCGAACCTAACGCCAGCGGAGAACGCCGCAATGGGGAGTACGCCAACGGGGATAGGGAAACTGACTACGTCAAAGGGGCGACTTACGGGAGCCGCCCCTTCGACGCAGTTTTAAATGCTTTAGCCCCGTTTCCAGCCGTGCCTGGGTTTAGCTGCCGTGGCGTTCCCACTCGCGGACGATTTCAGCCTCGCCAGACGTGGAGGCCGAAATACCAGAGCAACCCCCGTCAAAATACACGCGGGAAGCCATGGCTACCTGGCCGCCGTCCGCATAAACTTCAACGGTGGAACCATCCACAACGATGGTCAAGGAATCAGAATCATCCTCGCGCAGCGGGGCCGAGGCCACCGCGTCCCCCGCGTAGCTATCCTGATAGGCCCCGCACAAGGAGCGGTCCAAGGTTAGTTCGTCACCGGAGTGCTTAATGATGGCGGCAGGGGAGCCATTGCCATCGAGCAGCTGTACTTCAACCTCAGAACCGGAGGGAACCTCAAGCAGGCCGGTCCACAGGCGCGCGCGATCCGTCGTGGCAACCGCATCGGGCAAACCGCGTGCCGGAGTCTGATAGATGACCCCGCCCTGCAGCGTCAGGTAACGCGGGAGGGATAGCGCATTGGCCCAGCCCTCTTGGCTCAGCGATGGATGCTCAGCGGGCGCGTCCTGGCGGCCGGCGCCGCTCATCAGGCCAAAGATTACGGCCTCCTCGTAGCGTTTGTCCGCGTCTATTGTTCCTGCGGTGACGTTGGTGTTGCGCGGGCGGGTGAAATCATGCCCGTAATCGATGCGCTTGAACCCCGTGACCACGTTAAAGACGGTGCCCTCGAGGCGGCCAACAAGGTAACCGGATAGCTCGGCCCCGTCGCGCTCAAGGGTGATGAACAATACGTCATAGATTTCCCCATCCACCTCATCGCGCAGGCGGATGATGCGCGGTGCCGCTACCGGCGGCAGTTCATTGCCCGGCGCCTCGGAGGATTTGAAACCGGTATCTTCACCCTCGAAGGTGAGTTCACCGTCCAGCGTCCACGAGACCCCATCGGCACTGGATAAAATGACGGGGGTGGAGCTGCCGGCCTCGCCGGTGAGGGCTAGCATCAGCCAGCCCTTGTGGCCCTCTGAACGATCCCCATTATCCCAGTCGGGGACCACGCACGGCGTGCGGAAGCGGGTAAATCCCTCCGTGTCCTGGACAATTGCACCGTGGCGCAGAACATGGGGGTCCAAGGCGCCTATCTCATCAGAAACCTCACAGACGTCATCGACGTTGGCGTAGCTTGCTAGGTTCACGGAGGAGCCCGCACCGGTGATGGACGTGAAGTAGAGGTTGATGCCGCCATCGACCGCGGCCACCGCACCCGCACGGAGACCGGTTTCGCCGCCGGCTGGGGCGAGGACATCATCGCATTCGATCCAGTCGAAAGGAAGTGAGGTCGAGTACGTGTGACCCCAGCGTGACTTTTCATCAGCGCCGAGCTTGTACTGGAAAAACAGGTGCCAGGATTCACCGTCCAACAAAACGCCGGCTGGTGCCTCGAGCACGCCAGTCTCTGTGGTGAAGTGAAGTTCAGGGCGATGGATGTCAGTGGTCATTGACCCTCAACACTCCTTAAGAGATTAAGTGGAGAATTATGCTTCGAACACGCCATGATACTTAAAAATAAATCTGCGGGTTTTCAACCGGTCCGCAACCAGTAGAAACCCGCAGAATCCAGCGCAAAGGCGTTAAACGAGGGAGGCGTAGATGTCCACCGTCTGGGCCGCGATGGTGGCCCAAGAGAACTTGTCCACTGCGCGCCGGCGGCCTGCGTTGACATACCTGGCCGTCAAGTCCTTATCGCCGGCGAGCTTGTTGACGGCATCAGCGAGGCCGGACTCGAAATCATCAACGGCCTGCTCATCGTAGTGGACAAGCACGCCCGTCTCACCGTCCACAACAACCTCTGGGATGCCGCCTACGTCCGACGCCACCACCGCGGTGCCGCACGCCATGGCCTCTAAGTTGACGATGCCTAGTGGCTCATAGATGGAAGGGCAGACAAAGATATCGGCGCCGGAATAGACTTCCTGGATTCTATCGCGGTCAAGCATTTCCTTGACCCAGAAAACCCCGTCGCGCTCGGCCTGGAGCTCCGCGACCAATGCCTCCGTGCGGGCCTCAATCTCTGGGGTGTCCGGAGCCCCCGCGCACAGGACCAATTGAATGTCCCGGTCGAACTTCCGCACCGCTTTGAGTAGGTGCTCCACGCCCTTCTGGCGGGTGATGCGCCCAACGAACGCCACCACGGGGCGGGTCTTATCCACCCCAAGTTCGTCGAGCACGTTGGCCTCGCGCGGCTGCCAGAGCTGGGTGTCAATACCGTTGAGGACCACGTGCACTTTGGCTTCATCGATTCGTGGGTAGGCCTCAAGGATTGAGGCCTTCATGCCGGCCGAAACCGCGATGACCGCGTCCGCGTACTCCATGGCGTTCTTCTCGGACCAGGATGAGATCTCGTAACCGCCGCCGAGTTGTTCACGCTTCCACGGGCGGTGCGGCTCGAGAGAGTGAGCGGTGACAACGTGCGGAATCCCGTAGAGCTTGGCGGCTAGGTGCCCGCCTAGTCCGGAGTACCAGGTGTGCGAGTGGGCCACATCAATCGAGGATGCGGCGTTAGCCATGCGGAGCCCGGTGGACAGGGTCTGGATAGCCGCGTTTGCCCCGGCCAGCTCCGGATCCACGCCGTGGGTAAAGACGTCCTTTTCCTCCCGGGGCTTGCCCATGCAGTGGACCTCTACCTCGATGAGTTCACGCATGAAGCGGGTCAGCTCGGCGACGTGAACACCCGCGCCACCGTAAATTTCTGGGGGATATTCCTTTGAAAAGATTCCGGCTCTCATAACTATTTAGCCTAACGTTCTCAGGTGGGCGTTGCGAGATGTTTGGCAATCATTAACTGTGATTTTTTCTTCGCGACAGGTAAGTGAATTTTCCCCTGTAAAGGGGGGATTTAAAGCCCCGATTAGCTGAAAAAACCCGCGGGAGGGAATAACGTTGGAGGGGTGAAAAGCCAGCCTAATGTCCTAGCTATTGTCCTCGCCGGCGGTGAAGGTAAGCGGCTTTTCCCGCTTACTGAAGACCGTGCAAAGCCGGCCGTCCCATTCGGTGGAAACTACCGCCTCATTGACTTTGTTTTGTCCAATTTGGTCAATGCGGGCTACTGGAAGATTGCCGTTCTCACCCAGTACAAGTCCCACTCCCTCGACCGGCATATCTCCCAGGCGTGGTCGATGTCCGGCCCCACTTCCCAGTACATCGCATCGGTTCCCGCGCAACAGCGTCGCGGCAAGCGCTGGTACACCGGTTCTGCGGACGCCATTGTTCAGTCGCTCAACCTGATTAATGACGAGCAGCCGGATTACGTCATCGTATTCGGCGCGGACCACGTCTACCGCATGGACCCTTCCCAGATGGTTGAGGAGCACATTGCTTCCGGTAAGGCGTGTTCCGTCGCTGGTATCCGCGTGCCGCGTGAGGAGGCCTTCGCCTTTGGCTGCATTCAGTCCGATGAAGAAGGCAATATTACGGAGTTCGTGGAAAAGCCAGAGAATCCACCGGCAACCCCGGATGATCCAAACATGACCTACGCATCCATGGGTAACTACGTGTTTACGGCGGAGGCCCTGCGTGAGGCGCTGCTTGAGGATGAGAAGAACGAGAACTCGAGCCATGACATGGGTGGAGACATCATCCCGTACTTCGTGGAACGCGAAGAGGCCCACGTGTATGACTTTATGGCTAATGAAGTACCGGGTGCTACCGACCGTGACCGCGGTTACTGGCGTGACGTGGGCACCATCGACTCGTTCTATGAGGCGCATATGGATCTCATCTCTGTACACCCAATCTTCAACCTGTACAACTTCAAGTGGCCGATTAGCTCCACTGATGATGCGAACTTCCCACCAGCGAAGTTTGTTCAAAACGGCATAGCTCAGTCCTCCATGGTGGCCCCGGGCTGCATTATTTCGGGCGGAACCGTGCGCAACTCGGTGCTCTCTTCAGACGTCCATGTTGAGGACGGCGCTACGGTCGAAGGCTCCGTGCTGCTGCCGGGAGTGCGCGTTGGCAAGGGCGCTGTGGTCCGTCACGCGATCTTGGACAAGAATGTCCGGGTGACCGATGGTGCCATCATCGGCGTCGATCGCAACCTCGACGAATCCCGCTTTACCGTCTCCGCCGGTGGGGTAGTAGTCGTGGGCAAGGGGGAGGTAGTCGAGGCGAATTAGCTTTTTGCAGCCGCCACACTGGGACCTGCCGGACGACGGCGGGTCCCTTTGCTTTTCACCTACACCCGGCATCTCCCACAAGAGGAACTAAACCGGTTGGACCTTTTAACTACCCCCGATGGCGAACCTCAAGGTTTGCGGGGTCCGGTACGAGCTCCATGAATCCAGGCCAGAAAATAGGGCCACGGTCCTGCTGAGGCAGGCTTAAGGGGGCGATCCTCCTGCGCGGCAGGCCCGAATGCATTCTCATGAATAGGAAAACGCCTAATCCCGGTCCTTCCAGGATGGCGCTGGGGACCGGGATGGACAAGTTTGAGTCAGGCCTAAAGCTTGGTGATGAGGGTCAAGCCTGAGCCCAACGGGAGGCGGGTAACATGGGCGCCTTTCAAGCCACGGGCCAGTTCGTCGGCCTCGCGTGCGGCATTGGTGTCGCGATCCGTGCGGGTCGAATCGGCGATTGTGCCATCCAACAGGGAATTGGCCAAGACTAGGGTTCCGCGCTGAGAAAGAAGCGGCCAGGCGGCCTTCACGGTTGCGGGCATGTCCATGGCGCTTACCTCAGCGTAGATGACCTGGTACGAGTCATTGGCTAAACGCCCCATCACGTCCAGCGGGCGTGATGGGAGGAAACGCACGCGGGTAGGTGAGTAGCCGGCCTCCCGGAACGCCTTCTTCGCGTTGGTCTGGTGCTCAACCTCGGGGTCGATGCAGGTGAGAATGCCGGTCTCTGCAAGGCCTTGAAGCAGGTAAAGCCCCACCACGGAAGCGGCTGGGGTGATGGCAACCGCCTGGGCCTTCTCCCCGGTCTGGGCCGCGTGGCCCGTAGATGCCGCGGCCAAGGTGGTTAGCAATTGACCGGTAACCTCATCCGGTACGGGAAGTGAATACTCCTCTGCATGGGAGCGAGCAGAGCTCAACGCTTCAGAAGGCTCTGAGGAAGTTTCGATATAAGAACGCAGCGCGTCGTAAGCCAAGTCAGTCACGTGTCCCACTTTATGTATTCATACTGGAGGGTGTACCCGAAACACCCGAAACCAATGCTAATTGTGACTGGTGGGAATGCTGAGGTGTGTTCACAGCCAGTTCTCAGCGCCGTAAGTGGAGATTGCCGGGTTGTTGTAGCACAATATGTCACATGACAAATGAGCGACGCAGTAGTGAGAATGTTGGCGAGGTAGATAAGCCTTTGACCGGCACTGCGGCGTTTGATGCCGGCGAGTCGGCGATGCCGGAATGGGGCGAACTGGTGGCCGAGCATGCGGATAGCGTGTACCGCTTGGCGTATCGCCTGTCTGGCAATCAGCATGATGCGGAGGATCTAACTCAGGAAACGTTCATGCGGGTCTTCCGCTCCCTGGATAGGTACCAGGCGGGGACCTTTGAGGGGTGGTTGCATCGAATTACTACCAACCTGTTCCTGGATATGGTCCGCCACCGCAGCAAGATTCGCATGGAGGCGCTGCCGGAGGATTATGATCGTGTCCCCGGTTCGGACATGACTCCGGAACAGGCATATAACGTGGCGAATTTGGATCCTGCCCTCCAGGCGGCGTTGGATGAGCTGGGGCCTGACTTCCGCGTTGCCGTGGTCTTATGCGATGTAGTGGGCATGAGCTATGACGAAATTGCTGAGACCCTCGGAGTGAAAATGGGCACGGTGCGCTCCCGCATTCACAGGGGGCGGTCCCAGTTGCGTGCATCTCTCGAGGCTGCGGCAGAGGTAAACGATGAAGCCAAGATGCTGCTGCGCACCCGCTAGTTGTGCGCAGGTCGTGGAATATCGACAAAGCATCCATGGGTGAGGGCCGGCCTTTGCCGGCCTTTTCTTTGCCTAAATCAACTTGTTAATACTTTTAAAGTTCCATCTAAAGTTGGATGGCTCGCACGGGCAATAAACGGTGGACGTCGCTACAGTGGGGAACTAGCCACCGGTGCGAAGATCAAGCTCGTCGTAGCCGGAATTTGTGAAACCAACAAAACACTAATGTGTATTCACATGAGTTAAGCGCCGTCATAGAAGCCACAGCAGGAGGTGAGCATTCCAGAATGGATAACATTTCGCGTTCCCATTCGGAGCACACTCTGCGCATGGGGCAGTTGGCCCCCACCGCATCCAAGCGCGAGAAGTTGCGGGCCAGGGTGCGTGACTTTTCGCGCGAAAGGGATGAAGGTAGGGCTCACGATAAGGCCCGCGAAAAGGCAAAGCTGCGCGCCCGCCGCTTTGACACCATCGGCCACTTAGGGCCCGAGGCCATTGTGGCTTTCGTCGATGAGGA
Source organism: Corynebacterium endometrii (assembly GCF_004795735.1). Lineage (NCBI taxonomy): Bacteria > Bacillati > Actinomycetota > Actinomycetes > Mycobacteriales > Corynebacteriaceae > Corynebacterium > Corynebacterium endometrii. The sequence goes on from NZ_CP039247.1 coordinate 966,201, forward strand.
GATGGAAGGAAAGGCGGCCCACCGCGTGCGGGTGCACCTTGTCCACTGTGAGGAATGCCGTGAAGAGGTGCGTTCCCAGCGAGGGGCGTCCCAATGGGTACAGCAATGCTCAGGTAGCGATGACATTCGCGCGCCTCGCGACCTGCTTGCCAAACTAGCCAAAATTGCAACCACGTGCTCCCGTGAGGAGAATCAAGCGGGGGAGCGAGCGGAGCAATCCTCGCCCCGCGGAGCCTATGGCACCGAGCAGGATATCTTTGACAAACTCGAAATGATTATGCGTGCGATCAAACATAATCAGCGCTCAAGCTAGCGCGGTCTTAGAAATGACGCGGTCCAAAGGATAGAGTAATACCGTGCTTTCAAATTTCGGTTGGTTCGAGCTATTCGTCATCGTAGTCTTGGCCGTGATTATCATTGGCCCGGAGCGCCTGCCCGGTGTAGTTCAGGATGTGCGCGCGGCAATCTTTGCGGCCCGGAAAGCTATCAACAACGCTAAGGCCGAGCTCAACGGGGAGTTTGGTGACTTCGGCAAGGAATTTGAGGAGCTTCGCGCGCCACTTAGCCAGGCGGCGCAGTGGGGCAAGCTAGGCCCCCGGGGTGCTATCACGAAGGCGTTGTTTGACGGTGATGATTCGGCGTGGGATGACTTTGACCCGCGCAAACCCGTTGCTGGTAGAGAGCAGAACTCCGGAAACCCGGCCGGGCACAACTCGCAGCCACCGGCTCCGCCCGCGCCATCGAGAGAACCGCACGCCCAACGTCCTAATCAAACTGACCAGTATCAGCAGCCTCAGGCGCCAGGGCAACAGCGCCCGTCTTTCGATTACTCCACGTATTTCGACCAAGATTAAATCGCGAAAATAAAAGGGCGCACCATGTGGTGCGCCCTAGGCGTTTAATCGTGGAGCTTTTTGCGTACCCGTTCTTCAGGGGTGCGTACGTCCCCCCGCGGGCGACCAATGAGGGAGAGGCCCACCTGGGCGGCGCCCACGAGGATGAGGAAAGCGATGAGCAATTTCCCGCCAATGGCAATGTCATTGCGCAGCCATACGTAGAGCACGATGCCAAGGATGACGGCAAAGGCACCTACGCCCCATTCCGGAAATTTCATTCCCACAATCTACCTCGATGCTTTCCTGTTGGGAATCAGTGGTTGACGGCTTCGCGCCGAATCGTTGCTAGAGCAATATAGCCAAAGGCCGCGTGACACACAACTATTACGTGGTGTACGCGGCCCGAGTTTTAGGAAAGTTAGGAGCGGGTGACCCCCAAGCCTAGGGGTTTTCCGGCCAAGGAAGTTGAGCGCACGGCAAGCTTATTGGCCACCTCCCTGATGGCTTGCGCTGCGGTGCATTCAGGGTCTGCGAGAACCACTGGGGTCCCGGAGTCGCCGTCCGCCCGCAGGGTAGGGTCAAGCGGAATGGAACCCAGCAGCGGAACGTCGTGGCCTAATAGCGCGGTGAGGCGCTCGGCCACGGCTTCACCGCCGCCCGCGCCGAAGATATCCATGGTGCTGCCATCGGGCAGGACCATGGCGGCCATGTTCTCAATAACACCGGCGACGCGCTGACGGGTCTGCTGGGAGATTGAACCGGCACGCTCGGCAACCTCGGCCGCGGCGGCCTGAGGGGTGGTGACTACGAGGAGCTCGGCGTTGGGGATCAGCTGAGCTACGGATAGTGCCACATCACCGGTGCCCGGCGGCAGGTCAAGGAGGAGCACGTCAAGGTCTCCCCAAAAGACGTCCGCCAAGAATTGCTGGATCGCGCGGTGGAGCATCGGTCCGCGCCAGACTACCGGCGCGTTGCCGTCAATGAATTGGCCGATGGAGATGTATTTGATGCCGTGGGCGATTGGTGGCAGGAGCATCTCATCATCCAGGACCGTTGGGCCAGCGTCGGAGCCCAGCAGACCCGGGACTGAGTGGCCGTAAATATCGGCGTCGACGATGCCTACCTTGAGGCCGCGGTCAGCCAGGGCTGCGGCCAGGTTGACGGTCATGGAGGACTTGCCCACGCCGCCCTTGCCCGAGGCCACGGCAAAGACGCGGGTGGTGGATTCAGGCTTTGCAAAAGGAATCTCCGGCTCAGCCTGGCCGCCCCGAAGCTTGGCCTTGAGTTCCTTGCGCTGTTCATCACTCATCACGTCCATCTCTACGGAGATGGTGCCGATGCCCTCAACTTCCTCCAACGCGGCACGCGTGTTGGACTGGAGGGTGGATTTCATGGGACAACCGGCGATGGTGAGGTACAGGACAACGGCCACGTCATTGCCGTTAATCTCGATGGACTTGACCATGCCCAGCTCGGTAATTGGGCGGCCAATCTCTGGATCCTCTACGCGGGATAACGCGCTGCGGACAGCGGATTCTTTTACAGCAGTCATATCGCCTACCCATCCTAGTCCTTATAGTTCTCCATGTGGGGCGTGGGGGCCTTTCGCGGTAGGAAACTAGTGTGCGGGAGTATCCCGTGTAGAGTTTCCATCAGTGCCCGTGCCGCCAACTTCCACATCCCCGTGCACCTCCCTCAGCGCGTGGGCGCCCCGGCGGATATGTGGGGCAGGGGTGCAAGGATAGAATTCCAAGTGGCATAGGCGAAACGAAGGAGTACTGGTCAATGAAACTGGCAACGGTCAAGGTCGTTGCGCTGGCCGCGATTAGCAGCCTGGCGCTTGCTGCATGCCAGGGCATCGAGCCCGCGGCCGAAGAGTCCGCGATTTCTGAGCAGACCGTCCGGATCATGGTTGACTCGGACAGTGCCGAACAGCGCGTGGTTGCCGAAATCTACCGAGCCACGTTGGAGTCGGAAGGCCACGACGCTGAGATCTTGCGGAATCAGCAGCTGACACCAGATGAGCGGGCTGAGCTCCTCAGCCACGGTGAGGCAGACATGTGGATTGGATGCACGGGCAACCTGCTCGAAGCCTTTGACAGTAACCGTGCCGCGGAACTGTCTACCGAGTACGTGGAGGATCAGGCGGACCCCTCAGGCACGGACTACCTGGCCGAAACCCATATCGCCATGATGGCGGCGCTGCCAGTGGAACTGACCACCGTAGACCCATCGTCGGCCCGGGGCTGCGAGGGGGATAGTCACGTGGAGCTGCCGCAGAACTACGTGCCCATCTATGTAAAGGGCCTGCTCGACCGGGACGAGCGCCTGACCGTGTCATCGGTGACCAAGTATTTGACCACGCAGGAAATCTCAGATTTGGTCGAGGAAGCAGAAGCCACTGGCAACGAGCAGGACATTGTGGCCAAGTGGCTAAGCCAGATCGTGTCTACTGGCGACATTGGCGCCGAGAGTGATTCGGATTCGTCCAATAGCGCTGGTGAGTAGGCCAATAACCATAGTGTGCGGGCATGGGGCCGGTTGAGGTAGTGCCTCGCCGCCTAGCGAAGCTAGGTGAAATGCTCGCTTCAGCGATTTGGATAAAGCCCTAAGAACTCTCCCCATCGGGCCTATAAACCGTGAAGGACTCTTTTATTCCTCCCGCCGCCCACCGGTCAGACGGTACTCTCACTGGATTTTCGCGCAGTATCCTCCCGCAGGGGGTTTCGCAGCAGGAATATCGTTGTTGAAAGCCGATGAGGCCGCGCGGGTTGCGGGAGACTACCGGCGGTAGGGCTCCATCGCGTGCTCGAGCGCTGTGTGAGAACTTCACCGTGCCCCATTGCAATCCGGGTTGGGTTATTTCCCGTTGATGCCGTAGCAGGGGATACACGCCAAATCCTTCTAATTAGCTTGCAGAAAATGAGGGCAGCAAAAATGCCTTCCCCCTAAACACGCGGTTTAAGGAGAAGGCATATGCTCGTCGGTTAAATGCCGACCATTAGCTCCATCTATCAGGCAAGAGAGCTAAACCTCGAAAGCTTCCTCGATCAGCTTCTTCTGCTCAAGCTGGTGCACCTTGGCGATGCCCGTAGCAGTGGAAGACTGCGCGCGGCGGGAAACGCGAACCATCTTTGGCATGTCCTCGATGAGGTTTGGAAGGTGCTCATTGAGGAATGGCCATGGGCCCTGGTTTGCCGGCTCATCCTGAACGAAGCGGATCTGCGTGGCGTTAGGGTAGCATTCAAACGCCTCGCGCAGGCGGTTGAATGGGATTGGGTGCAGCATTTCAATGCGGACAATCGCCACGTCATCACGGCCGTCAGCTTCCTTCTTCTTGGCAAGCTCGTAGTAGATCTTGCCGGAGCAAAGCATGATGGTCTTGACCTTGTCCCCGTCGGCGACCTTCTCACCGTTGATGTCAACGAAGTTAGGATCGTTGATCACGGACTTGAAGGACTTCACGTCGGTGAACTCGGACGTTGCGGAGAATGCAGCCTTGTTGCGCAGCATGGACTTCGGGGTGAAGACAACCAGCGGGCGGCGCATCTCGCCGAGTGCCTGGCGGCGCAGCAGGTGGAAGTGGTTTGCCGGGGTGGAAGGCTGGGCAACGGTCATGGAACCCTCAGCGCACAGCTGCAGGAAGCGCTCGATACGTGCGGAGGAGTGGTCCGGCCCCTGGCCCTCGTAGCCGTGCGGCAGCAGGAGGATGAGCTTGGAGGTCTGGCCCCACTTAGCCTCACCGGAGCAGACGTACTCATCGATGATGGTCTGAGCGCCGTTGGCGAAGTCGCCGAACTGTGCTTCCCAGGCCACGATGGCGTCCTGGTTTCCGATTGAGTATCCGTATTCGAAGCCCATGCCCGCATACTCGGTAAGAGCGGAGTTGTAGATCATGAACTTGCCGCCGTTGCCCTTGGAGGCAGCCAGCTCGTTGAGCGGGTTGAACTCCTCGCCACTGCGTGGGTCAAACAGCACCGCGTGGCGCTGGGTGAAGGTGCCGCGGCGTGCGTCCTCGCCGGCTACACGGATGACCTTGCCGGAATTGGCGAGGGAGGCAAACGCGATCAGCTCGCCCCAGCCCCAGTCGATTCCGCCCTCCGTGACGGACTTAGCGCGCTCCTTGGCAACCTTGGATACACGCTTGTGGATCTCAAAGCCCTCCGGTGGGTTGCCGTACGCGGCCCCAATCTCGGCCAGCTCGGCCTTGGAGATGGAGGTATCCAAGCCGCGGGTGAGCTCCTGAGAGCTGGTGATACCCGTCTGCTCCTGAGGCCCCTTGGCCTCGGCTTCCTTGACCTCGGTGAATACGGATTCCATCTGGTCGTGGAAGTCGCGTGCCGCTGCCTCTGCGTCCTCCTCGGACAGATCGCCGCGGCCAACGAGCTCATCGGTGTAACGCTCACGAACGGACTTATGGTCCTTGATTACGTCATACAGAACCGGCTGGGTCATGGTTGGGTCATCAGCTTCGTTGTGGCCGCGCAGGCGGTAGCAGATGAGGTCGATGAATACGTCCTTGCCGAACTGGCGGCGGTACTCGGTGGCCAGCTGGCCAACCCATACCACTGCCTCAGGATCGTCGCCATTGACATGGAAGACAGGGCAGTCAAAGCCCTTAGCCAGGTCAGTGGAGTAGTAGGTGGAACGGGAAGAATCAGGGGTCGTGGTAAAGCCAATCTGGTTGTTGACCACGATGTGGATGGTGCCGCCGGCGGTGTAACCGCGCAGCTGGTTCAGATTGATGGTTTCCTGAACAATGCCCAGGCCTGCAAACGAAGCATCGCCGTGAAGCATCAGTGGAACAACGGTGTAGCCGTCCTCGCCCTTGTCCAGCATGTCCTGCTTTGCGCGTGCCATACCAACCAGAACCGGGTCAACCGCCTCAAGGTGGGATGGGTTGGCGGTCAGGGAGACCTTGATCTCACCGTCGCCAAACATCTGCAGGTGCTCGCCCTCCGCGCCCAGGTGGTACTTAACGTCACCGGAACCGCCGGCCTGTCCACCCTTGAAGTTGCCCTCAAACTCGGCGAAAACGTCAGCCAGTGGCTTGCCCACGATGTTGAACAATACATTGAGGCGGCCGCGGTGCGGCATGCCGATGACAACCTCGTCCAGGCCCTGGCCTGCCGCGGTGTCAATGATGGAATCCATCAACGGAATCATGGACTCTGCGCCCTCGAGGGAGAAGCGCTTCTGGCCAACGAACTTGGTCTGCAGGAAGTTCTCGAAGGCTTCCGCGGCGTTGACCTTCTGCAGGATGTACTTCTGCTCGGCATTGGTTGGCTTAGGCATACCCGCCTCGAGGCGATCCTGCAGCCACTCGCGCTCATCGCGGTCCAGGATGTGGGTGTATTCGGAGCCAACCTTGAGGGTGTACGCAGCACGCAGGCGGGAGAGGACCTCACGCAGGGTCATGGTCTCCTTGCCGCCGAAGCCGCCGACGCTGAAGGTGCGGTCCAGATCCCAGATGGTCAGGCCATGGGTGTCCATGTCCAGGTCGCGGGAGTCAGGAATCGGCAGGCCAGGCTGGGTCCAGCCCAGAGGGTTGGTATCCGCCAACAGGTGGCCGCGGGAGCGGTAAGCCTCAATCAGGGCGCGAACGCGGGTGTTCTTGTCAACGCCCGTGTTCGGCACGTCCTGTGCCCAACGGAATGGGCGGTAAGGAACGCCCATGTCCTCGAACAGTTCATCCCAGAACTTGTCATCTATAAGCAGCTGGCCGATGGTGCGGAGGAACTCGCCGGACTCTGCACCCTGGATGACACGGTGGTCGTAAGTGGAGGTCAGGGTGACCAGGCGGCCCACGCCCAGGTCAGCCAGGCGGTCTGCGGAGGCGCCAGCGAACTCGGCTGGGTAATCCATGGAGCCCACGCCAATGATGGCGCCGGAGCCCTTGGTCAGGCGGGCGATGGAGTGGCGGGTGCCAATGCCACCTGGATTGGTGAGGTTCATGGTCACGCCGGAGAAGTCATCCATGGTGAGCTTGCCCTTGCGGGAGCGTGCCACGATGTCCTCATATCCGTCCAGGAACTCGCTGAAGCTCTTCTTTTCGCATTCCTTGATGGCGGCTACAACCAATGAACGGGAGCCGTCCTTCTGAGGCAGGTCGATTGCCAGGCCGAGGTTGATGTGCTCGGGCTGAATAACGAAGGGCTTGTTATCCCGCAACTCGTAACGCACGTTCATGGCTGGGTGGGCCATCGCGGCCTTCACCATGGCGTAGCCAATGATGTGGGTGAAGGAAATCTTGCCACCGCGGGTGCGCTTGAGGTGATCGTTGATCATGGAGCGGTTTTCCCACATGAGCTTGACCGGCACGTCACGCACAGTCGTAGCGGTTGGAATCTCGAGGGATTCTTCCATGTTCTTAACGATGGCCTTGTATGCGCCCTTGAGCTGCTTTTCTGAAGCCTCTGGGTATTCGCCGATCTTGTCGAGCGGTGACTGTGGGGCCTTCTTCGTGGCGGCCTTTCCAGACTTCATGCTGTTCTCCTGTGCCTTGGCGGCATTAGCGGTGACTGCGGTCTCGCGTACTTCCTGCTTCTTTGCGGTAGTCGCGCCCTCAGACTTCTTGACGGATGCTGGGTTAGCAGCGGCGTCCTTAGCAGCGGACTCATTGGCGGGGGTGCCGTTCTTTTCGAAGTACTCGCGCCATTCTGGATCCACGGAGTTGGGGTCCTTGGAATACTGCTGGAACTGTTCGTCAATCAGCCACGCATTGGGGCCGAAGATGCTCGACTTGCTCACGGCAGGTTCTCGCCTCTTTTCCTTGGTTTTACGATTGTCTTAACGACTTTTATTGCTTTCAGCGCGCGCTAAAACCGGCCACTGAAAGTAGTCCGTTCTCAATGATACGGTTCCAAACGTGATTTACGCTATATCCGCCTGGCTTGGCGTGAATTTTCTACCCCTTGAATCTTCCCTTAGTTAGGGTTTATTTGCCTTGGGCTCGCGTGACTCCGCGGCCCGTTGAGCGGAGTTCCTGCGCGCCGGCGCCCCTACCTTGAAAAATGCTGTAAAGCATTATTTCTTTCTCCGGAGCTCCTCCTCGCGGGGCCGCGGAATTGTGTGGTGTTCGCCAGGTAGGCGGCGGTGTGATCTTGTCCCCCGGTACCCCCAAATGTCACGCCGCGGGCAGGCAATGTAGGCGATATGGCAGCTACGGGCACGCGGTAACCGCAAAACCACGAAGCTGGGGCCTTGCACCCTGCGGTGGTGGAGGCCCCAGCTTTCGCCCAGACGGGTAGTGGTTTTGAACGATTGATCGCCGCCCCTCGGCGTTAGAGGTGCGCGCCCTATGCCTCTAGCGGCACTGGCGGGAGCTGCTCGTGGGCATGGTTAATCACGCGGTCGGATAGCTTGCGGTTAGCAATGGAACCCAGGACTGCGCCGATGCCGAGCGGCATGAGCTTAGACAGCCACGCCCACTTCAGGCGGCCGGTGGCCTGTTTGATGAACACTCGTGCCAAACGGGAGTTGACGTTTTTCATGGTCGGCGCGGAGAAACGAGTTAGTGCAGCCGCGGAGGCCAACGATCCTCCATTTTGGCCTAAGTCACCTACGAAGGTGTCCACGATAGCGGAACCCTTGGATCCGGAAAGCACCATGAGCACAAGGCCGCGGCGTGCCTCGGGGTCGTTGATATCCACACCGCGCAGCTTCGCGGACGCCAGGATGTACCAAGCGGCGGCCTCGAGGAATACCACTGATTCCGCACCAATGGCGGCCACGCCGGCGAACAGGCCGATTCCCGGGATGGATGCTGCCGCGCCCGCGCCCGCGCCGGTGCCGGTGGCGATGGTCTTGAAGTGCTTGTCAATGACTTCCTGCATCTCGGCGATGGAGGCGTCCTGATTTTTGTCCTTGACGTTGTCAACGTACTTGGAAATCACAGGCGATTGCACCGTGACCGCCTTTTCCAACGTGTTGAGGAGAATGCGGGTATAGCGGTCAGTGTTATCGGGGTCAATCTCATAGTGGTCTAAAACTTCGGCATCGGCCTCCTCCGTGGCAACCTTCTTATCGTTCTTACCGCGGAAAATGTCCGTAATTCCCATGAAGTACACGTCCTTAAGTCAAGTTAGTAACGCCCGTAAGCAATCCGTTTACAGGGTTAATTTAAGTTTATTATTTAGGTTCTTCGCTAGTTAGAACGGCGTTGCGAACTGCCTTGGCCGCGCGGGATAGCGTCGATACTTTCTGTAACTAACGCCTAGGATATTGGGATAAATCCCGTTAGCGCGTAACAGTTCAGTAACTAGTAATTAAACCACGCTAGTTGAAAACTACCGCGACCGAGCCACTGACAACTAAACCCTATTAGCCTGGCCCGCTCCATAGAATCCTCGTGGTCAAGCCTAGCGCGCCGATGAGAATGACTATTTCGTGTCCTATTGGAAACTTTTTGTGAAAACCCATTGTCTGAAGCAGAATCTTGCGCTAATCTGTCCGCAACGCGTCAGGCTGTCACGCGCATTCCCGAACTTGTAGTCAAGACCCCGTACGGAGTCTTAACCGCCTAGTTCGGTGTGCTCCTGTGACGGCTATTTTTATTGCCTGGGCATATTCGCGGGCTCATTCATCGCCGCACGATAAACCAAGCGCAGGGCATACCGCAGCTCGGTGGTGTTATCGATGAAGATAGGAAGCCGCCATGATGTGCAGAGTTTCGGCCCGTGACGTTAGACAAGGGGGCGGTCATGCCCTCGGATAAGATTACCGCCGGTAACGGCAGCGCTGAACGCAAGGCTAATGCGGTGGGCTACCTTGCCGATGACCACGAGATTCCGCGGGTAAGGGGCGTCTGGCGCCTGTTTGTCTACAGCGCCATAGGCGCCGTGGTATTTTTCCTGCCGGTGACGTACAAGGGCACTAAATCCATTCCGTTAGACCACATGGTCACCGCGGTGAAGGAGTATCTGCCGGAGTTGGTGCCATGGTTCATTCTGGCACTAGCCGCGTACGGCACAATTCGCTCCATCGCTCATAAGAACTGGCAGGACGGGCCCATGCAGGCCATCTTCGTGGTAGCCAACGTCGTGGGCCTTGTGATCTCATTTCTGATGGTTATCGACAAACTGCCGTGGGTGCTAGGCGATGAAGATCTCGTGCCGTTCCTGTGGGATTCCATCGCGGTCTCAGTAGGCCTGATCGTGCCCATCGGTTCGGCCTTCCTGGCCCTGCTCATAGGCTACGGTTTCCTGGAGTTTATCGGCGTGTTCATGCAACCCATTATGAAACCGGTTTGGCGGACTCCGGGCCGCTCGGCAATCGACGCGGTTGCGTCCTTCGTGGGGAGCTACTCGTTGGGCATTTTGATTACGGACCGGGTGTATCAAAACGGCGGTTATACGGCCCGTGAGGCAGCGATTATTGCCACCGGGTTTTCAACCGTATCCGCCGCCTTCATGGTAATCGTCGCTAAAACCCTTGGGCTCATGGATATCTGGGGACTGTACTTTGCCGTCTCCCTCATAGTGACGTTTATCGTTACCGCAATTACCGTGCGCATCCCGCCGCTGAGCACCGTTCCTGATGACTATTTTGAGGGAAGCGAACCATCCCCGGAGCGAGTGGTGAAGGGAAACCGGATCCGCGAAGCATGGCGCGAGGCCATGATGGCTCTCGAGCAGGCGCCGTCACTGGGCAAAGCCATATCTGAAAACCTGCCCGATGGCATCCGCCTCGCCGGGGCGATTGTCCCATCCATCATGTCAATCGGCCTAGCAGGCCTGTTGCTGGCGAAATTCACCCCGGTCTTTGACTGGCTGGGCTACCTTTTCTATCCCTTCGCCTGGGTTGTGCGCCTGCCGGAGCCGCTGATGGCGGGTAAGGCCTCCGCGATGGGGATTGCGGAGATGTTCCTGCCGGCCACGGAGGTCGCGGATCAGGAATCCCTCGTGCTGCGCTTCGTCATCGGCGTTGTCTCCGTCTCCGCCATCATCTTCTTTTCGGCCCTGGTGCCGTGCATCATGGCCACGAAGATTCCGGTCAAAATTACCCACATGGTGGTGATCTGGTTTGAACGCGTTGCCCTGACCATCCTGATCGCCACGCCCATTGCATACCTACTGTTGTAAGCGTCGACTTAGAGGCGTAAGGCCCCGAGCCTGTTCAGTTTATGACTTGAGCGCACAGAGCCCGGCACCAGTCAGGTCAATCCCGCTGGCTCCAGCGGGTTTCGTAGCAAGTGCGCGGCGACGCTACTAAAGTGGCGTGGCATATGCACGCTGGCCATGAAGAAGAATCCGTAGCTGCCGCGCGCCTGAGGGCCGAGCAGGCGCATTCCCGTGCCCGCGATGCGGTAGCGCGAGCGCACCGGACCCTAAGCGATAACCTCATCGCCACTACCACCGCCGGCGTAGTCCAGGGGTTCAGGAAAAACATTTCCGAACTAGATGCCGAGGCCGCAGAATTGGATGCGGAGCACTCGCCCGCGATGGTTATAGGCCCCGGCGCTGGATCTCCAGCAACCACCGTCCGTTGCTGGAGGGGAATACCATACGGAGCGGATACTGGCGGGGAATACCGGTTTAAACCTCCGCGGCCCGCGCCCCGGTGGGACGGCATCAGGGATTGCGGCAATTTCGGGGCCATTGCCCCTCAAACCACCTACTCGTGGACGGACAAAATAATCGGCAGCGAGGATTGCCTTAACTTAGACATCGTCCGCCCGGATACTGAGGAACAGCTTCCCGTGGTGGTCTATCTGCACGGCGGTTCGTTCATCGTTGGCGCCTCTCACCTCGGGATGCTGCAGGGCCACCACCTTGCGTCGGCCATGAACGTGGTCTACGTGTCTATCAACTTCCGCCTAGGCGTTTTGGGCTACTTAGATTTGCGCTCCATCCCGGGGGATGCGGCCGCCAATCCGGCCGTCATGGACCAACTCCTGGCCCTTGAATGGGTGCGTGATAACATCGCGGCCTTCGGTGGGAATCCGGATAACGTGACGTTGATGGGGGAGTCCGCCGGAGGTGCCGCGGTCCTTACTATGATGGCCGTTCCCCGCGCACACGGTCTATTCCACCGGGCGATTGCGCAGTCACCGCCCATCGGGATGATTCATTCTAAGACGCAGTCCCAATTCTGGGCTCGCGAATTAGTCAACCGCATGGCCTTGCCCCGCATGACGGATATCGGGACCCTGCGCCAGGCGCATTTCAGCGAGGTGGTGCGCGCCGGGCAATCCATGATGTGGCGTTCCAAGGAATTGCTACACCTGAATTCCTGCTTTGCGCCTACCGTGGACGGCCAACTCATACCGCAGCACCCGTTAGACGCCTTCGAACAGGGCAAGCAAGCGCAGGTGCCGCTGTTAATTGGTACTAATTCCGATGAGGCTAGTTTCTCCCGGTTCTTATATATAAGGGAGGCCGCACGCTCTAGGGCGGCGGTTCGCTTACTTAGTTCCTTTGATAATAAGAGCGCTGAGGACGTGGTGGCGGCCTACAACGGCGCTACCTCCCGTCATAATTTCGCGCAACTAGTCACAGATGCGTTGTTCTGGGCGCCCACCGTGCGCGTGGCTTCATCTCACTCTCGCACCCAGCCCACGTGGATGTACCGCTTCGACTATTCCACAAATGTTTTGCGCAAGTTGGGTTTGGGCGCCATGCATTCAATGGAGTTGAGCAATATCTTTGGCGATCCGGATGCCTCCCGCATGTCCATTCTGACCCGCTGGGGTGACACCACCGCTATGGACGGGCTGACCAAGCAGATGCAGGCGCAGTGGGCGTCCTTCATACATGATGGCGAGGTGCTCGGGGATTGGCCGCGGTACTCAGCTGACGCGGACCGCCTAACTAAAGTCTTTGATCACCCTTCCCGAATTGAGAAGGACCCACGTGCCCGTAAACGCGAGGCTTGGGAGTCCTACGCAATGGATGAATGGGGCAAGGGTAGGCCAGAATTACTGGAGAAGCTGGGTTTTCTCGCAGCTTTACCGGACACGCGGTAGGCTTAAATCTGCCCCTGCGGCATTCTGCAGGAAATGGCCTCTAACTATGCAAGGACGGTACGCCGGACATGAGCTTTTTTGAAGATATCGCAACTGCATTGGACGCAGAGGGCATTGAGTCCCGCGTTAATGATGAGGTGCTTTTCGTTCCCATCACCTCAGATCTCGAGATCCAATTCGTCGAGATTGATCCACTGTTGCCAGCCGCAAACGTATACATCGCTGCGGCTGATGTTGATGAGGATGATGAGGAGTTTGAAGCGGTTTTAGTATCAGTGGCCTTCTCCGTTGATGATGCAGTGGAGGCTGTGGCTCGCCACATTGCCACCGATCAGGTAGTCACGGTTCTCCGTGATCTCCTTGAGGGCACGGATGAACGAATCTCAGAACTGGAATTTACCCAAGATGAATTCAACCCCAACCTGGTGGTGGCTGAGGTAGCCAATGACTCCGAATTGCGCGTTTTAGTGGAGACCGTTGATGGTATTCCCCAAGCTGTGGTGCGCTTCCTAGCCTTCGATGTGGATGAGGAGGACTATGACGCGGCTTTCTCCGATGACGAAATTGATAAGGAAGACGCGGCCGTGTCACGCGCCTGGGTCAACGATGAGCTGGAGGGCCTAGGGGAAGAAGAGCGTCTCGCGTTGTTTGAAGCAGGGGACCTGTCAGACCCGCTTCCCGTCATCGAGATTCCTGCCGAGACGCTTGAATTGGGAACCTACACCGATTTTGACCGCCTCTTCGATGTCCTTTCCCTAGTCGCGGAGCAGGCACTGGATTGGGAGGCCCAGCTGGTTAACTTCGACGAGGAAGAGTTCGATGAACCAGACGTCTATGACATCTTCGGTGAAGATGATGGCGACGAAGAGGACTTTGATGAAGAAGATGCGGAAGAAGCCTTCACCAGCGATGATAGCGATGGCGGTGAAGAAGACGCCTCTGCGCTGGCACGCTAACCGCGGCGAGTCCATGGTGTCATGGTGACTATTCCGCAATGAACTTAAGGCCGTCCCCGCGGGGACGGCCTTATTTCCTTGTGCCCAGTCACGGTACTTCGTCTTTGCCCCCGTCCGGCGATGGTGTGTGCGCTTTGCTCGCGTCCGATGACGGACTAAGCTGCCTCGCTAAACCCGGTGAATAAGGAAACTGGGGAGTGGACCGGCCGGAATTCGCGGTCTACCATCCAAACGAAAGTGGCGGCACTGCCCGTTGAAATTTCGTGAATCGCACCTACTAGGTGGTTGTCTACCAAGCTGCGTATCCACCCCTCTGCGATTGGCCCGGGCACGCGCTCACCCCTCGGGTCCGTTACTCGGGCACTAATCAGGTAAACGGGCTCTCGGAGTTCGCCGTAGCCGCGCACGCGGGCCTTGGCTAGCGGGCCTACGCGGTGGCGAGTCAGCGCCATCTGCAGATGACCCGCACCCATTATCCCGGGCAGCTCTTTTATGGGCGGGCGCCAGTGGGCCGTGGGGCGAGCCAGCGAACGAGGGTGGCGGATTATCGAGTTAAGCGCATCGACCACCCCACGATGGGTAAACAAAATCTCCTCGGCCACATCGGTGGCCCGCGGACCATCGGTGTCACCTACGTGGCCTGCACCCAATTGACTATCGCGCAAGGATCCAGTGATAGATGGGCTAACGCTCTGGGGTGAAACGGTCTTGGCGGATTCAATGTATTTCTTCATGTCCCACAACGTAGGGCTTGCCCCGGACACAAATCCTCGGGAACCCGCACAGTTCGAATGCGTGTTCTAATTTAGATTTCTTATCAGGCCGTCCGCGGACTACCATGATTGGCGATGAACTCCACGAATGCCGCCCCTGCAACCCTGTCTCAGCAACCACCGCGCATCCCGCGTGAGATCTGGATCATGGTTACCGCTGGATTCATTATCGCCATCGGTTATGGGCTTATCGCACCATTGCTGCCCCAGTTTGTCCGCAGTTTTGACGTATCCATGACGGCCGCCGGCATAGTGGTGTCTGTGTTTTCAGCCTCGCGTCTTATCTTCGCCCCCGGTTCCGGCGCGCTGGTGGACAAGGTTGGTTCCCGCAAGGTCTATCTCACCGGCCTGATGACCGTGGCTGTTACCACCGGCATGGTGGCCATCGCTCAGGAATATTGGCACATTCTGGCCCTGCGTGCCGTCTCCGGCATCGGCTCTACCATGTTCACCGTTTCCGCCATGGGCCTTATAGTCAAGCTCTCACCGCCCACGATCCGTGGCAAGTGCTCGGCGGTCTACGGCACCTCATTCCTGCTGGGTAACGTATTCGGCCCACTCGTGGGGGCGGCCCTATCCTTCCTGGGATTCCGCTGGCCCTTCTTCATCTATGGTGTCGCCGTGGCCCTGGCCGCGCTCGTGGTGTGGCTGATGATGCCTAAAATCGACCCGGCGCTGGCCAAGAAATCTTCGCTGCCGCCTATGCGCATCGACGAGGCCTGGCGGGATACAGCCTTCCGCGCGGCGCTTACGTCTAATTTCTCCCAGGGGTACATCAACATGGGTGTGCGGGTGTCTGTGCTCCCGCTCTTTGCCGCCGCCGTCTTTCATAACGGTGCCGCGGCATCCGGCTTCGCCCTGGCCGCGTTCGCCGGCGGCAATGCGCTTGTGATGCAGTTTTCCGGCAAGCTCGCGGACCGCATTGGCCGCAAACCTATGATCATCACCGGCCTCGTGTTGACGTCCATTTTCATGGGAACGCTCGGTTTCGCCGAAAACGTCATCCCGCTCATTATCATGTCCATCCTCGCAGGCGGAGCCTCCGGCATGATTGCCCCGGCGCAGCAAGCCGCTCTAGCCGACGTAATCGGCAATTCCCGCTCCGGCGGCCAAGTGCTCTCCACGTTCCAGATGGCCGGTGACTTTGGCCAGATCTTGGGCCCCATCCTGATTGGCCTACTCGCGGACATCTACGGCTTTAAGATTGCATTCGCCGCCTGCGGATTTATTGGCCTAGTAGGCGCCATTGCCTGGGCGTTTTCTCGCGAAACACTTGAGGACCGCACGACCACGATTACGTCGCGGTTGCGTCCGCTAGCGTGGTGTATCTGTAGCCCGCGGTAGGCCTTGTGCCGGTGCACAATGAGGCGACCATCGCGGGTACCTTTCGAATCAACTCTTACCTATCCTCGAAAGGAAGTACCCTGCGATGGCCGCTGACCCCAATCATATCGATCCGACCGCGTATGTCGAACAGCTACTGACTCAAGCCTCCCCAGACCTGATGCGCCAAATGCTCACTGACTTCATCAACCAGATTCTCTCCGCCCAGGCAGACACCGTCTGCGGGGCAGATTATGCAACAGTGTCGCCGGATCGTACAAACACCCGCAATGGTTACCGTCACCGACGGCTAGATACCCGCGTCGGCAGTATTGATGTGGCAATCCCGAAGCTACGCATCGGCTCATTTTTCCCCGACTGGCTGCTAGAGCGCCGCAGCCGCACCGAACGCGCCCTGACCACAGTTATCGCCACCTGCTACCTCAAGGGGGTCTCCACCCGCAGGATGAACGACCTAGTCGCCACACTCGGTATCAACAACCTATCGAAATCACAGGTCAGCGAGATGGCCAAAGAGCTTGACACGATGGTCGAACAATTCCGTACCAGACCATTGGACCAGGGCCCGTATTACTACCTCTCCTGTGACGCGTTGACGATGAAAGTGCGGGAAGGCGGCCGAGTCGTCAAAGCCAGCGTGCTACTGGCCACAGGTGTCAACGCTGACGGCTACCGCGAACTGCTTGGCATGCAGGTTGCTACAGCGGAATCTACCGCGTCGTGGACGGGTTTCTTCCGCGACCTCATCGCCCGTGGCCTCACCGGGGTATTCCTGGTCACCAGTGATGCCCATCTTGGTATTCAAGCAGCCGTGGGTGATTGCCTGCCGCAGGCTAGTTGGCAGCGGTGCCGCACCCACTTCGCGAAGAACCTATCAGCCCAGGTACCGAAGACCCAGTGGCCGACCCTATCAGCAATGTTTCACACGATCTTCCAGCAACCCGATGCCACCAGCGTGTGGGTCCAGGCCAGGGATGTGGTGGAGTTCTGCCAGCACAAGTTCCCGAACGTGGCAGGCTACCTCGAGGAGTGTCTCGACGAGCTGTTGGCGTTTACCGCTGCGCCGAAAGCGGTGTGGAGCAAAATCTGGTCGAATAACCCCACTGAACGGCTCAATAGGGAGATCCGCCGGCGTAGCGATGTCGTAGGAATCTTCCCAAACCGAGACGCTGTTGTGCGCCTTGTTGGGGCGGTTTTGGCCGAACAGCACGATGACTGGATCCAACAGAAGCGTTATATGTCACTGGCCAGCCTGACACAGACCAAAGACATCATCGCCGCTGGGGTCATCGACGAGGACCGCGACAACAACCAGGAAAACGCCGCATGAATACCCTCACCCCACATCCCCGAGACGGCCCCTAAACCACCGCCATGAAACTAACCCCAGATTCGAAATACAGATACACCACTACCCAGGACTTGACCTTACGTCGCTGCCACGCCGTATCATTCCACGCCGCAAGCGCCACTAGCGGCCGGCTATCGTGCGGTTTATGCACGCACAATTCGACGAAGCAATCCGCAACGCGCTCATCGTCCGCATCGTTTTCGCCCCCGCATCCGAGGTTTCCCCACCCACCCTCATCGCCCGCGCATGGTGGCGGGGACAGACTGACGGTGTCTCTCTACATCCTGGAGCTGGAATCGCTATTTGATGAGCTTAGGGCAGTCGGCAGTCTATGACTGAAAAAGGGAGACTATGGCTTTTCCAATAAGGTCGCCAAGCTCAATCGGCACTGCATTTCCAATCTGTCTTGCGATAGAAGTTTTTGAGCCAACCCACTTATAGTCATCTGGAAAACCCATCAAGCGGGCAGCTTCTTGGTGGGTGATAGCCCTGTTCTCTTCCGGGTGGAGATATCTGCCCTTTTCGGGCTTGTTAAATTCAGTGCGAATAGTGACAGACGGACGGTCCCAGAATAGTCTCCCCATTACATCTCCGGAGCCTGTCTGGTGTCGTAGCCAACACGGGGCTTTCAGATTATCGGGAAGATCGAAACGATTTCCTCCCGGAGGGATATGTGAGAATCGTTCTAGGGAAAGCGTCGTGAACTTTCGCGTAATGTGGAGCTCCGAAGTTAGAAATGGTCCTGGTCGTAGCTTTCCATCATGCTTGACCATTCGATCAGGCAATTCTGTTTCAATGACTTTTGGTTCGAGTCCATTAAATGCATCTCGGACTGTTCTGATTTGACCGAAAAGGGAAGTAGGCGCAGGTAAGTTTAGTTTTGGGCAGTCTTCCCTTGTACCTAGAATAATGACGCGCTTACGTGACTGAGGTGACCCGTAGTCGGCTGTATTTACGATATGAACGGATGCGTTGTAATGTTGCAAAGCCCCTTCATCGAGTTCTTTCTGGAAGACATTTAGCTGCTCGGACTTTGTGAATTGAGGAACATTCTCCATTACGAAGTATCGGGGAGACGTTTTCTCAACTACTTTGGCATACTGCTCCCAGAGAAAGTTCTTTTCATCATTCTCTTCTCTCTTACCCAAAGTCGAGAATCCCTGGCAAGGTGGTCCACCGACTACAACATCTGTTTTGAGTGGTGACGCCGAGTCCGCCCATTCAATTATTGATTCAATAAATACGTCTGACGAGCGGAAATTCTGTTTGTAGGTTAGCGCCGCGTCGAGATCCCATTCGACAGCTTGAAACGGGGTGAAAACACCACTTGAGGAACAGAGTCCAGCAGTTAAACCGCCAGCTCCCGCAAACAAGTCGGTAATCCGGATCTTCATTTTGCAGGAGCCTTTGTGTCGAGGGATAAGTTAGTGAATCATCTTAGCCAACGCTGTCTTGGAATTGGAAATATCCTCCTTCGGGGTTTTGAGGAGTACCGACCAGGACGGCGCGATCGAGATAGCTGTTCAACATTTCACAGGAAACTTCAGGCGCGAGCATGCAATAGTGGCATGCGACCAGGTTTCGGTTGTTGACGCCGTGAGCAGAAGATTCTCCGCAAACGGGGTCAGCTGAACACCAACGTGCGGTTTCGAGCGCGCTTCGCATTGTTTGGCTTATGTTTTCCTCAGTGCCTAATGCACACAATCCGCCGAGACTTCCGGCCGAATCAGTACCTGCAGTGTATAGAAGAATTCCAGCCTGGTTTTCTTCAGCGAAAACCCGCTCTCGAATTGAAGATGCTGGATATCCAGCGACGAGGGAAAGCTCTTGCATGAGGATGTGGGCCAGCGAATGAAGGAGTAGCAGTCGAGGTGTAACGGCAAATGTTTCTTCGCTATTGGTGACGGCTTTGTTTATCTTGGCCGCACGGCTCAACGCAAAATCTGAAACCTCCCATTGGGACACTGCATCCTCACTTAAGCGGATGAAAACGCCCTCGCCGAATGCTTCAATAGCTGGAACCCAAAGCTGTGGTTGGTTCGACAACAGTTCGATGTTCATTCTGGATTTTTCTTGCTTTGGATCGACTCGGGAGAATCCAGTTAACGCTCTGACCTCCCGCAATCTTGGGACCATTGCGGTCTCTACTAGTGAAAGTTCCCGAGCCTCCGTTGACTCGACTGGCTTGGTAATGCAAACGAACTTTTCTGATCCCGTAATCTCATCCTTTCCTTCGACGAATGCCCTGTATTCGGCATTTCGAATCTCTTGATCAGATTCACGGGTTCTGTTTCCCTCAATTTCATCGAGAGCGGCAGCGTACAGCTCGATAGGCTGATTCTTTGAATTCGCCATCTCGCGAAACATTCTCAACTGAGATGATTTATCCATGCCACGAAGAATCGGGGCGATTGCTAATACATCCGAGTAGACGGGATTTTCTGGTCGATCGATGCTAATAGCAGAGCGAACCTCTGCTTGCCATACTCGGGTAGCACCACGTTGTAAACCGACTTGCTTCTTTTCACAGTTTCCGTTGATGGTATTGAGCCAAGGCGAATTTCCAGGGCAACGGAAAGTCAGCCCGCCCTCTCCCAAAGCCCCTTCCATTGAGCGTTCAGCACCGCACTTGCACTTGACGGAAATGCCAGCGAGAGAGTCATCATCGCTCGAAGTGATGAGGGAAAGACTATGTTGGGTCGAATCGTTGACCTGTTGTTGAGCTTTTTCTTCATCGGTGGACTGGTGTACCCATGCGAAATATGGAAAATCTTGTAGGTGACCGTCTTCGCAAGCAGTGACAAAACGCGATGTCACGAGTTGGACCTTATCGGCTTCGATTCCGTCGTTCATACAGAACTTACATGAATTGATTAGACTATCTTTCCTCTTTCCTGCAATGTAAATCCATTCACTTAGACGGAAGCAGCGGGGACAGGAGACATACTCAGGGAAACGGGCTACCGGAATACCACTGTTTCCAGATGGCGGCTGAATTAATCGCTTGTTTCCTAGGGCCCGCGAGAATGTTTCTTCGACGATCTCTGTTGAAGGCTTTTGCGTATTAGGGTCGATGTTGTACTTACTGAATGGATCTGGCCATTCATCCAAACCAAGTACGATAAAGCTCTCTTGTTCGATCGGCAGCATTGAACCGATTCCGTAGGTCGTAATGAGCTGGGAACGCCTTACGGATGCGAGGTATTCAATCTTCTTTTTGTTGCGCCCCTTAGCCATTATTGTGCTCCTTTTTGTTGTGGCGGTTGGAGTCTTCAGTTCTAGGGAATACCCGCTGGTAGACATTTGTTTCGGCATCTACATCGCGGAGAGAAGTCAAAGTTTCCCAAGGGACACCGATTCCGAATCGATCCGAGTCTTCGTCCTGGCCAGCTTGAACAAGCAGCGAACCAGTGGAATCAGGTTTGCCCCGTTTGGGGTTTACCATTTTTCCATATCCGGTGAGGTAGCCATTCTCGGCTGCTTCAATCCATTCATCTAAGAGTGCATTCAGCCTCGTCTCAAGGGCGAGAGCATCTGAATCGAATTCGCTTACGCGATGAGCTCGGCGAACGATTGGCTTGATTACTTTTTCCCGGATTTCATTTTCGAAAGCCTGGACTTCTTTGGCTCCATTCGAAGAAGATAGAAGTTCGAACATTAATCGAACTGCTGATACAAGGACTCCGTGTGCACCACGATCTCGAGCTCTGGCAGCGAAAGGAGTCGCTGTCGTAGCTTCAACGGACCGGTAAAGGGTGTCATGGAATGGTTCGAATGATTCGAAATGGGAGACGTCACGAGTTCTTGCAGCGTTAAAAGCTACAAATACGAGACCAGGATGCTGACGGCCGACCCTACTGGTGGCTTGAATGTACTCAGAAGTATTTTGTGGTTGGCCTGCAACTACCATTAATCCAAGTCGGTCAATGTCCAGGCCAACCGAAATCATATTAGTTGCAAGAACGATGTTTGGAGCATCACTATTCTGCTGTTCCATCTTCTTGCGGATGGTAATGATTTCACCCGCGTTAACACGAGAAGTCAGTTCGAGTGGTGGGTTGCTGTCAATGTTTTTGCGGGGATCAGTTCCTTCACGCTTTGCGATGATTTCAATTCTTTTTGGAACGTCATCGACGGCTTGCAGATATGCAGAACCCAAAACTCGCAAACTATTAAAGTATCCAAGAAGTGTCCAGTATGGATCAATAGCCTTTGAGGAGGCAGTGGAAACTTCGGCAGCCTGTAGGACTGCGGCATAGAGTCGAACGAGAAGTGATGCTTGTGATGTTCCTGGTGCAATTACACCGATGTAACGCCTTGTTCCAAGCTTGCCGCGGCTAGCAGTCTTCGAAAAGTAATTATCTCCAGGTGTAATACCAGCTGGAGGAAATTGGAAAGCCTCCCGGTCGAAAACAGCTCGAACCTGTTTATTGGCCCTTCGGATAGTAGCGGTAGATGCGATGACTTTTGGTTTCGTGCCTGAAATATTTGATAAAGCTGTATCGATTGCAGCTTCGTAGAGGCCTACCATGGTTCCAAGAGGGCCCGAAATCAGATGGAGTTCATCTTGAATAATTAAGTCAGGTACGCAGTATTTTCCATCAAGAGAAAAAAGCAGTCTTACGTCATCCCTCCATGCCATTTGAGCAAATTTATCGACAGTACCAACGATCATCGATGGTCGAAGTGCATATAGATCTTCATCCACAATGTAGAGAGGTAGTCCGTCATTGAAATCGCATGAGAGTCGAGGGCAGCTGATTTGCAGGTGATCGGTGACTTTATAATCTAGGTAGGAGATTGTTTCGCCACATGCCGGACAGCTACGTATTCTGATGAGGATGGATTCATCCGGCGAGGCGGTACCTTTTACAAGCTTACGAAGTTCTTGTTCCGCAGTAGCTAGGGTGTTTGGACTTGAGGATTCACCCACCCACATGCCTAGAGAAATGGGCACCGTTGAATCTGGCAGCTGGTTACGTCGAATTGTCTCCAATGCACAAATGAGTCGGGCTGCACGATCAAATTGATCCGTAGTTAGCAGTCGAAGCGTGTAACGCATGATTGCCGAAACTCCACCATCATTTGGATCAATCAGTCGTCGATAGAGGATCGAGAATCCGATACAGCCAAGATATGCTTCGGTTTTACCACCGCCTGTAGGGAAGAACAGTAGATCCGCCAACTCGCGGTCTTCATGTCTCGGATCTGCCAAGGCTGGGAGGTTTATCAATATGAAAGCAATTTGGAATGGCCTCCAACGTTGTTCGAAGTCTCGGCAATTGTTGAGGTCTACTGCTGGAATGCCATTTTCATCTCTAAGTGCGAGTCGTTCATTAATCGTCCGCTGTTGAATCATCGCAAAGCTCATAAGTTGGAATGCTCGCCAAATTGTATCGTCGCTTAGTGATTCGATGCCCTTACGAATACGCACGAGACAGCGCTCTGCATCACGCAGGTTATTTTGGCCTATCTCGAACTCGCGCTCGTCAATCTTGCCGGAATCGAACTCGGCCTTTAGATCTTCAGTACGGATATCAATCCAACCTTCGTATGCATTCGCAAGAAGATGAAGTTGGCCGCCATCTCTTTCAGTTGCAATGCGTCCCATCAAAAGGTCAAATTGCGGTACGTCTCCATAAACACCAGCATCTGGGCTCGCAAGATGGACTTCGTAGCTAGGGAAAAGCGTAGTCTCGATCACGGAAACTTTGTCAGAAGTTTGATCTGTGGAGTCGATTTCTTTCACGTCCCAATGCGGTGAACAGCTGTGTCCTTGTGCCAGAAATTGTTGGTCGCGATATAGGAAATCGAGTTCCTGAAGCTCGGAGTCGCGATGGTTGAGTTCGAATTCTGGACGTCCATCAACAAAGTAGCCCTGGTCTGTCTGAACCTTGATGTAAGGTCTAAACCAGCAAAGCGCATCTTTTCGAGTCTTTGGCGTAGCCTGATTATCATTTACGAGGGTTACGGTTACTCGAATCCGGCCGTTTACCGGCTTCCTGATCAAGTATGTAATCCTCAATGAGCCATTGCTACCTGGAACTTCGTCCGAAACCGTGTGCCCGTAGAGCGTCCTATCTCGAACCGAGATCGAATAACCAGTCGCTGTACTTACAGTAACGGGTCTCCATTCAGATTGACGATCAGCTTTGTCGCCATCGCAGACATACCTCGTGGCGGAACCTGAAACCAAAATACTCTGGGTATCAGATTCATCGTTGATGGCAAAAGTGATGCCGATAGAGGATGGTTTCTGAGTGTTTGAGTAAGTAACTTCACTTACCGGTTCCGTATCAAAATCATCGATTATTGGGTCCATGTCAAAGTCATGGTCTGACGCTTTGGTGAATGGAGTTTCATTAACGATGTCCGCATTTAACTCACCATCCGCCAAAGACGCATCCATCTGTGGATGGAGAATTCCGCACAGGATGCGATCCAGTGGGTAGCCTTTAATAACCTCGCCAGGTTTGCCCATTAAATCATCTTGAACGAACTGGGCTAATTCTTCGCGGGCCTCATATCGTTCCGAAAGTGATGGGGGACGATTCATTGTTTCTGACATGATCAGTTCCGCTTTCTATAAGTAATCGAACTAATACCACATGGACGTGCGGCTAAAACAGGGGTAATTTCACTACCACTTCCATGGAATCGTGTTTCGAAACCATCGATTGGTACGGGGGAGAGCTCGGGCCACTCAGACCCAGTTGATAAATCCTGAATGATATTGGTAAAGCCTTCACTAGCATGACCAATAGGGTGACCGTCAATTAGGCACCAGTAGATGGGGCTCGTGCCGCCCAGATGGTGGGCCCTGAAATCAACAAAATGTTTCTTGTTCTGGTCAAGGCTCCGCAGAAAGTCTTGAGTTTCAGGATTCGCATTAACTTCGAGGTCTACTGGAAGAACTGAAATAGCAGAAACGAAGTCGCGTGAATATCGATAGCTTTTCTTTAATTGAATCCAGCGGTTCCACCTTGTGGAATACCTCTCGAATTGATGCGAAACTGCGAAAGTTTTTTGGCGGGCTCGAGATAGCGCTACGAATAGAAGCTCTTCTTCGACGTGTTCGCCAGCAACGAGCCTTTCAGGATCGTGAATGCCCACCAATTCGAACTCTTGCCCCTTGCTTTGGTGAATCGTACTCACCACTAGTGCAGTTTCTGCTGAACTTGGCTTCTGTCGGTGAATTGGTAATAGCTCAATTGCGCATTTTTGCCAAGACATCGTTCTATTCGATTCAAGATCCAAGCATTCATCAATATCACGGTAATCAGCAGTATTTGCGATCGGGGAGAGTGCATCTCTCAATTTGTGTGTGGTGAATTCAGGGGAATTCAGTTCGAATGAAGCTAGCGCAATAGCTGGTGAGAACTGCCGGCGATCATTTCGTGAGAGGTGTAATTCAAGCTGTTTAGGAAAAGAATGATTCAAAAGACTAAAAGCTTCGAGAACTTCGAAATTATATCGAAAAAGAAGTGCCGATCGGCTAGAGGTAATCGGTCGAAAGCTTCCCAAGTTTTCAAGAGGAACGGAAATACAACCTGCCTGAGCTGCATCTAGTATACGTCGGCTCGTTTCGGATCCGATATTTACACGAGCGGGGGTAATTGAGTCGATCAATTCCTGCTGGGACTTACTCGAAGCGCGGAATTGTTCGCTCAAGGTAAACGTTTGTGAGCATCCCAAAGCTTTGAGCTTCTCTGTGAACTTCGCCCATGCCGTCGATTCATCAGTAGAAATCATTCCTTTGGGACTTGAAGTGGAATTCTCCATAAAGGAATAGATTGATTGCGCGGGGTCAGCAAAGATTGTGATTCCACAATCGTCAGGAATGTATTTTAGGTATTCGAGAATAAATGCCTGACGATTTCCATATACGTCCTGTGCTTCATCGATAATCACGTGACATAGGTCAGAAGAAACTTCGTCTTGATATTTCAGCACAATATCGCGAGCGATTCTAAGCCGATTTTCGAAATCTGGATTCGGTGTGTCGAAGTCGTCTAGTTCTTCATATTCACTGCAAAGCTGGAGGGCTAGTGAGTCGATTGTCCTGGTATCAATATTGAGATCACATGAGGCGATGTAATCCTCAAATGCCCAGATTGCACTTCGAACCGAGGCCCTCGAGAATGAGATGAACAAGATTGCTCGTTCCTCAGGTGCCTCCAGCTGTGCTTCGATACTTTTCATGAGTTCGAGTGCAGCGCGAGTCTTGCCCGTTCCAGGTCCGGCAATAACGAGCCCACGAGCACTGTAACGTCTTTCAACAATCGCTTGTTGTGAAGTAGAAAGCAACGTCATTTACAGTTCTCCCTGTTTTCCGAAAAGAGAACGGCTTGAGTCCGTCAGCTTCTCGAACTGCTCGTAATTGATGCTGAGATCGAACTGCTCGATATTGTCCAAGACGTTTACGATATGGCATTTCTTAGTTCCACCGTTCTTTGGTCCGCGCAGTCCACGGCCAATCATCTGCTGATAGCGTACTTCGCTCTGTGTAGGGCGCGTGATGTAAACAGCATTGGTCCCTGGGAAATCAAAACCCTGAGAGAGTACCGCGTAGTTAGTAAGAACGCGAAGCTCTCCGTTCTTAAATCTTTCAACTGCAAGTCGCCGTTCGCCAATTGAGGTGTTTTCGCTGATTGCGGCAGCTGGGCAGCCCTGCATAGTCAGCAGGGTCGCAATGGTTTCCGCGTTTTCAACTGAAGCAGCAAACACAATGATGGACCAATCCGAAGGCTTTTCGAGGATAGATGCAACAATGCGATTGGTCCTATCGATATCGGATCCCAGCTCGATCTCAGAATGTCGAGGCAGCCAATGACGCTCTCGGAAAGCTTCAACTTCTTCAGGCGTCAATTTAACGAATGAATTTGTGTCGATATGCTCCATCTCTACATGGGAAAGGACGAGATCTCTTTGAAGTCGCGCCAGGGGTTCTTCATCGCCGAAAACTCCCTTGTCTAGGATATTCTCGTCGAATCGCTTTAACAGGCGTTGGGTCTCAGGCGAATCTGAGCGACCCCGGAATGGGGTTGCAGTGAGACCGAGCAGCAGTTTGTCGCGCTGATGTGCTGCACGTCCAGTCCACTCAAGAATCTTTGTATACGTTGGCGCAAGAGCTGAGTGAGCTTCATCAATAATTACTAGAGGGGTTTCGCGAAGCCACTCGTAATCTGGATTGCCGATTGTTCGGCCCATTTTTTGATAGGTTGAAACAACCACTTGTACACCAGAGACTTCTTCTTCTGCGTTGTAACGTTGTCCAAAGTGCCGGCTTAGAGTCAGAGGTGTACCTTGCCGTCCTAGGCCCCGCCAAATGTATGCCCAGACATCAATGGCTTGTTCGCATAGCTCTTCATTGGAAACAATCCAAAGTAGGGTTCCATCGAAGGGAGTTCCGTCTTCGGAATCGAATTCTCCTGCGGTAATCGACTCTACGATGGATTGGACTGCTACGCGTGTCTTGCCTGCACCCGTTGGCAGCGTAATCAAACCTCGCTTCTTTTCCGTTCCACGGATCATCTCACGAAGCTTGTCGGAGACTAGTTGCTGATAATCATGGAATTGTGGCGGCTTTGCGGGGCCTTCAACGAATTCCGACGGACTTGCAGGAGCAACTGACTTGAAGCCTGCCCACCGTTCACTGAATCCAAGCTCCTTCACCCACTTACGTGCTGCGTAAGTTCCATGCCAACGTTTAGGTGGTTGGCCGATCGAATCAGGCAAGGTGGACTTAGAAGCTAGTTTCTCCAACGTGCTTGGCCCGTACATCTTTGTGCATAATTCGGCCAGCTCGATTCCTGAAGGAATTCTTTCTGACGATTCCTCCATCATTTTGAATACCTGGGCAGGAATCAAAGTCATTAGGTATTCGTCGGCAAAGAGTAATGAGATACGTTCTGCGTCACTTGCTGCGGCTCGTAACTGAGCGCGAAGCTTTTGGTTCTTCTGCTTTTCGATATCTTCGATGATTCTATTAAGGGTATAGTCATCGAAACTCTGATCAAGACAAAGGAATACGTGTTCTAGTTGTCCCCTAAGGGTTTCCGAAGTAGTGAGAATCAAGTTTCCTTCACGCCCACGATCAACGACCTTAGTTGTCCTTGGTCGTCCTGGAACAGCGCTGGCGATAACCAGCGATTTACAAGCTTGAACTTCAATGCTATCTAAATCGATATCCTGTTCAAGGTGCATCCATAAAGTAGGGAACATGGTCGCAAGTGGAATTGAATCAAGAACTGGTTCATAGTCGAATTCACGTGGCACACGGTGACTTGGCATGAAACCCCAAGCTTCTGCCATTTGGTTCACGTCTTCTGCTGAAACAACAGGGAGCGTAGGAATTCCAAGATCCTCAAGAATGGTTTCGAGCTCTTGATCTGCGGAAATTGCTACTTCCTCGGGAGGTAAGTATTCCCAGTTTTCACCGACCCGCACATGGACTTGCGCAGGAGGTGTTTCAGGTTCAACAAAAGCCCACCATGCGTAAGTTTTTCCAAGTAAGCCCTCATTCTCCTTTTGGCGATGGAACGCAGCCATTTCTTTAAAGTCCTCAGCTTGAAGTTGGTCCATTGCCGTTTTGATTCCAAGCTGTTTTGCTGCATTTTCCGTTAGTGAAAGACCACTTATTACTGGCACGATATCTTCGACTTCGGTCGATTCATCGTTGAGTGCAAAACTGTTGGCCAAACCAACTAGACCCATAGAACTCTCGATGATTCCGTGGCGGCGAAGTAACCAATACTCAGGGTGCAGGGCTTTAACAGAAGTCTTTGTTTGCGGATGTTTGGCGCGAATTGTAGGGGTATTGGAATAAGTAAGTAGATACTTTGTGATATGGGCTCGGTTTGTATCGCTCATCTCAGCAAAATGGTTCAATGGTCCATGAATCGGAGTATCTTCGCCGTATGCGATTCCGTCCCATTGGTGACGTTTAAGCCCAAGCTGAATGCCAATTCCTTCACGATTGGCTTTCTTGTATTTCTTGAACCACTTCTCGTTGAAGTGATCGAAGTTACGGAACGGGTGTGATTGAATTCCAAGCTCACGTAGGATTTCAGCATCGGCACCGTGATAGCGATTATCGACGAGATAGTCCGCGTCTGCCGCTAAAGGCTCAAGGAGAGCGCCAGGTAGGTAATGCCCATCAGGGAGCACCCATTGGCCTCGAAGGTTCCTAACTTTGATGAGCAAGCGATGCTTTCCGAGCAGGTCCTCGCGAAAACCTCTCCGGACGTCCTCAATATCAGAGGACCTAAGAATCGACCAAGCTCGGTCCCAATTAATTCTTGTAGTGTGACGAATGTCAGCCAATAACTCAGTCAGTTGTCCTGATTCGGCGTATGCATCGATGTCGAGTGCATTCAGCGCCCTAAGAGCGCGATCATTTTCAACCACTCGAGCATCGATAAACGCAGGGCCGCGGTCTTTCTCATTGCTGCGTACAAAACACTGGCCGCGAACTGGATACTGCCAAATACCAGTTTCCAATAGTACGATTGCAGCTTGCCTAATCTCTGTTTCGGTACTGCGCACGTTTTCTGGTTCAGTATTTAGAAGAACTTCGTGTGCTGCGGAGAGAGCATTTATAGATTCCTGGGGGAGTTTCTTTTTTGGATGAATGTAACAGGAAAGCCACTGAGAGAGCTTTCCATACTTCGACTCACCAAGAAGTCGCTTCGCTTTTGAAGTTCGTTCGCTGTTAGAAGTGCATGAGGGATGAATCCATTCGTCCTTTTGGACAGCTTTCTCGAGCCAATCCGGCGTTAGTGACGTTGGTACTAGTTCTGGCGTCAGCTTGAGAGTGGAGGGACTTCGAAGCTCACCATCGCCATTCGGAAGGCAACGTGTACCGCGAAGTGCTTCATAGATAGGTTCATTAATAACTTCATCAGCCCAGCTTCGGGACTCACGGCCACGTGCGGGGAGAATATCTAAGTACCGGCCAAAATCAATCTCTGCAAGGCTTTGACGAGCTTCAACCACTAATTCCGGGACCACCATTTCTAGAATTTCCCGGTTGAATTCCCCTTCAATGACATTAATTCGATCATCGGAGAGTTTGAATGGGGCATTGATTTTTCCAGAAAGAGTAACTTCAGATTGGACAGGAAAGAATGCGGAAAGTTGTCCAACGCCTACTTTGCCGTGAGTCGGAACTGCCCAACTTACAGTGACTTTATTTCGACGGGCAGCTTGGCCGGCACTTTCAAGTGCCTTGTCTGAAGGTATGTGGGATTTGCTGAAAACTAGCCAATGGGACTCTTTACCATTTGCGTCTTCAAGAGTTACTTTCTTTCCAGCGCGCTTAGCCTTGAATTTGCGAGTAATCTGACTAATTTCGGACGTCATTTTCAGGCTTTTTACTGCAGGAGCAAAAAGGCAGAACGACTCGTCGAATTCCCTAATTTCTTCTTCCAAAGCTGTGCTCGCCCCTGTTAGGAGTGGGATCTTAATTATGGTTACTGCCCAATTTGCGAGTTTTCTAAGCAGCGGATCACGATCGAACTCAGCCTGAGGATCTAAAAGCCATGCAAGCCTCAAAACTGGAACGTCAAGAACATCGGTAGAGGAACCCAGATCGTTCGAGAGCTCTTCTTTGGTCTTATCTCTATTGAACTCAAAAGATACAGTTTGGCTGAAAATCTGTGGAGCTTCAGATATTCCGCACATTGATTTAAAGCCCAGGCCAAATCGTCCGATTTCCTCGCCCGTCTTTGCAGAAAGATGTGCATAGAGCAGTGCTCGGACGCCTTCTTTTTGAAATGGCTTTCCCTGGTTTGCAACATACAGTGCATCTTCGGTGAGGTGTACTTCAAGTCTTCCAGGGGCGGTTTGCAATGCATCGGCAGCGTTTTGAATTAGCTCTTGGATCTGCTTTCGTCCATAACCGCCTTCGGCAATGCTCCGTTCTTTGCGGAAGTCTTCTTCGATACGATTTCGGTCAGTGCTGTAGACCTGAACGCATCGTTCGCGGTAATCATCAACCGCCGCCATAAGTTCATCCGAGGGGGATTGCCAATCTTGGAGTGACATCTCAAACCTTTCATTTTCAGGGGGATACCTTCTAAGATATGCTCTCGCTTTGACATAAATCCCCTGGAATTAAAGCTAATCGAAACTATGTTTTATGTGAGTCCAGATAGGGATAGGATTTCGTCGAATTCACCCTTCGAAAGAGGGCGTACTCCTTGCATGAAATGGAAACCAGGCTTGGAGAAACTGTTTGCTCTAGTTTCGATATATCTCTTGCCGATTTTTAATGGGACAGGGTTGGGAAACTCATAGTATTCAGTTAGTTTTGCGCGATGCTGTGGTTGCCCCGAAGTACTTAACTCACTAATAGGGTTTACGCTTTCAATTTCGGCCACCCCGAGATAGCTTCTACCGGGCTTGCCCGGATAGCTTCTTCGCCCGGTATAGAAAACCGCAACGTCTCCTGGCTGTATGCGACGCAAGTATCGGTTAGGGAATGTGTAGAACTCGCCGAGTCGGTCATTGTATTCATGCCCAGATTCGGTAAATCCACTGACAGTTAGAACGACATGCATGGATCAATGATAGGTCTCAATTGAGCAACATATGGGCGATTCAATAAGAAGGGGTAATCTCTCATAACAGGGGTTGCTACTGCTGCAAGGCCATAATCGTAGGGATATCGGCTGGGGCCCAGGAAAGCTCGGACAGCTGAGTGCGGGGGACCCAGCGGACCTGATCGTGGTCGGTGAGGGTGGGGGTGCCTTCATCGATGGTGCACAAATAGGTTGCCAATTCGATGGTGCGAAGTCGTATTCGTGCACCGTGGTGGTGACGTGGTCGCCGATTGAGGCTTGGATGCCTAATTCTTCGTGGAGTTCGCGGGCCAATGCCTGCTCCGGGGTTTCGCCGGGCTCTATCTTGCCGCCGGGGAATTCCCAAAAGCCGGCCATCGACTTACCTTCGCGCCGTCGGGCGGCCAAGACAAGCGGGCCGTCGGTGAAGACGGCGCCAACAACTTTGATAGGGGAGGAATCCATACATGCCATTGTTCCCTAAGTGGCGGACACATGGGAGTTGTTTTCAGTACGGGTGTGCGAAGGATTAGGAAAAGCCTCAGTGCCTGGGATATTTTGTTCGGTTCTTTTGTTTGTGTCAGGAAGCTGGCATTTTAAATGGAGATAACTGAATGGAATTTGAACTCGATTTGGTCAGCTCAATTGCGCTGACTCTGATTTTGATGCTGCTGGGCGCATGGGCCGCAGCAAACTTGAAGATCTTTAGCCGCTTTGCCATCCCAGGCCCTGTTGTCGGCGGTTTCCTTTTCGCACTGGTCGTGCTGTTGCTGCGTGAGACCGGCGTCGTGGAACTGACCATCGACACCACGCTGCAGTCCCCAGCAATGCTGGCATTCTTTACCACCATTGGTCTTGGTGCTTCCCTGGGTCTTATCAAGACCGGCGGTAAGTTCCTGATCATCTACCTGGTGGCGTGCTGGACCGTGGCGATTTTCCAGAACCTGGTGGGCATTGGCCTGGCAAAGGTGCTGGACATTAACCCTCTGCTGGGCATTATGGCCGGCGCGGTGTCCCTGGAAGGTGGCCATGGTGCAGCGGCAGCGTTCGGCCCAACCGCTGAAGAGCTGGGCGCACAGGGCGCAACCGCAGTCGCGATTGCCGCGGCGACGTTCGGCTTGGTTGCTGGTTCCCTGATTGGTGGCCCGCTGTCCACCTGGCTGATTAGGCGCAACAACCTGGACGTTAAGACCCGTGAGATTGAGACCGTTGAGGAAAAGGGCATCGACAAGGACTCTGAGGTCAGCGAAGGTTCCCTGATTGCTACCGCCGCCGCTATCGGCGTCATCGTGGTTATCGGCGTTTACCTGGGTAACCTGTTCGCTGACATGACCGGTTACTCCTTGCCTGGCTACGTGGGCGCGATGATCATCGCAATTATCCTGCGCAACATCAACGACGCTGCTGGCTGGTTCAAGGTCCACGACAAGGCCCTGAAGCTGATTTCCGATATTTCCCTGGGCTTCTTCCTGACCCAGGCGATGATGAGCCTGAAGATCTGGGACCTGTACGACCTGGCGCTGCCGCTGTTCGTCATCCTGGCGGTACAGGTTGTTGTACTCATGCTGTTCGTTATCTTTGTGGTCTTCCGCGTGCTGGGCAAGAACTACGACGCTGCTGTTATCTGTGGCGGCATGATGGGCCACGGCCTGGGCGGTACGCCAGTTGCTGTGGCAAACATGGACGCTGTTGGTCGTCGTCACGGTCTGCAGTCCAAGGTCGCGATGATTGTGGTGCCACTGTCAGGTGCAGTGCTCATCGACATCGTGGCGTTGCCATGGATTGTGTTCTGTCTGAACTGGGTTGCCTAACGCGTTAGGTGGCTAGGGGGCTTTAGGGCGTGTGGGTTCTGACGATTAAGCGCCGTTCTTCCTTGCAATGGGGAAGAACGGCGCTTATTTGATTTGGGGTGTTCGACTTTTGGTTAGTCGGCGGTTGCCTGGGCGTGGGCGATGATGATGTCGTTGATCAATCGCGCGGCAGCCTTAGCGGTGCGGGAGTCGATGTCGAAGTCAGGGTTGAGCTCGACAATGTCGACCAAGGTGAGCTTGCCGGTCGCGGCGATGGCAACGGCCATGGCGCGGATGCGGTCGTAGGAGACACCCAAGGCAGCTGGTGCGGACACGCCTGGGGCGATATCGGCTGGGAGGACGTCCAAGTCGATGGACAGATGGACTGGCTGGTCCTGTGCGGCGATGTCGTGGGCTAGCTTGGCGCATTCGTTTGGCGTGAGGTCGACGAGCTCTTCATCAAGGTGGATGGTCGTGCCAAGTTCTTCCGCGGTGTCGAAGAGGACCTTCGTGTTGTTTGGTTTAGAGATGCCCAGCACGGAGTAGCGGAAACTGTTCGGGGTGTCGGCGTTGACCATGTCGGCAATCTGCTTGAACGGCGTGCCGGACGTTGGGCGCTCAGCCTGGCGCAGGTCGAAATGCGCATCAAGGTTGATGATGTTCAGTGGGGCATGGTGTGCCTGGTAGGCGCCACGGTGGGAGCCGAAAGCGGTTTCGTGACCGCCGCCCAGAATGATGACTAGGTGCCCGTCGTCGATGATTTCCTTGACCGCGTTGGATAGCTCCTGGTGGGCGCCTTCCAGGTCATCACCCTGAGTGGTGATGGTGCCGGCATCATATCGTGGGTAGTCGTCGTGGAGGGCGAGGGAACCCAAGGCAGCGCGAAGTGCGGCTGGGCCCTGGGCGGCACCCTGGCGACCGTGATTGCGCTCGACGCCCTCGTCAGAGGCGAAGCCAAGAAGTACCGCGCCGGGAGGGGCCGAATGGCGCTTATTCGCTAAAGGAAAAGGGGATATGGCTGAGTGCCAGCGAGCGTGTTCGGGGCCGGGACCATCGGAACGGCCGGACCACTCGGGCGCCTCGGCGTACAGGGGCTTGTCCGTAACGGTGTTCATTCCACCGATGCTACTGGCTTCAGGCGACAGGGGACGGAATGCAGGGGCAAGACGTTCGCTAGGGCTAGGGTTAGCGCTTCTGACCATGTCTAGGGCTGGGCAATCGATATGGCTAAGGCGTCGATACGCACACCCCGTGGTGGGCCGCCTCGGGTTGGGGAAACGGAGGGGGCCGCCGATGGGTAAAGGAATAACAGATATGGTCATGGCCCTTTCTACGAGCGGTGTTTTAGGGGCGTGGTTTGAGCGGGGATGGAATACGTACGCCCACGGAAGGCCTGTGTGTTCTGCGTTACAATGGGAGTTTATGGCGAAGTCACAAGTTCCCGCAGCACGCAACACACTGGCTATTTTGACTCTCCTGTCCTCCATTGATGTGCCCATTTCCGCATCGCGTATTCGCAGTGAGCTGGACCTTCCGCGATCCACTACCTATCACCTGCTCAACGAGCTCGTTGAAGCGGGCTTTGTGGTCCATATCCCAGAACAGCAGGCCTACGGATTGGGGCTGGCGGCGTATTCCATGGCATCCGCATACACCACGCAGCAGCCTTTGGTGCGTTTGGCCTCGAAGCACATGAAAAAGATCGCCAGCTTCATGGGCGGCTCCGGCCACCTGTCCCGCCTGTCGGGTTCTGAGATTGTATACCTGCAGGAATATCGCGCGGAGGGCGCCCCGTCGCTGATTACTGAAAAAGGGGTGCGCTTATCGGCCCTATCCACCGCATCCGGCCGCGTCATGCTGGCCCAACTTCCAGAGGTTGAGGCGGGGGCCGTGTTTGCCGCCTCCGGCCAGGGAGGTCGCCTGCGCGACTTTCGCGAGCGCCTGGCGCAGGTCCGCTTGCGCGGTTGGGATGAGGAAGTCGAGGAAGTCTCCAAGGGGCAGGCGTCGGTGGCTGTGGCGCTCCAGGATCACCTACAGCGCCCGGCGGCGGCCCTTGCCGTGACGTTCCCATTCGGCAGCGCGGACGATGCACGCAAGGATAAATGCTTAAACATGCTAAGTAATGCGGCTAAGTCGTTGGGCGAGCGCATGTATGGGCGTGTAGGATAGGCCCATCGCGTTAGGCTGTCGCGCGAGTAAACGCTGAAATAGTGCGCTTACCTGTATCAATCCCGGAGGCTGGTGGAGTCATCGGTGGCTGATATCAAGGTGTGGCGCATGCTACTTTTCAAGGAGTTACTCCCATGCCTAACGTTTCTGACGTTTTTCAGGACAATTTCCCAGACACGGTGACGCTATCCGTCGGCGCGCTCACCATCGAAGAAGTGGTGGCCGTTGCCCGCTACGGCGCCAAGGTCAATATTGATCCCGCCGCGCTTGCGGCCGTGGCTGAAACCCGTGAGCACATCGAAAAGCTCGCGGCCGACCCAACCCCTGTTTACGGTATTTCCACGGGGTTTGGCGCCCTGGCCCGCCGGCATATCCCACAGGAGCTGCGTGCCCAGCTGCAGCTGTCCCTTGTCCGCTCCCACGCGGCCGGCTCCGGCCCCGAGGTAGAAGAGGAAGTCATCAGGGCCCTGATGCTCCTGCGCCTGTCTACACTGTGTACCGGCCGCACCGGTGTGCGCCCAGTGGTAGCGGAGACCTATGCGGCCGCGCTTAATGCTGGTATCACGCCCGTCGTCTACGAGTATGGTTCCTTGGGATGTTCCGGTGACTTAGCGCCCTTGTCCCATTGCGCATTGGCGCTGCTGGGCGAGGGTCACGTGCGCGTCAACGGTGGCGAGGTGCAGGACGCCGGGGAGGCTCTTGCCGCCGCTGGCATTGAGCCACTGCAGTTGCGCGAAAAAGAGGGACTAGCGCTTATCAATGGTACGGACGGCATGCTGGGCATGCTCTGCCTGGCGATTACCGATCTGCGTGCGGCCGCCAAGGTCGCGGACATCGCCACCGCCATGACCGTTGAGGGCCTTTTGGGAACCTTGACCGTATTCGCCGCTGACCTCCAGGAACTGCGTCCGCATCCGGGGCAGGGTGCGGCTGCGGCCAATATCCTAACCGTAGCCGAGGGGTCCGAGATCCTCGCCGCGGCCCACGAGGAATTCAAGAAGTCCCACGTGCAGGATGCGTACTCGGTGCGTTGCGCCCCACAGGTGGCCGGTGGCTTCCGCGACACCCTGGACCATTGCGCGTTGGTGGCTAGCCGCGAGCTGGCGGCCGCAGTGGATAACCCGGTCGTGGCCCTAGACGGGCGGGTTACCTCCAACGGTAACTTCCACGGAGCCCCGGTCGCCTATGCCCTGGACTTCCTGGCGGTTGTCACCGCAGACCTGGCATCCATTTCCGAGCGCCGAACGGACCGCTTCCTCGATACCGCCCGCAACCGAGGCCTCAATGCTTTCCTTGCGGACGACCCGGGCGTGGACTCCGGCCACATGATTGCCCAGTACACCCAGGCCGGCATCGTGTCCGAACTCAAGCGCCTAGCCGTGCCGGCATCGGCAGACTCCATCCCGTCATCAGCGATGCAGGAAGACCACGTATCCATGGGGTGGGCCGCGGCGCGTAAGCTGCGCAAGTCCGTCGACGGTCTCCAGCGCGTGTTGGCCATCGAGATTCTCACGGCCGCTCGCGCTATCGACATGCGGGGCGGCACCCCGGCCCCTGGTACCGGTGCGGCGGTGGCTGCGGTGCGCGAGACCGTTGAAGGCCCAGGGGTGGATCGATTCCTGGCCCCCGAGATTGAGCAGGTGGTTCATTTGGTACATGGCGGTGCGCTGCTCCAGCGGGTGGAACGGGAAGTTGGGGCGCTGAAATAAGCTAACTAACTGGAAAATCTCGTATCCCGGACACCTGGCGGCTGTGTGGCCTTCCGCACAGTTGCCGGGTGTTCTAGTTTTGAGCACAAGGAAAATCACCCGCCTTAATGCGCGGCGTTTCTTACGCAACCATTACCTGTGCAAGGGGACAGCCCCGGTTATCCGGCCCGTAGCGAAAGGTTCAATGGGCGATAGGAAAGTGCTGCTGGGAGTACCCGTATCTGTTCGTTCAAGAAGACACTTGGAGGTAAACCCCCATGTCAGAGCCACGTGTAGTGCGCGCACCGCGCGGTACTGAGCTCAACGCTAAGTCCTGGCAAACTGAAGCGCCCCTGCGCATGCTGATGAATAATCTTGACCCCGAGGTCGCGGAGCGTCCCGAAGACCTAGTGGTCTACGGCGGTACCGGCAAGGCCGCACGCAACTGGGAAGCCTTCGACGCCATCGTGGAGACCCTCAAGGACCTCGAGTCCGATGAGACTCTGCTTGTACAGTCCGGCAAGCCTGTTGGCGTGTGGAAGACCAACGAGTGGGCACCACGCGTTCTGCTGGCTAACTCCAACCTGGTTGGTGACTGGGCAAACTGGGAGCACTTCCGTGAGCTAGAGGAAGAAGGCCTAATGATGTACGGCCAGATGACCGCGGGCTCCTGGATCTACATCGCCACCCAGGGCATCCTCCAGGGCACCTATGAGACGTTCGCTGCCGTTGCTCGCAAGCGCTTCAACGGCTCCCTGGCCGGCACCTTCACCCTTACCGGTGGCTGCGGCGGCATGGGCGGCGCACAGCCGCTTTCCGTCACCCTCAATGGAGGCGCCTGCCTCATCGTGGACGTGGATGAGACCCGGTTGAAGCGCCGTCAGTCTAAGCGCTACCTGGACGAGGTTGAAACCGATCTCGATGAAGCGCTCCGCAAGGTCCTAGCCGCAAAGGCAGAAAAGCGTGCACTGTCTGTGGGGTTGGTGGGCAACGCCGCTGAGGTATTCCCAGAGATCCTGCGCCGCCAGCGCGCGGGCGAGTTCACTGTGGATGTGGTTACCGACCAAACCTCGGCTCATGATCCGCTGAGCTACCTGCCGACGGAAATTAACGTCGAAGACTGGCAGAACGAGGCTAAGGCTGATCCAATCACCTTCACCAAGAAGGCTCGAGAGTCCATGGCGGCCCAGGTGCAGGCCATGGTGGAATTCCAGGACGAGGGTGCCGAGGTATTCGATTACGGCAATTCCATTCGCGACGAGGCCCGCAAGGCCGGCTATGCCCGAGCCTTCGAATTCCCCGGCTTCGTCCCCGCGTACATCCGTCCGCTGTTCTGCGAGGGCCTTGGCCCATTCCGCTGGGCTGCGCTATCCGGCGATCCAGAAGACATCAGGGTCACCGACCAGGCCCTCAAAGAACTCTTCCCCGAAAACGAGCACCTGATCAATTGGCTCGATGCCGCGGAGGAGTACGTCGAGTTCGAAGGTTTGCCGGCGCGCATCTGCTGGCTGGGATACAACGAGCGCCACAAGGCGGGCCTGAAGTTCAACGAACTGGTCAAGGAAGGAAAGATTTCCGCACCGATCGTCATCGGGCGTGACCACCTCGATTCCGGTTCCGTGGCTTCCCCGTACCGCGAGACCGAGGCGATGCTGGACGGCACCGACGCCGTGGCCGACTGGCCGCTGCTCAACGCCATGACGGCTGTTTCCTCCGGCGCCACCTGGGTATCCATCCACCACGGCGGTGGTGTGGGCATGGGCCGTTCCATCCACGCAGGACAGGTAAGCGTTGCCGATGGCACGGATTTGGCGGCGGCTAAACTGCGTGCTGTGCTGACTAACGACCCAGGCATGGGCGTAATCCGCCACGTGGACGCAGGCTACAACCGAGCCAAGGAAGTTGCCGACGAGCGCGGAGTTCGCATCCCAATGGAGTTCCGCTCCCGCGAGGACTAACTCCAGAAACCCGTTCTCACTCCGCGTGACCGTACCGCGGGCTTAACCTCCCGCGGTAATTCCACCAACCTAGGATCAGAAGGACTATGAGCACCCTTTTTACCGGAATTTCCGAACTGCGCACCGTGACCGATAGAGGAACCATTAAAGACGCTGCGATTGTAGTAGATGACGGGGTGATTGCCTGGGTTGGTCCTGCGAATGAGGCGCCGGAGGTTGATTCCTCAGGACGCCGCGTTGACGTGGAGGATCTTGGTGGGCGTGCCGTGCTGCCCGGCTGGGTGGACTCTCACACCCACATGATCTTCGACGGTGACCGCGGCGCGGAGTTTGAGGCCCGCATCTCTGGCGGCTCTTACGAGGCCGGCGGGATTGCCGTGACCATGGAAGCCACCCGCAACGCTGGGCGCGAGCGCCTAGAGCTGCTTCTACGGCAACGCTTGGCAGCTGCGGCCGCCGGAGGCACTACCACGGTGGAAACCAAGACCGGTTATGGGCTAGACGTGGCCTCCGAATTGTTGGCAGCGTCTATAGCTTCCCAATACGTTGAGGACGTAACCTTCCTCGGCGCGCACCTGGTTCCGCCCGGGGCAGATGCCGAAGAGTACGTGGAATTGGTGTGCGGCGAAATGCTGGACGCCGTAGCCCCGCACGTGGACTGGATTGATGTGTTCTGCGAGCGCGGCGCGTTCGATGAGCAGCAATCTCGCCGCGTCCTAGAAGCCGGTTTGGCCCGTGGCCTTGGGGTACGAGTGCACGGCAACCAGTTGGGCGATGGCCCCGGTGTGCAGATGGCCGTGGATCTGGGGGCCGCGTCGGTTGACCATGTCAATTACGTAGACGATAAGGACATCGCCGCACTCGCCGGATCTGAGACCGTGGCGACGGTCCTTCCCGCCTGCGATCTCTCCACCCGTGAGCCCCTAGCACCCGCCCGCAAGCTGCTTGATAGCGGTGTAACCGTAGCGATCGCGTCCAACCTCAACCCGGGCACCTCTTACACCTCATCGATGAATTATTGCGTGACTACTGCTGTCTTGCAGCAGCATCTTTCCTTAGACGAGGCGATTGAGGCCGCCACCTTAGGCGGTGCCAAGGCGCTTCGCCGCAATGCCGTGGACGGCGGCAAGGACGCTAAAGGGCGCCCGGCCAAGGGTCAGATCCTAGCGGGCGCCGCTGCTGACTTTCATGTACTAAATACCCATCAGGCCATCGATCTGGCATACCGTCCGGGAATGCCGCTGACCTGGCGCACGTATAAGGCGGGTGAGCGCATCCACTAGCCGGTTCACAGCTAAAGGCTTGCCTTGTCAGATCCCCTCTTAAGAGGGGATTTTTTCTGTGCAGTTTATCGCTTTACTGCCGGGACTTTCCTGGAGTGCTACCCCGGGATGCGGGTATGGGATAGACCTTAAAGGGTAACTATTGTTGTGCAACAAGTAAGGCGAGAATAGTGCTCATTGGAATCCCGCGGGAACCTGATGCGCTGGTCTCCGCCACGCCAGACACGGTAGCTAAGCTTATAAAGCTTGGTTACAAGGTGCAGGTGCAGGCCGGGGCCGGCGAACAGGCAAGTTTCCCTGATCCGCAGTATGTAGAAGCAGGCGCAGAGATAGTGGGCGATGATGTGTGGAGCGCCGATATCATCACCGCGCTCGATACCCCGCGTGAACAGGACAGGGCCGCGATGCGCCAGGGGGCGGTACTCATTGCGCGGATGGCCCCGGGCCGAAGCGGCAAACTGGTAGAGGAGTTAGCCGGCCGAAATCTCACGGGCTTAGCCATGGACGCGGTCCCGCGCATCAGCCGTGCGCAGTCCGTGGATGTCTTATCTTCCCAGGCGAACATCGCCGGTTACCGGGCAGTAATTGAGGCCGCCAACGTGTTCGGGCGTCTCTTTACCGGCCAGGTCACCGCCGCGGGCAAGGTGCCCCCGGCCACGGTCTACGTCATTGGCGCCGGTGTGGCCGGTTTGGCGGCCATCGGTACCGCGAACTCCATGGGTGCTGTGGTTAGAGCTACGGATTTGCGGCCGGAGACGGCCGAACAGGTGGAATCGATGGGCGCGCAGTTCGTTCCGATTCCAGCTGAAACGCAGGAATCCGATGATGGCTACGCCAAGGAAATGACGGCAGATCAAGCCGCGGCCGCGGCCAAGCTTTATGCTGCGGAGTCGGCCAAGGCGGATATTGTCATCACCACCGCGAACATCCCGGGCCGTACGTCACCGGTTCTGCTGACCGAGGCCGATGTGGCAGCCATGAAGCCGGGCTCAGTCATCGTGGATATGGCCGCGGCCAACGGTGGTAACTGCACGCTCACTCGCGCGGGCGAGGTGGTAACCACCAATAACGGCGTAACGATTATTGGCTACACGGACCTGGCCGGCAGGTTGCCGGCGCAGGCCTCGCAGCTGTTTGGCCAAAACATAGTCAACCTGCTCAAGCTCATGACTCCCGGCAGGGACGGTCAACTTGTGATTGACCTAGATGATGAAATTATCCGTGGCATTACCGTCACCCAAGCCAGCGACCAGGGGA
This sequence comes from Corynebacterium endometrii, assembly GCF_004795735.1. NCBI lineage: Bacteria > Bacillati > Actinomycetota > Actinomycetes > Mycobacteriales > Corynebacteriaceae > Corynebacterium > Corynebacterium endometrii. Next base: position 1,007,133 of record NZ_CP039247.1, read on the forward strand.
TTGGCAATATCCTATGGCCACCGCCGCCGGTCAAGGTATCCGCCGCTGCGCAGCCTGCTGTGACTCCCGCGGGCCTAAGCGCTCCGGATGGTGCCCAAGCCGTGGATGCGCACGAGGGTGGCAAGGGTGTGGCCTGGAAATTGATTGCCGGCCTGTTGGGCGTTGCGCTAGTTCTCGCTAGCCCCATGCAGGTGGCGAGCCAGTACATGCTTCTCTTGCTCGCCATCGTGGTGGGTTTTTACGTCATCACGGCCGTAACCCACAAATTGCACACACCGCTGATGAGCGAGACTAATGCCATCTCAGGCATCATTCTTATTGGGGCAATCTTGCAGGTGGGGTCATCCAGCTTAGTGGTAAGCGCCCTGGCGTTCGTAGCCATCGTGGTCGCATCAATCAATATTTTCGGCGGATTCTTTGTCACCCGGCGAATGCTGGGCATGTTTGATGGAGGTGAGCGTTAATGCAAGCCATGTCGACAACCGTGGAGTGGGCGGGCCGATTTACCAACCTGGCATACCTCATTGCTGCGTTGCTGTTTATCCTGGCGCTGGCCGGTTTGGCCAAGCAGGAAACGTCCTCCCGCGGTAACCGTTTTGGAATCATGGGAATGGCCATTGCGCTCATAGCCACAGTGGTCAAGGCGGTGGTTGATGCCGCCTCCGGATCGAGCTCTGAGACCAACGGGCCGCTAGCAACCCTGCTCCTTATCGTCGTGGCGCTGGGGATTGGCGCTGCCATTGGTATCCCGCGGGCCAAGCGCGTGGAAATGACGCAGATGCCGGAGCTTATCGCCATGCTCCATAGCTTCGTGGGCCTGGCGGCGGTGCTTATCGGCATTAACTCTTTCGTGGACGCGGATTCTTCCAGCTCGGACTTCGAGACATTCCATTTGGGAGAGGTCTACCTTGGCATCTTCATCGGTGCTGTTACATTCACAGGTTCCATCGTGGCCTACCTCAAACTGTCCGCCAAGATGAACGGCAAACCGCTGGTACTGCCACACCGCCACCTGCTAAACCTGGGTATTTTGGTCATCTCCCTAACTGGGATGGTCGTATTCATGCTGGCCGGGCACTCCGCACTGGGCTGGGTTGCGATGGGCATCATGCTGCTCCTAGCGCTATTTTTGGGCTTTCACCTGGTGGCCGCCATTGGCGGCGGGGACATGCCGGTTGTGGTATCCATGCTCAATTCCTACTCCGGCTGGGCCGCAGCTGCTGCGGGATTTATGTTGGGCAATCCGTTGCTCATCATCGTGGGCGCATTGGTTGGTTCATCCGGTGCGTACTTGTCATACGTAATGTGTAGGGCCATGAACAGAGCCTTTATATCCGTAATTTTGGGCGGATTCGGCGGTGAGGCCGCTGCCGCAGGCGATGACCGTGATTACGGTGAGCACACGGAGACGTCCGCCGCTGAGGTGGCCGAACTGCTTAAGGGGGCCAAGAAGGTCATGGTTACCCCGGGGTACGGCATGGCCGTGGCGCAGGCCCAATACCCGGTGGCATCCTTGGTAGCAAAGCTTCGGGACGCCGGCGTGGATGTGACCTTCGGTATTCACCCGGTGGCGGGACGTCTGCCGGGACACATGAACGTGTTGCTCGCCGAGGCCAAGGTTCCGTACGAGATTGTCCTGGAGCTCGATGAAGTCAACGATGACTTCGGCGATGTGGACGTGGTTCTTGTCATCGGAGCGAATGACACGGTCAACCCCAGTGCTGAGGAACCAGGCTCACCTATCGCCGGAATGCCGGTGCTTAAAGTCTGGGAGGCCGAAAAGGTAATCGTATTTAAACGCTCGATGGGCTCCGGCTATGCGGGTGTTCAAAACCCACTGTTCTTCAACGAAAACACGGACATGCTCCTGGGAGACGCTAAGGAATCCGTCAACGAGATCCTTGCCGCGCTTTAACCCCTGACTACCGCTTTGTGGGGCGCTCCTGGCTGCGGCGGGGTGCGCGCTGTTGAATTGGCCTAGAGGACGTCAGCGATAGCAGCGGCCATTGCCCGCTGACCCTCCGGGGTGGGGTGCATGGGGTAGGAGCCGGTGGCTTTGCCATCGAAACTTGTCCAGCGCAATTCGGGCTCGGCGCAACCGGTATGTTCCTGCGCATTCGCAGGAAGAACGTACGTTGCGCCGTTCCGGTCGGCCGCATCCTTTACCGCCCCATTAACCCGGTTCGTTACCTCTACGAACCAGTCTAGGTCCGGAGTCGAGATACTGTTGGTGAATTCGCACGTATCCGGTTCGGCTACCAGCGGGAGATAGCCCGTGGCGATAATCCGCGCGTTCGGGGCAGAGCCTTTGATTGCCGCGTATGCGGCATCAAGTTTCGCGGCCAGCCCTCTGATGGCCCTATCCACCCGAGCACCCAGGGTCTGCCTGCAATCCTGTCCGGTAGCGGCGCACGCGGCCATGGCGCCGAAGGAAATGTCATTGCCGCCCATGCTGATGGTGACCAATTGGGTGTCCCGGGACAAGGCGGAAGCTTGGGGAGGGATTCCGCCAAAATCCGCCTCGCGTTCGGAAGTAACGTGGGCGGTAATTGCGCCCTGGCAGGAAACATCGGTTAGGGATAGGTTATGGTTTCCCGCCAGGATGCGCGCGTAATTATCCTCACTGCGCATGCATAGAGCCGACTCTCGATCCGCCTGGCTAGCCGTAGTCCGGCTGCCCATAGAGGCAAAGGAATCGCCTAGCGCCACGTAGTTTTTAAGTGGTTCCGATCCGGATTCCGGTGGGGATGGGAAGGCGGCGGGGCCGTTGGTAGGCGGCTTATCACGTGGGATATCAACGGGGCCTGAGAAAAACAATGCCACGCCAACGCAAAGGGCGAGCAGCGCCGCTACTCCAGCGATTAAGGCGGCGTACGCTTTAGACATCGGAGCCTTTCGGTGGGGGTTTGATAGACGCAATCCTAGCGGGGCGTCCTAATGGGGATGCGACAGTTACGCACGGCGGTACGGCCCGGGCGCTTGACGGGGGCGGGGGTGGGGTAGAGGGGTGGGGTTGGGCCTTGTGAGATTGAAGCTTCGAGACGTCATGACGTGTTTATGCCCACCAATGCGGATGGGGCTGGGCGTTAAATCGCTATTAGCTTGGACTTCGCGTACTGTTGGTTGGGCAATGAGCATTACCGATAACGCCACTGGCGGCGTGAACGAGCCAGAAGATAATTTTAATCAGTCGGAATCTCAGGAAATCTCGCAAGGTGTCGAAGCAAGCAATGCTTCTGAAAATCATGACACCGGGGCTGCGGAAACTTCTGAGGACGCCGGCGCCGAGAACAATGACTCGGCCAACGAACAATCCCAGGGGTTTGCGAATCTTGACCTCCCAGAGCAGGTTCAGCAGGCAGTAGCCAAGGTAGGATTTACCACCCCTTCACCAATTCAGCAGCAGACTATCCCTCTGCTCATGGAGGGCCGCGACGTAGTAGGCCTTGCGCAGACCGGTACGGGCAAGACGGCGGCGTTTGCGCTGCCCATCCTTTCCCGCATCGATGAGCAGGCGCGTCACCCACAGGCCTTGGTGCTTGCCCCAACCCGTGAGCTGGCACTGCAGGTTGCTGATTCCTTCCAGTCCTTCGCCGACCACCTAGGCCGCATCGAGGTGCTGCCAATCTACGGTGGTCAGGCCTACGGTATCCAGCTGTCCGGCCTGCGCCGCGGTGCACAGATCATCGTGGGTACCCCGGGCCGCGTCATCGACCACCTGGAAAAGGGCTCCTTGGACATCTCCCAGCTTAGGTACCTCGTGCTCGATGAGGCTGATGAGATGCTTAACATGGGTTTCCAGGAGGACGTGGAGCGAATCCTGGCTGATACGCCGGCGGACAAGCAGGTTGCTTTATTCTCCGCGACCATGCCTAATTCAATTCGCCGCCTGTCCAAGCAGTACCTGAATGAACCCGCGGAAGTTACGGTCAAGTCCGAGCGACGAACCAATGACAACATCACCCAGCGCTTCCTGCTGATCCCTCACCGCCAGAAGATGGATGCGTTTACCCGCATCCTCGAGGTCATTGACTACGACGCAATCATCGTCTTTGTACGCACCAAGCATGAGACCGAAAACGTGGCTGAGCAGCTGCGTGCGCAGGGTTACAACGCCGCAGCGATTAACGGCGATATTGCCCAGCAGCAGCGCGAGCGCACCGTTGATCAACTCAAGGATGGACGTCTGGACATCTTGGTGGCCACCGATGTGGCGGCCCGCGGCCTAGACGTTGAGCGCATTACCCACGTGGTCAATTTCGACATCCCGAACGACACTGAATCCTACGTGCACCGCATCGGCCGCACGGGCCGCGCGGGTCGTTCCGGTGAGGCGATTTTGTTTGTCACCCCTCGCGAGCGCCGCATGCTGCGCTCCATCGAGCGCGTTACTAATGCGCGCCTGGAAGAGATGGATCTGCCCAGCGTTGATGAAGTCAATGCGAAGCGTAAGGAAAACTTCTACCAGTCAATCACGGAGAAGCTGGGCGATTCGCAGTTCGATATGTTCCGCGGCATGGTTCGCAAGTATTCCGAGACTAACAACGTGGCTATGGATGACATCGCCGCAGCGTTGGCCGTAGCCGCGCAGGGCGATGCAGAGTTCCTGATGAAGGAGCAGCCGGCTCCGAAGCGAGACCGTCGCGACCGTTTCGATCGCGATGACCGTGGCGGCAGGGATCGTGGAGGCCGTGACCGTGCTGGTTTCCGGGACCGTGGCCGCGACCGCGGTGAACGCCGTCCGGATGGCGACTTTGAGACCTACCGCATCGCGGTGGGCAAGCGCCAGAATGTACGCCCAGGGGCAATCGTTGGCGCAATCGCCAACGAGGGTGGCTTGTCCTCCAAGGACTTTGGCCGCATAACTATTGCCGTGGGACACACACTGGTTGACCTGCCTAAGAACCTGGACCCTGCGGTTCTTGACCGCCTGAAGGATACCCGAATCTCAGGCCAGCTGATTAACATCCAGAAGGATACGGGCCGTCCTCCTCGCCGGGACTACGACGATGACCGTGGTGGCCGTGGAGGCCGTGGTGGCTACCGGGGCCGCGACGATCGTGATCGTGGTGGCCGTGGCGGTTGGCGCGACCGCGATGACCGCGGCGGAAGAGACCGTGGCGGCCGCGGCGGTGGGCGTGGCGGTTTCCGTGATGATCGTAGTGGGCGCGGTGGTGACCGTGGCGGCCGCGGCCGCTGGCGCGATTAAAACCAACGTGGCCACCTGAAGGCTGCACCACAAGGCTCGTGCCGGAATTTTCCGGCACGAGCCTTCTTGCTATCTATCTTGCTGCTACTGACCGCTACCTGCTGCAGATTGTCGGCCGATAGCCTTGGTCGGTGGGTATGAAAGTACCCCGCAGCGCTGTGTATAAGCGACTGCGGGGTACTAATGGTTGCGTATGTTGTTTAAGCAAACATGGATAGTGCGGTAATCAACCACACCAGGCAGAAAATGCCGGAGAACATGGAAAGCTGCTTCTTAGCCTTAGCGTAGTCAAAGGAATGATCACCAGCCTCGAGTGCTGCCATCGCCTTTTTCTGCTTAGGGGTTACCAGGAAGAAAAGGATTCCCCAAGCGACGATGGACAGAACAATCGCCAGGTGGAAGTTGTAGCTCTGGCCGTAGGTTGCCCAATCAACAAACAATAGGGCTGCACCAAATACAGGCACGAGGACGGACCACAGGCCATACTGATCGGAAATTCGGTGCAGAACGCGCGCGGCGCCGAGCGCGGCGGTGTCACCGGTCGAGGCTTTCAGCATTTGCCCTTGGAAGCTGGAAACAGCAACGGTTACGGGTCCCAGAAGCAGGATGGCTGCGACGACGTGGAGGATGTACAGGATCAAACTCATGGCGAGTTGGTCACATGCCTTTCATGGTTGCGGACTATTGAGTCCTTTTTCGCTTGTCAATGGTGCCCTTGAGCCTAGCTACTCAAGTCAAGGAAAGCGAAACGGCAAGCTGCGGAAACCGTCCGGGTGTCCTCCCCGGTCAGGGGTAGGTCATACTTTGCGGCTACCGCGGCCAGGCGCCTGCCGTACCAACAGTGGGCACCTGCATGCGGCGGTAGCCATCGGGAGGGGAGCTGGTCCGATTTATCTTGATTGTGCTTACGGGCCGTGACCACGAGATTGAGAGGATCATTGGCGAATTCGACGCGCTTGTTCGAGTCCCAGGCGTGTGCTCCCATATCCCATGCGGCGGAAAGCGGGAATACGTGGTCTACCTCCAACTTGGTCTCCGGGTTGGACAGGTCCAGCATCACATTGGCGTAGGGGTCGTGAAGCAAACCGCTCGATACGCTGCAACCCGGTGGGGCGCTTTGCAATTGGCGGATGATGGACATCTCCCTCGACGTGCATTGGGAAGACGGCACCCTAGCCCAGCCGTTGCCAAATTCCTCGCGTTTATAACCTAGTACGCGCTGGCGCTGGGGAACCGTTTCAATCCGGCCAAGTGATGAGGACAGGGCGGGCAGGCCGGCTTGAGTTACCGGATTAAGGCGAGGGAGGAGATAGCTCAAGCCCAAAGCTGCGGTAAGGCAGATAACTATGGAAAGATAAATGCGGCGAGGTTCCATGCCCTATTGGACCGAGAAAACCTCGCCGCGGTTCCCGCGCACTGCGGGAATTATAAGAGATTAACGGTCGTCGTCGTTATCATCGCGATCGTCGTTGTCGTCGCGGTCGTCGTTCTGGTCATCGCGGTCATCATTCTGGTCGTCGCGATCGTCGTTCTGATCATCGCGATCGTCGTTCTGATCGTCGCGATCGTCGTTCTGATCGTCGCGATCGTCGTTCTGGTCATCGCGGTCATCATTCTGATCGTCGCGATCGTCGTTCTGGTCGTCGCGGTCGTCGTTCTGGTCGTCGCGGTCGTCGTTATCGTCGCGATCGTCAGAATCGTTGTTGCTGGAGCCGGAGTCGTTGGAGACTTGGGTTTCCGGAGCTGCTGGAGCCTGATCATCATCGCTATCATTGCATGCGGCTAGGGATAGCGCCGTGGCAGCTGCGATAAGGGCAATAGCTGGCTTGCGGTAGGAGAACATTAGTGGATCCTTTCATCTACTTCCATGCCGTTAGCTTCCAAGGCTAACCTTATGACTAAATCCAGCTTAACGCTTATGACTGCCAAATTTAAGGTGTGTCGAATGAGAAAGCTTTCATTAAAAACTTTCATTTAAAAGCACGAAGCACCCGCCCCGGCGATGGGCCGGAGGGGTGCAACGCTACGCGGAATGGGATGTCTGCCTAGACTTTTTCAGCGGCATCCTCGAAATCGATGTTTTCGTCCTTCGCGGAGAGCTTGGCCAGCTTTTCGGCCTTCTCGAATTCGGCGGCAACCTCGGCGTGCGGAGGTTTGGTCATCAGCGTGACGGCTACGGTGACGATGAGGGACGCGGCGAAGCCAGGAACAATCTCGTAGATCCACCCGGACGTGGTCTCATTCATGCCCCAGGCGATGGTGACAACCGCGCCGACAATCATGCCGGCGATTCCACCGGGAGCATTAAGACGCTTCCAGTAGAGGGAGAGCAGTACAAGCGGGCCGAATGCCGCGCCGAAACCTGCCCATGCGAAACCAACCAGACCCAGGATGGAGTCAGACGGGTTAATGGCCAAGATTGCTGCCAGAACGGCGATGGCAACCACAGCGGTACGGGACAGGTTGATTAGCACGCCCTGGTTGATATCGCGCTTTGCGACGATCTTGTACAGGTCTTCAATCAGGGAGGAGGATACCACCAGCAGCTGAGAGGACATGGTGGACATGATCGCTGCAAGAACCGCAGTCAGAACCAAGCCGGCTGGTAGTGGGTGGAACATAGCCTGAGCCATATCCAGGAAGATGGTCTCAAAGTTCTCCTGGTCCACGATGGAGTAGTCCGTCTGGGTGAAGAAAACCGTACCGGCCAGTGCCACGAACACGGCGCCCACCAGGGACAAGAACATCCATGAAATACCCCAGAAGCGGCCCTGCTTGGCGTCGGCAGAGTTACGCAGAGCCATGAAACGGACGATGATGTGTGGCTGGCCGAAGTAACCCAGGCCCCACGCGGCGTTACCGATGATGGCCGCCGCGCTTACACCCGCGATCAAGTTGAAGTAATCAGGGTTCGCGTCGATGACGCCGCCGGTGGCGTAGGAGTTCTCCGTGGCGTAGGTGAAAATCGCGGAGGGATCCTCAAGTGAGAAGATGGCCAATGCTGGCACGATCATCAAGGCACCGAACATGAGAAGGCCCTGAACAACGTCGGTGTAGGAAACGGCCAGGAACCCGCCGATGAAGGTGTATGCCACGGTCACCGCCGCGACAATCAGCATGCCGGTCAAGTAATCACCGTTGAAGGTGGACTCGAAGTAGCGGCCGCCAGAGACCATGCCGGAGGAAACGTAGAACGTGAAGAAGAAAATAATCACGAGCGCGGCGACTATGCGCAGGACGCGAGAGGAATCACGCAGGCGGTTTTCGAAGAAAGAAGGAACCGTAATAGAATTGCCCGCTACCTCCGAGTAGGCGCGGAGGCGTGGGGCAACGAACTTCCAGTTGGCCCACGCGCCGATAAGCAGGCCGATTGCCATCCAGAGTTCGGACATGCCGGTTAAGAACAACGCGCCAGGCAGGCCCATGAGCAGCCAGCCGGACATATCAGATGCACCGGCGGATAGAGCGGCTACGAATGGGTGAAGGCCGCGGCCGCCCAAGACGTAATCATCGTACTCATCGGTCTTCTTGAAGGACCAATAGCCGATGGCAAGCATTGTGAACATGTAGATGATGATCGCAATGACGTACCACGTCGAAGTATCCATTTCATCTCCCTATTGTCTTTTGTGATAGCGGAATAAATGCGGTGAAACACTTTTAAACATAATTCTGTCCGTGGTTACACGGAGCTTGTTACACCGTAACGAGTAGGCGGTCTTCGCCCAAACGATATTCGCAGGATACGGCCCTGCGTACAGCGAAAATTAAGGTTCTATAGGGCTAATGCGCAGCTATTAGCGAGTTTTATAACGGAACGGTAACGATTGCCGTTTGTCGAGCGTACCGCCGCGTGTCAGCGCTCCAGCGGGAATGGTCGGCGAGGCGGCCGCTACGTGTTGAAAAGCTTCGGCGCGGCCGCCGCATAGTCGTGGCTGCTAGAATATTTCGCATGTCTAAATTCGTTCTCCACGGGCTGTGGCTTCCGGTATCGGGGCTTGGATTGTGGATCGAACGAGTAGATGGCCACAAGATTGTGACCCCCGATGAAGTGCCAGAAGGCACCTTCCCAGAGGTCGTCGAAGGCATTTTGAAAAAGAAATCCTTCCGCAACCGGGCGCGCGTATCCCTGCGTACGCCGAAGGGAAAAGAAGTCTCCCTGATGATTCCCATGGCAATGTTCGCCCCGGAGCAAACCCCGCGCACCCTGGCGATGCTCGCATTCCTCGATGAGGAAACGCCCGCGGCCACGAAGGCCCAGCGGGAAGCGATGGGACGTGATCTCATGTGGCTCGTTCGCATGTATAAAGGCCTGCGATCCTTTGTTAAGGCTGGGCGGGTTACCATCCGCCTGTCCTATCAAGCGGGCGAGTGGTATCCCATGTGGGAATTGGCCTCAGGGCTTGGAGAACGTGGTTGGTTAGCCGAAATGGTTGCCGCGGCCCCAGGGGTGCTAACCATCAACAATCGAAGTTTGTCCGAGGACATGGCCGGTGAGCTTGCGCACTGGATTACCTATGCGGAGCTATCCCCGCTTATCCATGAGCCTCGCCCGTATCAGTGGCATAACTTCGTGCGGAACCTTTTGACGACCGCGCCCATCAAGCGCGGGCGCGCCCAGCTGCTCAGGGGTATTAACGAATGGAAGGAATCCATAACCTCCATCGATCTTCAATTGCTCTTTATCGTTGAGGAGCCCCCTAAGGATGCTGACTTCGAGCAGGTTTCGGGCAACGCTGCGCTGGGCTATCTGGCGGACGATGAGCCAGAAAATGACGATCGGCAAGACGTTTCGAGCGATACTTGGGCCGTGCGAGTCGCGGTGCGATCTGGAACGGATGCCCCGCAGCCAATCCGTATTTCCCAACTAGACCGCAGCAGCGTGGAAAAACTCCGCGAGGCCCACCGTCGAGCCATGGAAATTTCCCCGTTGCTCAATCCGGCGCACTCGTCGGAAACCCCGTACTCCTACGATGAAGCGGGTGACTGGGACGTTTACCTGAGCACGGATGACTTGGTGCGTTTCATCTCCGCGGATGTGCAAGCACTAAAGGCGGCGGGCTTTACGGTGATGCTTCCCAAGTCGTGGGCGCACATGGAAACCAAGGCGCACATCGAAACCCGGGAGATTCGGGATCCGGCCGTCGCCGCCACCGTATCCCATGTTGGGATGGACAAGCTGGTCGAGTATGACTGGCACATATCCGTTGGGGATACTGTCCTAACTGAGGCGGAAATGGACCAGCTGGTGCGCTCCAAGTCCGGACTTATCAAGCTACGCGGTGAATGGGTGATGGCGGATACGTCGTCCCTCGGCAAAATCACCGAGTACATGGAGCAGCTGGCCAAAACCTCCCGCAAGCGGGCGAAGAAGGAATTGGATAAGTTAGTCCGCGCCGCCGAACGAGCCCGCCTGTTGGGGCAGGAGGGCTGGCAGGAGCTCGTTGCGGAGGCCGAGCTTAAGACGCGTGAGTATAACGCCATGGTGGACGGCGACGAAGAATTTGGTCAGGTAACCATCGGCGAGCTGAGAGAACTAGCGCTCGAATCAATGGTCAGCGAACCGGTGGAGTTCCGTGGCTCCGAATGGCATACCTCGCTGCTGGGTGGAATGGAGACCAAGGCGCCCGAGCGAATCGAGTTGCCGGATACGGTCAATGCGGAACTGCGTGAGTATCAGCGCCGCGGAGTGGACTGGCTTTACTGGATGTCCCGCAATAACGTGGGCGCAGTATTGGCGGACGATATGGGCTTGGGTAAAACCCTGCAGTTGCTGAGCCTGCTTGCTGTGGAAAAGGCCAGGAAAGAGACAACCGGACCCACGCTCGTAGTAGCACCAACCTCCGTGGTGGGTAACTGGGCGAGGGAGGCGCGAAAGTTCGTTCCTTCCTTGTCCGTGTCGGTTCATCACGGGCCAGACCGCCTCAAGGACGCGAAACTCGTGGATGCCGCCTCTCAAGCGGATCTCGTGGTCACCTCATACGGCACCGCGGGCCGTGACCATAAGACATTGGCGCTGGTTGAATGGGACCGCGTTGTGTTGGATGAGGCACAGGCGATTAAGAATTCATCCACCATGGCGTCCAAGGCTGTGCGCTCCCTGCCATCTCGCCACCGTATTGCCCTGACCGGTACGCCGGTGGAAAACCGGCTCAGTGAAATGCGTTCCATCCTGGATTTCTGCAATCCTGGGGTGCTGGGTTCAACCAGTTTTTTCCGCAACCATTTTGCCAAGGCCATCGAGCGGGAAAATGATGAGCAGATGGCGGAACGCCTGCGCTTGCTGACGGCGCCGTTTATCCTTCGACGCGTTAAGACCGATCCAAACATCATCGATGACTTACCGGAGAAGTCCGAGCAAATTATTACGGTAAAGCTCACCTCCGAACAGGCAGCACTGTATAAGGCGCTCGTAGATAACGTGCAATTGCAGCTAGAGCAACGCGAGGGGATGGCTCGCCGAGGCCTAGTGCTGGCCTCTTTGACCCGGATTAAACAGATTTGTAACCACCCCGCACTGTATCTGGGGGATGGTTCCCCGGTAACACTGAAAGGAAAGCACCGCTCCGGCAAGGTCGCGGAGCTGATGCGCATTGTTGATGAGGCCCAACTATCCGGCCAGCGGATCCTGGTCTTCACTCAATACAAGGCCTTCGGGGACATCCTGCAGCCCTACCTAACACAGCAGCTGGGTCAGGACATTCCATTTCTGCACGGCGGGGTGACCAAGGCAAAAAGGGACCGCATGGTCGTGGACTTCCAGGAACCGGATGGCCCACCGGCGATGATTTTGTCTCTTAAGGCCGGCGGAACCGGCCTGAACCTAACTGCCGCCTCCGTGGTGGTGCACATGGACCGCTGGTGGAATCCGGCGGTGGAGAATCAGGCCACCGACCGTGCTTTCCGTATTGGTCAGCAGCGCGATGTACAGGTTTACAAGATGATCACCGCAGGAACGCTCGAGGAGTCCATCCAGGATATCCTGGCCGGGAAGACCCAACTGGCCGGCGCCGTGGTGGGCGAGGGTGAAGGTTGGCTGACTGAACTCGAACCGGAGCAACTGGCCAAGCTGCTTAGCTACAGGTCGCAGGAGTAAGGCCGTGATAGTGATACCCGCGGTGGTCAGCAGCCTGCAAAGCCTGAAAAAGGATGGGAGGAGAAGATAGTGGCTGTGCGCGATGACGATAATAACGTTATCTACGCTAACTTTGGCACGCGCAAGCGCGTGACCTCGCCCGAGGAGGCCAAGGTAGAGCGTGTAGATCACTCCGGCTCGGTGCTGAACACTGCGGCTACGCGGATTGCCTCAATGTTTTCACGAGCCGCTGAAAGCGGAAGGCTAAGCCGGGGTAGGCAATACGCCCGCGACGGTCATGTGGTGGATCTCGACATTCGCAATGGGGCCATCCACGGAAAGGTAGCCGGCAGCCAGAACCAGCCCTTTGAGGTGCTTTTTTACCTGCCGTATCGCGACGCGGAAGATTTGGGCAAGGTCTATGACGTTATGGCGCGCACCGCTAATTCCATGCGCAATGTGCGTGAGGGCATGTTCAACGAAGAACTGTTTGATCTTCTATTCGCAGAGACCATCAGTGACGTGCGCCTGAGCTGCTCGTGCCCAGACCCAGAGACGTATTGCAAACACGTCCTGGCCGTGGCGGATCGCCTGTCCGCCCGCATCGATGCTGACCCCACGGTGATGTTCGCTATGCGGGGAATAGAAATGCACAACCTGGAGCGTGCCGTCATCGAGGCTGCGCAGGAAGCATCCCGTGATTTCCTTGGAACTTCTAAGGCTCTTTCCCAAGAAGAACGCAACGCGCTGTTCTGGGACGGACGTGAATTCTCGGAGGTACCGCGGCCAAAGACTGCCCCAGCCCTGGAGGATTCAGACATGGATTTACTGCGCAAGGCCTTGCGTGCGGTGTCAACCACTAATATCGATCTGCTGCGCGGCGTCAGCGATATAGAAGACCTGTACGATTATCTGACCCGCTAGCTCCAAGCTTGTCCGGTGCTAGTGGTAGAAGTGGATTCTATGATTACGTTCATTCACACCTCGGATCTTCAGCTTGGGATGACCCGCTGGTTCCTCGATGATGATGCGCAGGCGCGCTTTAGCGCGGCCCGCCTATCTAGCATTACCAAGTTGGGCGAACTGGCTGTAGATTCCGGCGCCAGCTTTATCGTGGTCGCCGGGGACGTGTTTGAACACAACGCCTTGGAAGATCGCACGCGCTTGCGGGCCTTTGAGGCCTTTTCGCGCCTGCCGGTGCCTGTCTATTTGCTGCCGGGCAACCACGACCCGCTTGTCGCGGACTCCATCTTTTTTAGCAGCAGCGCGGAAAATGTACACGTGCTGGATTCCTCGCAACCGATCGAGGCCGCAGATGGCGTAGAAATTGTGGGCGCTCCGTACAAGTCCAAGAGAGCCAATTATGACCTTGTTGCGGCGGCAATTGAGCCGTTGGAGACCACCGATTCAATCCGCATCGTGGTGGGGCACGGCCAGGTCAATTCCCGCGAGAGCGATAAGGCGCCGGACATTATTGACTTGGACACGGTCGAAAACGCGCTTAGGCGCGGGGCAATCGATTACGTGGCGCTAGGCGATACCCACTCGACGGAAAGCTGGGGCAGCACCGGTGCGGTCTGGTTTTCCGGTGCGCCGGAAACTACCGCCTACAAGGAAGTCGGTTCTGGAGGTGGTGAATCCGATTCAGGGAATGCGTTGGTGGTCACCATTGACAAACCAAGCGCTCAGCAAGGAGCCACGGTAGCCGTTGACAAGCGCGAGATTGGTGAGTGGCACTTCGAAGCCCTGGAGCATGCGGTGGATAGCCAGGCGGATGCTGAGGAATTCATTGAGCTGCTCAAGGCCTACCCGTCAAAATCCACCACGGCGATCAAGTATGGCCTCCGTGGAACCGTAAGCCTTAGCGTGCAGGCCTACCTTCAGAAAGAATTGTCTGAACTTGAACCAGTCTTCGCCTCGCTGCGACCGCGTAAGCGGACGATGGACCTGCACCTGGAACCGGAAGAAAAAGAGCTGGAAGAGCTCGATATCACGGGGTATGCGCGCGGCGCTCTCGATGAATTGCTCGGCGAATTAGATCGATCAACGGTAGCGCGTGACGCGGCTAATTTGCTTTATCGCCTAAGCCGTAAGGGAGTGAAAAACTAATGGGTACCTTCGTTCTTCATTCCATCGAATTGAAAAATGTCCGCGGCATTGATCACCTAATGCTAGACGCCTTGCCCGAAACCGGCGTGGTGGTTATTCACGGCGAGAATGAGGCGGGTAAATCCACCATCCTTGATGCGCTGAACGTGGTGCTCACGGAAAAGCACTCCGCCCGTAAGAAGTCCACGGTGCTGCCCCTGCAACCCAGCGGTAAGGACGTGGGCCCAGAAATCACCGTCTCCGTGACGGTTGGTCCGTTCGAGCTGACCATTATGAAGCGCTTCTTGCGCAAGGCTTCAGCCGAGCTGCACATTAGGAGTCCGCGCGTGGAGCGCCTGGCCGGGCGAGAGGCGGATGAACGCCTGGAGCAAATATTGGCGGAGCACCTTGATTCTGAGCTCATGGATACATTATTCCTTCGCCAGGATCAGCTGGGGCATGCGGTCTCAGCGGTCGGGATACCCAGTCTTACCCAGGCCCTCGAGGGCAAGTCTGTGGGTGCTGAAGGTGCGGCCACGCTGGAAGACACGGAGCTCATGCAATCCGTCGAGGCTGAATACCGCCAATACTTCACCGCCGGCGGCCGCCCTACCGGAGAATTCGCCAAGCTGGAAAAAGAGCTTGGCCAAGCCCGTGAGTCCGTGGATGACGCTATGGCTAAAGCCTCCACCATGGACGGGTACGTCACGGATTACGAGCGCCTAGACAAACAACTCAAGCAGGCCGAGGCTGATCTCCCCAGCGCGCGGACGGAGGTCGATGAGCGAGTCAAAGCTCATGCCGAAGGGCTTAAAGCCGCCGACGTTTACCACGCCGCGGCTCAGGAAGCCGAGCGTGCGGAGCAGGACCTGCAGAGGGTTGTAGACCAACGGAAGCAGCGCGGCGAACTTCGAGACAGCGTGGAGAAAGCCGAAAGGGAGGCGGAGCTCTTATCCGCGGAGCTGGTGCCGTTGAAGGAAAAGGCCGAACATGAAAAGGCCGAGGCTGAATCGTTGGGTGTCCAGCGTGTACAGGCGCAAAAACGCCTTGAGGAAACCCAAGCCGCCGTACGTGCTGCTTTGAACTCGAGGTCCATCGCTGCAGCGCAGCGGCGAAGGGGCGAGATTGAACGGAAACTGACTGGTATTGGCAAGGCCGAGGTGGTGCTTAAGGCAGCTAAAGAGCGGGCCGCAGCCAGCGGCAGGGACGTTACTGACCAGGATGTCCGCAAAGCTTCAGAGCTAGCTGGTGAGATTCAGGTGGCCCGCAAGCTCTACGAATCCTCCGCTGCGAAATTGGAAATCGAATCTTCCTCTGGCTTCACGTTCGAGGTTGATGGGCAGCAGGAAGAGCATCTGGCCGGCGCTAAGGCTAGCGTTGTGGATCTTCGCCAAGGCACGCAGATTTCCATCGGTGACGTAACCCTGACTTATCGCGCCGGAGCGGATGACTCTGCGGAAGACCTTGCTGCCGTGGTAGAGAGGCTGGAGAGCCAGTTGGCGAACCTCCTGGCGGAACACGAGTGTGAAACCTTGGAAGAGCTCAGGGATAAGCGTGAGGCACACCGCGTCATCGCCGCGGAGCTGGATGCGGCCCGCAGGGAATACGCTCTGACCGTGGGCGATGACGATGTTGATGACCTCAAAGCGGAGCTGGCGCGCTTAGAGGGTGACTTAGAGGGTGAGGAAGATGTCCTCGAGCTTTCCGCTGAGGAATTCCAGGCGGCTGAAATGGAGGCTAAGGAAGCGCGGGACGCGGTTGAGTCCTTGAGCGTGCGTCTTGACCAGTTAAAGCAGAGCCCCGCCGCATTGAACCTAGTACGCCATGAGGTCAAGGTCGAGAACGCACAAGACAATCTCGAACGCGCGCAAGCAGCCTTGGCGAAGGCCCGTGAGTCTGCGCCGGATCATCAACTCAATGATGCGGTAGAAGCCGCGGAGCAAGCGCGCGCCCTAGCGGTCGACAAGCTGGGGACGGCGCATGAGCTCTACGTTGCAGCAGATGTGGATAAGGCGGCCAAGTTGCTGGAGGGCTCCCGCGCGCGCATGAAATCCCTGGAGGACACGGTACGCACCAGTTCCCTGGAACTCAAAGGGCTTGAAGGCTACATTCAGGCCGGAATGGGGGCCGCTGAACAACTTGAGCAGGCGCAGGCATACTTGGAAGCCACCGAACGCAAGGCGGCGGCCTTACGGCAACGCGCGGAGGCGGCCCGCTACCTATATGAACTGTTACTGCGCCATCGCGATGAGGCCCATGCTAAGTACACCGCGCCTTTCGCCAGCGCGCTTAGCGCCCTAGCGCGCACTGTCTATGGCGGCGAGGTGTCCTTTGAATTGGACGAGAACCTGGCCGTCTCGCAGCGCATTCGCAACGGCATCGTTGTACCACTAGACCAGTTATCCGGCGGGGCCAAGGAGCAGCTGGCTATTCTCACCCGTTTCGCCATCGCCGATCTACTTGGAGAGGGCGAGGCAAACGTACCGGTGATCGTGGATGACGCCTTGGGCTCCACTGACTCCACGCGTTTAGAGTTGATGTCAACGCTATTTACCGATGCCGGCCGTCATGGACAGGTCATCGTTCTCACATGCATGCCAGAACGCTATTCCCGGATTCCAGGGCGGACTGAGATATCTATCAGCGCGATAAAGGCTGCCCACGCTCGGTAGGTAGCTGGAACAGCGTCATACGTACAATGCGGTTACTGAGTGATGCCGAGTTTTGGCCAATGAAATGTTAGGTTTGTCGTCATGACAGCACAGACTCGTTGGCTTGGGGAAGAGGAACAGGAACTCTGGCGCTTAGTGCTTAGCGCAATCCGCAAGATTGGGCGCGGTATGGAGGAAACGCTCATCCGGTGTTCCAACCTCACGGCCTCGGAGTACGCGGTCCTGGTGAGTCTAACCGAATCCAATGAAGAAGTTGTGCGCGTGCGGGACCTATGCAAAGAACTGGAATGGGACCGCTCCCGCGCATCGCATCAGATTACCCGCATGGAAAAGCGTGGGCTCGTAACTAAAGCCAAGGACCCCAATGACGCCCGCGGGGTTGTGGTCGAGGTTACCGAGCAGGGCAAGAGGGACCTCGCAAACGCGGTCCCGGAGCATGTTGAGTCCGTTCGTCGCCTGGTCTTCGATCACCTGGATCAACGTGATGTTGAGGCGTTACGCCGCTTTTTCGAAGGCGTTATGGAGGTCGATAACATCCCTGGCTATGAGGGTTTCGTCCCCGATGAGCTGCTTAGCGGTGGCCAAGAGATTTAGTCGATGCAATGATAGATGTCGGCGTGGCCTGGCCGCCGAACTCGGCTCCGCGGCCTAGAAGTCTGTCCGTGGTTTCATCGCACCCAACCGGCTAGGTAGGGGTGGGGGCCGGGCGGGGTGTGTGGTCCTTGCTAGTAACGGCAGTTGCCGGCGTGCCATCCGGGAAGGTTAAGCGGGCCGTTTCTATAGAATCGGGAATAAGTCACCATACCGGCGGTGTTCTTGAAGCTGTCCGGCAGAAGCGAAGCAGGAAGGCTTAGACATGGACAACCGATTCGACTCTTCTAACCCATATGGTTCGCCAACCCCTAGCCCAAGAGGCTTTGATGGTGAGGGCAGCGCCTCGGAGCTCAACTTTGACCGGGCTTCCTACGGCTCAAAGGACTCGGGGCTGGATAGCGACCATGGTCGCCGGAATACTAATTCCAGGCTCGATAGATTCCTGCGCGCTAATCTCCATCGGTCCACTGAAGACAAGTATGTAGCGGGCGTGCTTGGTGGTATCGCGGAGACCTACGGGCTTAATTCGGCGCTGGTTCGCGCGTTGTTCCTAGCGTCCTTCCTAATTCCCGGCCCGCAGGCAATCCTTTATTTCATCATGTGGTTCGTGACCCCGAAGGGGTACTAGGCCCACGGGAGCAAAGCGCCATCACCCTTGGTGGGCAAGCGGGCAGGCGGGCGTTAGCCAGCCAGAAAAAGGTCTTATTGGTGGTGCAGTCCCGGTGCACAATCTTCGGCCTAGGCGTGCGTATGATGGTGGCCATGATGGGCCAAGAACTTTTCGAGCATCCGCTCCGCCAGTACAAGCATTACGGTATTTCGGCGTTGAAAGAACTTACCGATGTATTGGGGGAACCAGAGCAGTTTGAAGACTCTGAGCCAACGCCTCAGCAGCAGGAAGCCATAGAAAGGGCGTTTGAGTCCCAGCCGGATGGCGCCCTTGCCTACGATGAGAGCACCGGTTTGTGGATTCTGGGAGACGGTGATGATATCAACCGCATGTTCGCTGATCGCGAGGAATTCGTCGAGGCGCTGGAGAACGGGCTAGACCCTGAGGCTTAACTTTGGGGCCCTGAAAAGCTAATACGGCGCCCTTTGGGAAGGGTTTACTTCCCCCATTGAGGTGACCGATTTAGTGGCGTGCATCACGTGTGTGTACTCATTCTTGAGTTTTACCTGTTCAGCAGAGAGTATTGCGGATTTTCTGCTCACCTTTGCGCGGCGCAGCTGCTAAACTACCGCACAGTGAATGTCCCCCTATGTGGGGAGTAGCGGAGCCGAAAGGACACTGAATCTTATGACTACTCGCCAGGAGCAAGAGGCACGCGAGGCTGAGGCACGGAACAAAGCTGACGGCTGGGTTAGCGAGTTTGTAGCGTGGATTCCAATGGCAGTCATCACGTTCATTCTCTGCGCGTTGATGATGTACGGCATGCTCGCCATCGAGCAGGGCGGTTTTGACAACCTGTTCTAAGCTCTAATCCCCGGGACTGGGGGATGAGCGGCAGTATTTTAAGCCTCTACCCGCGCGCGGTAGGGGCTTAAAGCATTTGTGGGGCGTGGTGGTTTATGCCTTCGCCCGGTTTTTCTTCACCGCGGCGATAAATTCCTCGACGGTGTAGGTGGTCTCCTGTGGGAACTCGTCCAAATCCTCTTGGTAGCATTCCCGCAGCTCGCTATCGCTTTGCACCCTACCTTGTGCCTGCTCGTACATCACCGCGGTCATAACGGCGAGGGACAGGGCATCAGTATCGTGGTTGGCTTCCATGTGGAGTTCCTCCATCTACGTATTAAACGAGAAAACACTCCTTCACAGCACATTCGCGTGTGTGGGGAGTGTTTTACTTGTGTCCCTGACAGGGATCGAACCTGCGACCTTCGGTACCGGAAACCGATGCTCTAATCCGCTGAGCTACAGAGACTAAGCGCGTTCTAACGCACCTGCTTAGTTTAGACCATATTCTCGCGTTTGCCATAACTAGCAGGCTAGCCTTATTAAAAATGGGGTTGCCCGCAAATCGTGGACACGTAGTTAAGCGGCTTTAGTATTGGCCGCGGTAGTTGGGGTCTTTTCTTGGGTGGTCTGGTTTTCGAAGGTAACGGGTGGGATCATCCCGATGGCCGAGTGTCGGCGCCGCCGGTTGTAGACCACTTCAATCCAATAGGCCACCGCCTTGCATGCCTGGTCCCTAGTGACCCACGTTGACCGGTCATAGAACTCGGTCTTGAGCGTGGACCAAAACGACTCGCTCATCGCGTTATCAAAGCACACCCCTGTACGGCCCACAGATTGGGAAATCCCTAGTTCCTGACAAACCTGCCACATCTGTGTGCTGGTGAACTGGCACCCACGGTCAGCGTGAAACACCAGACCATCAGGTACTTCACCGCGCAGCGTGTGCGCCATGCGCAGTGCACGTTCCACCAAGTGCGTTGTCTGAGCAGAATCCATCGCCCAGCCCAGCACCCGGCGGGAATGCCCATCGCGGATAACGCACAGGTACAACCATCCTTCACCGGTGCGCAGATAGGTAATATCCGATAGCCATACCCGGTTAATATCACCAGCATCAAACAGGCGCTTAACCAGGTCAGGAAGATTCGACCCGTGCTCGGACTGGATGGTCGTGACAGGAGCGAACCTGCGTGGCGAGATGCCTTCGATACCCATCAGGCGCATCCTTTTGGCAACCGTTTTGCGGTCAGGATAGAAGCCGTAATCGGCTAGTTCCGCAGTGATCCGTGGTGAGCCGTAGACTTCATCTGATTCATCCCAAATCTTCTTAATCTGCTTGTCCAGCGCCTCTAAGTAGTTCTGGCGCCTATCCTCGCCGCAATCGCGCTGCCGCTGCTTGTAGACCCACTTATAGAAGCCAGAACGAGATACCTTCAAAAGCCTGGCCATGCGCTTGATGCTGTAGTTCGCCTTCTCCCGCTGCATTAGTTCGAATCGTTCCGCTGTCGTTGCTTCGCAGCGAAGAAGGCTGTTGCTTTTGACAAGAACTCGTTATCCATTCGAGCCTCAGCCAACTCACGGCGCAGCCTGGCGTTCTCAGCACGTAGATCGGCCTCGCTCATCCCGTCGACGGTTCCCTGGCGTTCGCGCTCATTTTTGACCCACCTGCCCAGCAAACCGGCGCTGACTCCGATTTCCTCAGCAACGTGAGCAATCGGCCGACCAGTCTCAATGACCAGCCTGGCTGCCTCCGCCCGATACTCCGAGGTGTACTTCCGGCGTGTTTGACTCATAATGAACATCCTCTCTGACGGACACAGTATCCGTCCTAATCGGGTGTCCACTACTCGAGGGTAACCGCAAAAAGCCTTAGGCGACGGTTTGGTAACGCATTCGCACACTCAAGGCACGCTCCCAAGGCGGTGTAATGACGCGGGTGCCATGATTTACCTAACTTTTCTTAACGAAGCGACTCTTTTCCTATGAGTTTTGAGGTTTCAAAACCTTGGGGACCGCAGTATGGATTCGTGAAAGCTGGCGCATCCCTAGGTCTTAAATTCTTTTACGCTGTAATGCCGGCGTCGAGGGCTATTGCGGCCGCGAGGTGGCTGGTCTTGGTGGATTGGTCGACTACCGCGGGGGCTTTGCGATGGCGGTCGATGCATTTAGCGGCGGGTTTATCTCGTTTGTTGCGTCGTGGTTGGTGGACTTGGGTAGCGCTTGGGTTTGTACGCCTGTGGGGCGCAGGCGTGGTGGACGGGATTTACCCATGGCCCATGCCGTTTGGTCTCGGCGCAGAAAAGCAGACTTAAATCGCCTAAGACTAGGCGGCTGGTCTAAACTGTTCGTTTATGACTCCTGCAGATTTGGCACAACTCATTAAGGAAACCGCCACCACGGTGATGGCGGAGCATGATTTGGATACTTCCGTACTCCCGGAGGTCGTGACGGTGGAACGCCCACGTAATCCGGAGCACGGGGATTACGCAACCAACCTTGCGCTGCAGGTGGCCAAGAAGGCTGGCGCCAACCCGCGCGATTTGGCTACGTGGCTGTCTGAGGCATTGGCCAAGTCGGACGCCATCGAGGAAGCATCGGTCGCCGGCCCGGGATTCCTCAACATCCGCCTGGCCGCCGCGGCACAGGGTGACTCCGTAGCCAAGATTCTGGCTGCCGGCGAGTCCTTTGGGCACAATGACCTCTATGCGGGCCAGAAGATCAATTTGGAGTTCGTGTCCGCAAAC
Source organism: Corynebacterium endometrii (assembly GCF_004795735.1). NCBI lineage: Bacteria > Bacillati > Actinomycetota > Actinomycetes > Mycobacteriales > Corynebacteriaceae > Corynebacterium > Corynebacterium endometrii. The sequence goes on from NZ_CP039247.1 coordinate 1,028,971, forward strand.
CCAACCGGCCCCATCCATTTAGGCGGTACCCGCTGGGCGGCCGTGGGGGATTCCCTTGGCCGCGTGTTTGAAGCCTGCGGTGCGGATGTCACCCGTGAGTATTACTTCAACGATCACGGTGGCCAGATTGACCGCTTCGCCCGCTCCCTAGTGGCCGCGGCCAAGGGCGAGCCAACCCCCGAGGACGGCTACGGCGGAGAGTACATCCACCAGATTGCCGCCGATGTTTTGCACAAAAACTCCGAGGCCCTCAATGGAAGCGATGAGGAAGTCCAGGAGAACTTCCGCGCAGAAGGCGTTGAGATGATGTTCGCTGCCATCAAGGAATCGCTGCATGAGTTCGGTGTGGACTTTGACGTGTACTTCCATGAAAACTCACTATTCGAGTCCGGCGCTGTAGACAAGGCCCTGGATAAGCTCAAAGCTGAGGGTCACCTTTACGAGGCTGAGGATGCTTGGTGGCTCAAATCCACCGATTACGGGGACTCTAAAGACCGCGTGGTTATCAAGTCTGATGGCAACGCCGCGTACATCGCCGGCGATATCGCTTACGTCGCTGACAAGTTCGACCGCGGCCATGACTTGGCTATCTACATGCTGGGAGCCGATCATCATGGCTACATCGCACGGTTGAAGGCGGCGGCTGCGGCACTGGGTTACGACTCGGATTCCGTTGAGGTGCTTATTGGACAGATGGTCAACCTCCTCAAGGACGGCAAGCCGGTGCGTATGTCTAAGCGTGCGGGCACGGTGATTACCATTGAGGACTTGGTTTCAGCCATTGGCGTTGACGCTTCCCGCTACTCCCTGGTGCGCTCCTCCGTGGATCAGTCCATCGATATTGACCTGGGCCTGTGGGCGTCCCAGTCTTCAGATAATCCGGTCTACTACGTGCAGTACGGTCACGCCCGGCTGTGCTCCATCGCGCGCAAGGCAGGGGAGGTAGGCGTTAGCTACCAGGATGCGGACCTGTCATTGCTGACCCACGAGAAGGAAGGTGACCTCATCCGAACCCTGGGTGAGTTCCCGGCAGTGGTCAAGGACGCCGCAACCCTGCGCGAGCCGCACCGCGTGGCCCGCTACGCCGAGGATCTGGCCTCCAAGTTCCACCGTTTCTACGATCAGTGCCAGATCCTTCCGAAGGCAGGCGAGGAGGCGCAACCCGTCCACGGCGCGCGCCTCGCCCTTGCCGCCGCGACCCGCCAGACCCTGGCCAACGCGCTGGGCATGGTGGGGGTATCCGCACCGGAGAAGATGTAGATGTCTGACTTCAATGATTTGCCGGCCCATGTGTGGCCGCGTAACGCCCAGCGCCAGGAGGACGGTGTGGTCACCGTCGCTGGTGTGCCGCTGCCCGAGCTTGTGGAAGAGTTCGGCTCACCGGTCATGGTGGTGGATGAGGATGATTTCCGCTCACGCTGCCAGGACATGGCCGCCGCCTTCGGCGCGCCCGAACGCGTGCACTACGCCGGAAAGGCCTTCCTGTGCAAGCGCATCGCGCAGTGGGTCAATGAGGAGGGGCTAGCGCTGGATGTTGCATCCCACAACGAACTCAAGATTGCCCTGGCGGCGGATTTCCCCGCTAACCGCATCACGGTCCACGGCAACAATAAATCCAATAATTTCCTTACCTCATGCGTGACCAACGGGGTGGGCCACGTGGTCCTGGATTCCTCCCAGGAAATTGAGTTGCTGGACATGGTGGCGCGCAAGCATGGCACCGTTCAGCGCGTGCTCATCCGCGTGACCCCGGGTGTGGATGCCCACACGCATGAGTTCATCGCCACGTCCCACGAGGACCAAAAGTTTGGCATCTCCCTGGCAACCGGGGAGGCTTTCGCGGCGGCGCAGGCCTGCCTCAACGCCGAGAATCTCGAGCTAGTCGGCCTCCACTGCCACGTAGGCTCTCAGGTATTCGACGCCGAAGGGTTCAAGCTGGCCGCCGAAAGAATCCTGGGACTTTACAAGCGCATCCATAATGAATTGGGGATGGCTCTGGAAGAGCTCGACCTTGGCGGCGGCTTTGGTATCCCGTACATCCCAACGGATACCGCGTTGGATGTAAACGCCGTAGCCCAGGACCTCCTGCACGCCGTGCAGCTCGTCGCCGATGAGCTGGAGATTGATCCTCCCACCGTGCTGGTCGAACCCGGCCGCGCAATCGCTGGCCCTTCGACCGTGACCGCGTATGAGATTGGCACGGTCAAGGATGTGGTGACCGGTAAGGGAGACGTGCCGGTTCGCCGTTATTTCAGCGTGGATGGCGGGTTGTCCGATAATATCCGCCCCGCCCTCTACGGTGCTGACTATGATGCCCGCGTCGTGGGCCGTTTTACCGAGGGCGAGCTCATTGATGCGCGCATCGTCGGGTCGCACTGCGAGTCCGGTGACATCCTCATCGAGGAGGACAAATTCCCCTCGGACGTGGCATCTGGGGATTACGTAGCGCTCGCAGCCACGGGGGCCTACTGCTATTCGATGTCTTCGCGGTACAACGCGGCGGTGCGCCCAGCGGTGGTAGCCGTGCGTGCTGGCAATACCAAGCCGATGCTGCGGCGCGAGACCATCGAGGACATCCTTGCCCTCGATGTTGACTAAAAGGATTGGGTAAAAATAGACCAAGGGCCATGAGAGCTAACTAGCGCTTTCATGGCCCTCGGTTTTGGTTGACCCAGCTCCGCTAGAGCAGTCCACCCCGCGCCCGAGATTCGCGATTATGCGTTGACGCGGGGGAGCGAAGGACTCGGCGGTGAGGCGGGCTTAGAGCTGCGGCAGTCCAGGGATGGAGGGCAGTTGAGGCAGCTTCAAGCGGGGCAGATCTACCTGCAGTGGCGGCACCATGCCTAGATTGGAAGCGCCAACGTAGAGCGCCGCGGCCGTCGCGAGGGCCGCAATCGTGGCGCCAACGCCCAGCCCAACATTGACATCGTCTTCGGATGCGCCGGTGGCTCCGGCGGCGGCGCTCACCGCGTCGTCACGCTGCTTAGAGCTAGTCGCGGCGGCATCGGAGCTCATTTTCGCATAATCCGGGATATCACCCATGCTTATAACGATTGGGTCCCAGCCGCCGGCGGGCGCTGAAGAGGTCTGGGCCGCGGCGGTGGTGGTGCCGGCCGTGGCGAGCGCTGCGGCGGTGACAGTGGTAATGAGGCCGCGTGAAATCTTCTTCACGTCAATTCTCCTTATTTCAATTATCTTCCCGATGTAAATCCCCCGGAATCCCCGCTTTGAATATGGCGCTTTACCCCCAAAGCTCCCCCGGTAGATGGCCGCGCACCATAGCACGGTTGCCTAAGAATCTAGCAGGGCAGACCAATGGGCGCAGTGGGAAGAGGAAAATTCCTGCACGATTGGCCAACCGGGCGTGGGATGGGGGCCAGAGATTTTATTCATTCGTCCGGTGGGCGTTTGGATGGCTTTGAGCTGTACATGGGGCCCGTTCGGGGGCGGCTACATACGCCCCGATGGAACTAGACAGCTCGTTCTGTAAGATGGTGCAGTAACACGCTGCGCATCCGTCTGGAATCGCGCGGCTGATTGCTTCCAATGGCCCGCTTTTAACGGGCGGTTGGTGGTAGGAGATAGGCACTACATACACCAGGAGATACCGTGACTGAACAGCAAGTGGGCAAAGCGCAGCCTCGAGCAGCTAAGGGTGAGGGCGCAACCGTAGGGGTGGCACTGCTTGGCTACGGCACCGTTGGTGCTGAGGTTTTCCGCCTGCTGGGGGAAAACCGTGATGCTTTCGCAGCGCGCATCGGCGGACCTGCAGAAATTCGTGGTGTGGCCGTTTCCACTCTGGACAAGGAACGCCCGGGCGTGCCACGCGAGTTGCTGACCACTGACGCCAAGGCGCTTATCGCCCGCGATGACATTGATCTTGTGGTGGAGGTAATTGGCGGCATTGATTACCCTCGTGAGCTAGTTCTTGAGGCGCTTAAGTCCGGAAAGTCAGTGGTCACCGCGAACAAGGCCCTCGTTGCGGCGCACGCCGATGAACTCGCGGATGCGGCGGAGGCCGCCGGGGTGGACCTCTACTTCGAGGCTGCGGTGGCCGCGGCCATCCCGGTCGTGGGCATGCTGCGCCGTTCCTTGGCCGGCGACCAGATTCAGCGCATCTCCGGCATCGTCAACGGAACCACCAACTTTATCCTTGACGCCATGGAGTCCACCGGTGCTTCCTATGATGACGCATTGGCAGAGGCCACACGCCTGGGCTACGCGGAGGCGGATCCAACCGCCGACGTTGAGGGCCACGATGCGGCATCCAAGGCGGCAATCATGGCCTCGCTGGGCTTCCACACCCGCGTGAAGTTTGAAGACGTCTACTGCGAGGGTATTTCCTCCGTGACTGCTGATGACATCAAGGCGGCGAATGAGGCGGGCTATTCCATCAAACTGCTGGCCATCTGTGAGCGCATTCAGGATGAATCCGGCGTGGAATCGGTGACCGCACGCGTCCACCCAACCCTTGTCCCTCAGGAGCACCCATTGGCCTCTGTATCCAAGTCATTTAACGCCATCTTCGTTGAAGCCGAAGCGGCCGGTTCCCTGATGTTCTACGGCAACGGCGCCGGTGGTAACCCTACCGCTTCCGCGGTGCTTGGCGATGTGGTGGGCGCCTCCCGCAACATCGTCCACGGCGGCCGCGCCCCCGGGGAAAACACCTACGCTAACCTGCCGATTGCGGACTTTGGCCAGGTTCAGACCCGCTACCACATCGACATGGAAGTTCCTGACCGCACCGGTGTCTTGGCCACCATCTCTAACACCTTCGCGGCGCAGGGCGTGTCCATTCGCACCGTTCGCCAGGAGGAATTCGGCGGCACCGCCCGCTTGATCGTGGTGACCCACTCCGCACGCGAGCACGTGCTCGCCGCCATCGTTGAGCAGCTGGGCAACCTGGAGGATGTAATCAATGTTAATTCAGTCATCCGCCTGGACCACTAGGGGTTAAACGAACGCCCGCAACCGCGCCCGCATCCCGCAATCTGGGATACGGGCGCAACGAATTTATGCGCCCCTTAGTCCTTGGCGCAGTGGTTGCGCAGTGGTTGCGCAGTGTTGCGGAGTATTGGAAACAAAAGCCGATGAACCGGCTAAGATAAACCGGCATGAGCACTGAACTTGAAGTTGGCACCAAGGTAACCGTCAAGGTCCCGGGTTCTTCCGCGAATCTGGGCCCGGGCTATGACACTCTAGGGTTGGCGGTGACCCTGTATGACACGGTTGAAGTTGAGGTCACCTCTTCCGGCCTTGAGGTGGAAATCTTTGGCGAGGGGGAAGCTGAGCTGCCGCGCGATGGCTCCCACCTGGTGGTCAAGGCCATCCGCTCCGGGCTCAAGGCCGCCGACGTGGAGGCGCGCGGCCTGCGCGTGGTCTGTACCAACAATATCCCTCAGTCCCGCGGACTGGGATCCTCGGCCGCGGCCGCCGTCGCCGGGGTGGCGGCGGCCAACGGCCTGGCGGGTTTCCCGTTAAGCGATGAAAAGGTGGTCCAGCTTTCATCGGCGTTTGAGGGGCACCCGGATAATGCCTCCGCATCCGTGCTTGGTTCGGCCACCGTATCGTGGACGGATATCCCGGTCGATGGCCAGTCCTTGCCGGCTTATAAGGCCGTGACCATTCCGGTGCATGAGTCCATTAAGACTACGGCCTTGGTCCCTGACTTTCACGCCTCGACTCAGGCGGTGCGTCGCGTACTTCCTTCGCACGTCACGCATGCCGACGCCGCCTTCAACGTCTCCCGCGTAGCGGTCCAGGTCGCGGCGCTGCAGAACCATCCGGAACTGTTGTGGGAGGGAACGCGTGACCGCCTGCACCAGCCGTATCGCTCCGATGTCTTGCCGGTGACCGCTGAGTGGGTAAACCGCCTGCGCAACCGCGGATACGCGGCTTACCTTTCCGGGGCCGGCCCGACCATTATGGTGCTCCACACCGAGCCGATCGATCAGGCGATCCTCGACGATGCCAGGGGCCAGGGTCTGCGCGTATTAGAACTTGGCGTAGCGGGGCCCGTCGAGGTCGAGGTCTCCCAGGCCTAAACGCGCTTCGCGGCCCGGGAGCATTTTTGGCCGCGGGATTCCTGCCGGGCTACGCCACGGTTTGCAGGGCCACGCGGCACGCGCCGTTGCCCATCATCGGGTGCAGATCTAGCTTTAGCCTGCCGCCGCTTTCGTCGCTGACCAAGTGCGAGAGGAAGCCGTCATGGATAGCGCACAGGAATGGGGAAGGGCGGATGCCGGCAGCGACGAACGGGCAGGCATTGAGATCGAGGGCTATGCAGCCGCCGGCGGAACCGGCCTGGCTGCGGACCACCGGATCAAAGCCCATGTCGCGCAGCTTGCGAAACAACAGGTCCCGGGCCTCTTCGGGTGAAGAAGGGGCGAGCCCGTGGGCGCGGATGGAGGCGGCCCAATTGCGGCCAATCGTATGGGCCTTTACGCTTTCCCAGTCCTCGAGTTCGTCCTTATCGGCGAGGATTTCCGCCATGATGCCGATGAGGGAAACGTATTCCTCGGCAATGGATTTACTATCCGGCACGCGGACCTGGAAGATGAGGGACGGCCTGCCCCGGCCCTTAGCCGGTGCGGTAACGACGCGCACCGCCTTGCGTAACACGAGTTCATCCAGGTGGCCGCGGGCGGTATTGACGTGCATGCCCAGCACCTGAGCCACCTCCGCTGACTTGGCGCCCTGCGGGAACGCCTGGAGGGCGTTGAGGACTTCACGCTGCTTGGGTGACAGCTTGAGCTGGTCAGGGAATAGTTCCGTGGATGAACGGGGCATGGCTCACGCTCCTCTTCTCTGGTTGCTAGACAGGCGCGGGCGCATGGGCTGCACGCAGCGGATGCCAGGTTCGGAATAAGCTTTAGTGGTACGCGCTAGGCCTCTGACGGGGCACCGTAGAACCTCCTGCGGAGAGGCGGGTGCGCGCCGCTCGCACTGGGGCTAAATTCTTACCCCAGAAGGAGCTTCGATTAGGCCCTACCGTAGCAGATTGCGCCACCTACTTTATCGGTTCAGGGCCCCTTGTTACGGTGATTTTCGCAATAAAAATCCCCGTGCGCGCATGTCATTGGCGGCCATGCGCGCACGGGGGAAGCCCTCCGGCAAGTCTTAAGCGCTGGTGCGCGTGTATTTCACGTGGTAATCACCGGGGAGGTCCTTGAGCACGGTCGCCGTGAAGCCCGCCCCGCTGGTCTCCAGGGCCGCAGCGATGCGGCGCGGGTCGTCCGGGGTGATCACGATGAGGGCTTGGCCCTCCCGCCGCTCCAGCAGTGCGCCGATAGTTTCCTCGAAGCGGGAAGTTTCGGCGAGGCTCCAGGCGTTAAGCGTTTCAACGCTGCCTAATTCATCGGCTAGCGGCGCGTCGAAATGGGCGAACCCGTGGGCGCCGGATCCCAGCGCCCGGGCTGGCGCTGAATCCAGGACTGGATCTTGGGAGTTGGTCTCTGATGGGCTCTGGGAAGATGCAGTCATGATCCCACCATAACGGGCTCAAACGGGCAGAGAAAATTCGGCGTGCAGGAGTTTCATCACGGGCGCCGCGCCCTTTGACCCGGCTCACACGAGGTTGGAACGGGGTAGGGGCCCGCGCTGCGGCGGATGCCTCCTGATGCGGCGTGCGGCTGACCGCTGCAGCTCAGGAATCCGTGGGTGCTAGCTTTCTAACGGTCCCCGCGATCCTGGCGCGCTAACTTGGGAGTTATCCGCTTGCTCCGATTCACCCGGGCCTGTCAGGCGGATGATATTGAGCTCGCCCTCCGCTAGGTGCGTGCGTAGATCCTTCTTATCGAATTTGCCCACGGAGGTTTTATCGATTGCCCGGACGAATGCCCAATACTCCGGAAGCATCCAGCTGGGCAGTTCCTTGCGCATGTTGTCCCGCAGGCGCTCGGCGGTTTCCCTGTCCGGGCTAACCCCCGGATACAGCACCGTCACGGCCAAGGGGCGTTCCACCCATTTCTGATCCGGGTAGCCGATGACGGCCGCCTCCACTACTTCCTCGTCGGCCATGATCAGGTTTTCGAGCTGCACGGAATAAATCCACTCGCCGCCGGAGCGGATAACGTCCCGGGCGCGGTCCTCAACGGTGAGGAAGCCGTCCGCGGTCACGCTACCCACGTCCCCGGTGCGCAGCCATCCATCCCCGGTGAACTTGTCTGAGGCATTCTCCACGACCTTGCCCCGGAATTCCGAGGCCGGCCCGCCGTCTACGGCGGTGGGGGACTCATAGTAGCTAGCGGTGACCATGTTTCCCCGGACCTGAATTTCACCGGAGTGCCGGTCAGACTTGGAGACCACCTGGCCGTCGTTGACCACGCGCCACTGCAGGGAGGCGGGGAAGCGGCCTTGTGAGATGCGGTAGGCCCAGCGTGCCTCACCAGATGCGCCCTGAGGCGGGCGGGCCACCGTCCCTACGGTGGAGGTCTCCGCCATTCCCCAGACATGGATGACGTCTACACCGAACCGTTCCTCCCAGACCTTGATGAGCTGTGGCGGAACGGGGGAACCGCCTGCGTAGATCTCGACCAAGGACATACGCGATGGTGGATTGTTGAGGTAGTGGACCATCAGCTGGATCCAAACCGTGGGAACGCCATGCGCAACGCGGGGGTGCAGGGCGGCGATTAGGCGGGCGAGCGTGGGTGCGGAAACATCGGAATCCGGCAGGATGAGGGGAGTGCCGGTCATGAAAGCGGCAAACGGCACGCCCCAGCTAAGCACATGGTAGATGGGGATGCAGCACAGGAAGGATTCACCGTGGGTGACGGCCAGCGAATCGGTGGCGCGCAGCATCATAGCTTCCAGGTAGATCGAGCGGTGGGAGTACACCACGCCCTTGGGGGCTCCGGTGGTGCCGGTGGAATAGCACAAAGCCGCCGCGGTATTTTCATCAAGCTCGGGCCACGGGTAGAGGCTAGAGCGCCCATCGAGCAACGCCTCATATGAATAGGCCTCCACGCCACGCGGTAACTGCGCGCTCAAGTCATCGAGCTTCGCGGTGCCGATGAACACCACCGCCCGGACGGACTCGGCTCCGGAGAGGACCCTTCCTAATTGGCCGGCCAAACGCGGATCCGCTACCACCACTTCAACTTCCGCATGGTTGATAATGTGACGAATCTGATCATTCATCAGCTGCTTATTAAGGGGCGTAAATACCGCTCCTTTGCAGGCGGTGGCGAACATGACCTCCAGGTGTTCGGCGCAGTTCCATAAAAAAGATCCCACGCGCTGGTCCCTGTCAATCCCCAGCTCGTCGTGGAGGGCGTGGGCGAAGGCCGCGGCGCGGGCGGCGATGGCGGAGAAAGTGGAGACCTCGGCGGGATCTTCACCCTCAGGCGTGGTTTCGCCATGCCACGTGGTCACCTTGGTGTCACCGTGGACCGTGGCGCCATACCTAAGAATGCGCCCAATGGAAAGTGGTACGTCCTGCATCGTGGAGAGCATGAATACCACTCTAGCTGTGTCCGTTACATTCTGGGAGCGGTGGTGCGCTATACTGGGGCGCGACTGAACTTTAGGGGACTAGGTATCAGAGATAGATATCGATAGTCCGCGGGAGGGGAGCCGGATAGGCACGTCCCCCGCCCTGCGGGTATTCCGCCCCATGACCTGCAGCTTGCGCTGCAAGCAGTCACCATACAATCCCGCTGCCATTACAGCTTTTACTGCGCCTGCGAAGGGCTCATGCTGGGCATGCAACCTAGGCGCTCGAAGTAGCGGCCCATACGGCGGCGGCGAACCGGTTCACCTCAAGACGGCTTCCGGCCCTTATATATTTTCATCCACTTCTTTTTGCGCCCACGCTTTAGGCGCGGGGTCGGTGAAGCGACGAAAGGACATCCGTGAGCACAACGGACAACAACGCGGCACAGAACTTGGCATCCCTGAAATTGCCTGAGCTGCGCAAGATTGCTGCAGAAAAAGGCCTACGCGGAATCTCGGGGCTCCGCAAGGGTGATCTGATTAAGGCCATCGAGACGGGCAAGGTCCCGGCCAAGGGTGCCAGCGCCGGAAAGGATTCCCAGGAGTCCAGCGCCGCACCAGAGCGCGGAGCGGCAGATCTCGGCGGAGACAAGCCACGCCGCGCAACGCGCCGCCGCGCGGTGCGCCAGGATAATCACGAGCAGACGCAGGAGAACCAGACTGAGGGCGCTGGATCCTCGGCCGAAGCAAACGGCGCCGAGGCTAAGGGTGACGGCGGCGATGAGCGCCGTTCCGATTGCCGCTCCGAGTCCCGTTCCCAGGCTCGCCGTGCGCGTCGCAACCGCGCCCGGCGAGAGGCGCGCAATGGCGAAGGCAACCAGGACGCCCATGACTCTGAGAATCAGGATGAGCAGAGCGTCTCTGGTAACCAGGCCGAATCCAACGCTGAGCCCGGTAACGGCGTGGACGGGGACAAGCGCGGTGGGCGCAACAACCGCCGCAATCGAGACAACAACCGCGCCGATTCCGAACGCGCTGACAGGGGCGAGAACGGCGGCGAGGGCGACGCCCAGGATTCCGGCGATGAGCGCGGGGACCGTGGGGATCGCGGCAACGATCGCAACGACCGTGGCGGCCGCGATAACGATCGTCGTGGCCGTAACAACCGCCGCAACCGCGGTGACGATGATGACAACGGTGGCCGCCGAGGCCGCCGCAACCGCCGCAACCGCCGCAACCGGGGCGGCAACGATGACGGTGGCAACAACAACCCCAATGAGCTGCAGATCCGTGAGGGGGATGAGCTCCAGGCCGTAGGCGGCATCCTCGAGGTCGTGGACAATAACGTGGCGTTTTTGCGCACCACGGGTTACCGCGCGGCGGCGTCGGACGTGTTCGTGCATAACAAGCTGGTACGCGGCCTGGGCCTGCGCTCCGGGGACGCGATTACCGGCCAGGTTAAAGTCGGTGGCAACACCCACACCCATGGCAACGGACGCAACCGGCGGAAGTACAACCAGTTGGTACGCGTCGATTCCGTCAACGGCATGGAGCCAACGGCGGCTAAGGACCGTCCGGAGTTCAGCAAGCTTACCCCGCTGTATCCAAACCAGCGCCTGCGCCTGGAGACCACTCCAAACATCTTGACCACCCGCGTCATCGATCTCATCATGCCAATCGGCAAGGGTCAGCGCGCGCTGATTGTCTCCCCGCCAAAGGCCGGCAAGACAACCATCCTTCAAAACATTGCTAACGCGATTTCCACCAACAACCCTGAGTGCTACCTCATGGTTGTCCTGGTTGATGAGCGCCCCGAGGAAGTCACGGACATGCAGCGTTCCGTCAAGGGTGAGGTAATCTCCTCCACCTTCGACCGGCCGCCGTCAGAGCACACCTCCGTGGCCGAGCTGGCCATCGAGCGCGCCAAGCGCCTGGTGGAGCAGGGCAAGGACGTCGTGGTTCTCCTGGACTCCATCACCCGCCTAGGCCGCGCGTACAACAACTCTTCACCTGCATCCGGCCGCATCCTGTCCGGTGGCGTGGATTCCAACGCGCTGTACCCGCCGAAGCGTTTCTTGGGTGCTGCCCGCAATATCGAAAATGGCGGCTCTTTGACCATCATCGCCACGGCAATGGTTGAGACCGGCTCTACGGGTGACACCGTGATTTTCGAGGAGTTCAAGGGCACCGGCAACGCCGAGCTCAAGCTGGATCGCTCCATCTCGGAGCGCCGCGTATTCCCGGCGGTTGACGTCAATCCTTCCGGTACCCGCAAGGATGAGCTGCTGCTGGTCCCCGAGGAGGCACGCATCATGACCAAGCTGCGCCGCATCCTGTCCAACCTGGATTCCCACCAGGCTATCGACCTGTTGATCAAGCAGCTGAAGAAGACCAAGTCCAATGGCGAGTTCCTCATGGGCGTGGCGAGCTCCGCGCCTATGGTCGCCGCCGCTGATGAGGAGGACTACTCCTAATGGCTAACCAGGTTTCCCTTGTAGACGATATTGTCTCTGAATACCAGGGCATCGAGATGCAAATGGGCGATCCGGAGATCGCCGGTGATCAGACCCAGTTCCGCAAGCTTTCCAAGCGCTACGCCGAGCTGCGCCCGATCATTCAGGTCAACGATGAACTCACACAGGCCCGCGAGGACCTGGCCGATGCGAAGGAAATGGCCTACGAGGACAGCGAATTCAAGGCCGAGGCCGAGCGACTGGAAAAGAGCGTGGTAGAGCTCGAGGAAAAGCTCGCCGACCTGCTGGCCCCGCGTGATGAGCAGGACTCTGAGGACATCATCATGGAGATCAAGGCTGGTGCCGGCGGCGAGGAGGCGGCCTTGTTCGCCGGCGATCTGGCCCGCATGTACGAGCGTTTTGCCGATAAGGCCGGATTTGCCTGGGAGGTCCTGGGGCTCAACGAGTCTGACCTCGGCGGCGTCAAGGACATGACCATCGCCTTTAAGTCCAAGACCCCGTCCCGCGATGGCGCGTGGTCCGTGTTCAAGTTCGAGGGCGGAGTGCACCGCGTGCAGCGCGTGCCGGTCACCGAGTCCCAGGGGCGCATCCAGACCTCCGCCGCGGGCGTGCTGGTATACCCCGAGCCGGACGAGGTTGAAGCGGTCAACATTGATGAAAAGGACCTGCGGATCGACGTGTACCGCTCTTCCGGTAAGGGCGGACAGGGCGTGAACACCACGGACTCCGCCGTCCGCATCACGCACCTGCCAACCGGCCTGGTGGTGACCTGCCAGAAGGAGCGTTCCCAGATTCAGAACAAGGCGCGCGCGATGCAGGTCCTGCAGGCGCGCCTGGACCAGATGGAGCGTGAGGCGCGCGAGGCCGAGGATGCGGAAAACCGCGCGTCCCAGGTCCGCACCATGGACCGCTCCGAGCGTATCCGCACCTATAACTGGCCAGAAAACCGCATTACGGATCACCGCATTGGTTACAAGGCCAATAATTTAGACGCTGTGCTCAACGGTGACCTTCACGCGTTGATTGAGGCCCTTCAGGCCCAGGAGCGCGCCGAGCGCCTCGAGGCCGAGGGCTAAGGCGTGTCCTTCGACCTCTCTAAGGCGCTCCGTGATGCCGCGGGGCGCCTTTCCCATGCTGGTGTTCCCAGCCCATATGTCGACGCGCGTTTACTGGCGTCTCACCTCCTAGGCCGCGACCCCATGCAGCTCGGGATGGTGGAGGTTCCGCCCGTTTTCGAGGCGGCCTTCGTCCGGCACTTCGGGGAGATGGTGGCCCGCCGCGCGGCGCGTGAGCCGCTTCAACACATCCTGGGTGAGGCACCGTTTGGGCCATTGACCCTGAAAGTTGGCCCCGGCGTGTTCATTCCGCGCCCCGAAACGGAGGTGCTGGCGGACTGGGCGGTGCGCAGCCTGCTTAGCCACGGGCCGGACGCGCCAGTGGTGGTGGATTTATGCACCGGCAGTGGCGCTTTGGCCCTGTACATAGCCCACTACTTTCCATCCGCACAGGTCCACGCGGTAGAGCTGTCTGAGTCGGCACTTACCTACACACGCGAAAACGCGCACGGCGGCGGGGTAGTGGTCCACCGAGGGGATGTTACTGCGGCGGATACGCTGGCTGAACTCAACGGCGAGGTGGATATGGTGGTGACCAATCCGCCGTACGTACCGGAGAGCCCCGATCTGGACCCCGAGGTGTACTGGGACCCGCACATGGCTGTCTTCAGCGGGGAATCCGGCATGGATCTCATCGAAGCATTTATTCCAACGCTGACCAGGTTGCTCAAGACCGGCGGATTGTTAGGTATTGAGCATGATGACTCCACTTCCCGCCAGGTTCAAGACGTGCTGGCGGCAAGCGGCGCCTTTAGCGAGATCGCCGTACTCAAGGATCTCACCGGGCGGTCGCGGTTTGTTACGGCGCGACGGGCATAAACCGCGGTGTTCGCAGGCCGCACCCGCGGCGCCCTAACCGGTTAGCACTTTGCGGTGGGGGGAGTAAACTAAGCATTTTACAACCAGCGGGCTACTCTTTTAGATGGAAGCGGTCCGCGAAAGGGAACGTGGACGATTGCAGGGAGGTCTCTAGCGAATGAACGGCACAATCTACAGTTGCGCTGATGCCGACGCGCGCGCCAAGGGCATCGACGCTGCGGCCAACGCGGCTCGTGACGGGCGCCTCGTGGTTATGCCTACGGACACGCTATACGGGATTGGATGCGATGCGTTCAATAACCAGGCGGTGGCAAACCTATTAGCCGCTAAACACCGCGGCCCCGATATGCCCGTGCCCGTGCTGGTGGGCTCGTGGGACACCATTCAGGGACTCGTGGCTACCTACTCGGATCAAGCAAGGCTGCTGGTGGAGGCGTTCTGGCCCGGCGGATTGTCGCTGGTAGTCCCGCAGGCGCCATCCCTGCCGTGGAACTTGGGTGATACCCGAGGCACGGTGATGCTCCGCATGCCGCTGCATCCGGTAGCCATTGAGCTGTTGCGCGAGGTGGGCCCCATGGCCGTATCCTCTGCCAATATCTCCGGACAGGCCCCTGCGAAGACTGCCATCGAGGCCAAGCAACAGCTCGGGGAGACCGTGCAGGTCTACCTTGACGGCGGGGAGGCTCCAATCGGTGAGCCCTCCACCATCATTGACTTGTCCGGCCCCCGCCCGTACCTATTGCGTGAGGGCGCCATCTCCGCCGAGCGCCTTGGTGAAGTTCTGGGGGTGAGCGCTGAATCGCTGCGCACCCGCCCAGGTCAGGGTGGTGCAGCCAGCTAAATGGGGGCGGCCGGCGTACCGCTACGCGAACTGGGGTTGGTCCTCCTAGTCGCTGCGGCTATCACATTCCTTGCGACCGGTTTCGTGCGATCTTTCCTTGTCCGCACCGGCCAGGTCGCCGAGATCCGCCAGCGGGATTCACACTCCCAGCCCACCCCGCAGCTCGGGGGCGTGGCTATGTTCACCGGATTCGTTGCCGCGACCTTCCTGGCCGCGCAGCTGCCGGCCCTGACGCGCGGGTTCATGCCCGTGACCCCAGAGATGACAGCGGTGGTGTGGGCGGCCCTCGCAATTGTGTTGGTTGGCGTGCTGGATGACCTGCTTGAACTCTCCGCCTCGGTCAAGCTGGTGGGGCAGCTATTCGCCGCCGTGTTGCTGTCCATGCTGGGGTTGACCTGGACCATCCTCTTTGTGCCCTTCGGCGGTGGAACCACGGTTTTTCTGGACCAAGTCCAGTCCACGCTCTTGACCGTACTCTTTACGGTAGTGCTCATTAATGCCATCAACTTCGTTGACGGGCTAGATGGGCTTGCGGCCGGCCTCGGCATGATCGCCGGCGCGGCCATTTTGGTTTTCTCACTGACGGTGCTTCATGACCAAGGCGGCGCCGTTTCGGCCTACCCACCGGCTATCATCGCGGCGGCCCTGGTTGGCATATGCGCTGGATTCCTGCCGCATAACTTTGAGCCCTCGCGTATTTTCATGGGGGACAGCGGCTCGATGCTCATCGGTCTGCTCCTGGCGGCGGCCTCCACCTCCGCTTCCGGCAAGATTAATATGTCCCTCTACGGTGGTGTTGACATGATAGCGCTGCTCAGCCCCATCATCGTTGTCGCCGCCGCGGTTTTCATCCCGGTGCTGGACTTGGTATGGGCGGTGATCCGCCGCGTCTCCCAAGGGCGCTCTCCCTTCTCCGCGGACCGCCTGCACATCCACCACCGCTTATTGTCCCTGGGTCATACGCACCGCCGCACAGTATTGGTGCTGTACTTCTGGGTCTCCGCGGTGGCCTTCGGGGCGGTGAGTTTTTCCATCGTCCCGCCCATCGCTGCGATCATCTTTTCCGTCCTGGCACTGGCGTTCGCCTTCCTTGCCACGCTCATTCCCCTGCGCGCCGGAAAGATTGGGCGCAAGCGCCCCCGCACCCAGATAGTCGCCGAAACCGAACCCCGGTAGGGAAACTCAAGCCGGCGGGGCGGTTCCAGCTTTAAGCTTCGCCGCTGGGGTAATATGTGGCAACGTGTCTGAAAATATTTCTCGAGTAGCAAAGCACACGGATACGGGAAGCGAATCAGAATTCGATGACCCGCGCCGTCCCCTGATTCGCGCCGTGCGCCTGGGCGCTATCGCGCTGGTGGTAATCACCATCGCCTCGTTGGCCATCTGGGGTGGGTTAGCCGGGTTGCCCGGTATCTGGGGCGTGCTCATCGGCGCGGCGATAGGTGGCGGATTCGTGCTGTTGACGGCCCTCTCCGTTCTAGTGACCTCTGGTTCCACGCCCTCTACTACCATGGCGGTTGTATTGGGAGGGTGGTTAATCAAGATTGTGGTCTTGATTCTGGTGCTTCTGCTTATCAGGGACCTGGACTTTTATCACACCATGGCGATGTTCGTGACTGTGGTCCTGGCTCTCCTCGTGGTCCTTGGGACCGAGGTATGGGGAGTGATTACGTCTAAGGTGACCTACGTCAGCTAGGTCCACGGCGGGATCGCTTCCTTGGCGGCCTGTTTATGAGCAGCGGGCTTGGGGATAGCTGGAAATTAACCCGACACACCCTGTGGGTGTGTCGGGTTTATTCTTGCCCCCATCGCTGTGGATTTGGCTAGTACTAGCACGTCACGGGCGTGCGGTGGGCCTTTTTCTCTACCCCCGTCAAGGGTGGAATTAACCCGGTGTGACCAACCTTACTTACCGGCATTGCGCAGGTGCGCGGGCTTTTTGGGGCAAATTTCCGTGGTGGGGCGAAGGGGTGCAAAGTATCCATCGGCAGCGGGGGCGAAATAATGCCTTTTACCTGATAGTATTTCCTGCGGGTTACCGCGGAGCTTGTGGACCCTCCATTCTGGAGTGTCTTTACGCATCCGTTGCGGTGAATCCCTGTCACAACTTCGCTGATGTGCGACGGAGTCCGTAGTTGTGTCAGAGAGTTTGAGACGTCCATCGCACCGTATGAATTCGACACTCATACGGCCCGAACACGGGAGAGAACGCTGAGCGTTACAACATTGGCCATGAAGGGTAGCTTCCACGCACCCGAACTGGATCCAGAATTTTTCCCGGGGCAATACTACGGCGACATTCTGCTCAACGACGTGTTGGGCGGTTGGTTCGCACTGGATCGCCTGATGCTCGTCCGCCTGCTCATGGCGGCAGTATTGGTAATCCTTTTTGTTGTCGCTTTTAGGAATCCGAAGCTGATTCCTAAAGGTCTTCAGAACGTCGCAGAATACGCGTTGGATTTTGTTCGCATCCACATCGCTGAAGACATTCTTGGCAAGAAGGAGGGGCGCCGTTTCCTTCCGGTTATCGCGACCATCTTCTTCACCATTTTGTTCATGAATGTCGCCACGATCATTCCTTTGCTGAACATCTCTCCAAACGCGCGTATCGGTATGCCAATCGTGCTGGCAATCTTCGCGTACATCGTTATGATCTACGCGGGTTCCAAGCGCTACGGCTTCGGCAAGTTCGTGAAGTCTTCGGTAGTGATTCCTAATCTGCCGCCGGCTCTGCACCTGCTGGTTGTACCGATTGAGTTCTTCTCAACCTTCATTCTGCGCCCAGTCACCCTGGCTCTTCGTCTGATGGCGAACTTCCTTGCAGGCCACATCATTTTGGTCCTCCTTTACTCGGCTACCAACTTCTTCTTCTGGCAGCTCAACGGTTGGACCGCAATGGCTGGCGTGACCGCGTTCGCAGCGATTCTGTTCACGGTTTACGAGTGCATCATCATCTTCCTGCAGGCATACATCTTTGCCCTGCTGACGGCGGTGTACATCGAACTGTCACTCCATGCAGATTCGCACTAGACAGCACGGACCGCGTTGCTAATTTAATAACCCCATATCAAACCAACACCGCCTCCGCTGGCAAGGCGCCGGCGGAAACATTCGAAAGGGAACGACTTTCACATGAACGAGATCATCCTGGCTCAGGCTGCAGAGTCCACCATCACTGGCCTCGGCACCATCGGCTACGGCATCGCTACCATCGGCCCAGGCCTGGGCATCGGCATCCTCGTCGGCAAGACCGTTGAGGGCATGGCACGTCAGCCTGAGATGGCCGGCCAGCTCCGTACCACCATGTTCCTGGGTATCGCATTCGTTGAGGCACTCGCTCTCATCGGCCTGGTTGCAGGCTTCCTGTTCTAAAAGCGCGCGTTAAATAACTAACCACCCTTTTTAGACTGGAGACTCATGAACAACGTCCTTTACTACCTTGCTGCAGAAGGAGGGGAGACTCTGCCACTCGAAGGCGGAAACTCCATCCTTCTGCCCAAGGCATATGACATCGTCTGGTCTCTCATTCCGTTTCTCGTAATTCTGTTCGTCTTCGGCAAGTTCGTTATTCCGAAGTTCCAGGAACTACTGCAGGAGCGTGAAGACCGGATTGAGGGCGGCATCAAGCGCGCTGAGGCCCAGCAGGCCGAAGCAAAGGCCGCACTCGAGAAGTACAATGCTCAGCTTGCAGACGCTCGTACTGAGGCCGCGGAGATCCGCGAGGCTGCGCGTGAGCGCGGCAAGCAGATTGAGGCCGAGGCTAAGGCTAACGCTGAGGAAGAGTCCCGCCGTATTGTCGCCGCTGGCGAGAAGCAGCTGGAAGCTTCCCGTGCCCAGGTCGTCTCTGAGCTGCGTTCCGATATCGGACAGAACTCCATCAACCTGGCTGAGAAGCTCCTCGGCGGCGAACTTTCCGACGCCACCAAGCAGTCTTCCACCATTGATAACTTCCTGTCCGAGCTCGACAATGTGGCACCGGCCGGAAAGTAGGCACTCATGAAGGCAGCTAGCCGCGAAGCACTCGCTAACGCAGAATCTAGCCTGGATCAGGTCCTGGCAGAGGCAGGCGCAGTAGCGATTGCAGCAGAGACCGGTATGGATCTGTTCGAGATTGCAGACGTCCTTGACAGCGACCGCGAGTTGCGCGTCGCCGTATCCGATTCTGCTGCTCCAGAGTCCGCACGCAAGTCCCTGGTTAGCCAGTTGATTGGCGAAAAGGTCAACCCAACCACCTTGAAGGTTGTTGAGGATGCCGTTGCCTCTAATTGGTCCTCCGGCCGCGACTTGGTAAACGGTCTGGTTGCTCTCGGCCGCCGCGCACTGCTGCGCGGCGCTGAGTCTCAGGGTCAGCTTGGACAGGTTGAGGATGAACTTTTCCGTCTGTCCCGCATCCTGGACCGCGAGGGCGAGCTTACCCAGCTGCTTTCCGACCGCACTGCAACGTCCGCGCGCAAGCGTGGGTTGCTGGCAAATGTTCTGTACGGCAAGGTCACTATGTTTACCGAGGCGCTAGCGCTCCAGGTCATTGGCCGCCCAGAGCACAACCCAATTGATGACACTGCCGCTCTTGCCTCCAAGGCAGCCGAGCTGCAGGGCCGTACCGTGGCACACGTTGTCTCTGCGGGTGAACTGAACGAAGGCCAGCAGGCAGTACTCGCCGAGAAGCTGGGCAAAATTTATGGTCGTGCGATGTCCATCCACTCTGAGGTTGACACCAGCCTCCTCGGTGGTATGACCATACGCGTCGGCGACGAAGTCATTGATGGTTCTACCGCGGGCAAGATTGCTCGCCTGCGAACCGCTATGAAGTAAGTCTCCGAGAGTCCGTTGACTTTTATTAACGACTACGACAGATTGAACAAGAATTGCTGGAAGATACTACCGAGAGCAGGAACAACATGGCGGAGCTGACGATCTCCTCCGACGAGATCCGTAGCGCGATTGCGAACTACACCTCGAGCTACTCCGCGGAGGCCTCCCGTGAGGAGGTCGGCGTGGTCATTTCGGCAGCTGACGGTATTGCGCAGGTTTCTGGCCTGCCGTCCGTGATGGCGAATGAGCTTCTCGAGTTCCCAGGCGGCGTTATTGGCGTCGCACAGAACCTTGACACCAACTCCATCGGTGTCGTGGTCCTGGGCAACTTCGAGACCCTTACTGAGGGCGACGAGGTAAAGAGGACCGGCGAGGTTCTCTCCATCCCTGTGGGCGAGGAATTCCTCGGCCGCGTAATTAACCCACTGGGTCAGCCGATTGACGGCCTGGGCCCTATTGCAAAGGAAGAGGACCGCGTCCTCGAGCTGCAGGCACCTTCCGTTCTGCAGCGCCAGCCAGTGGAAGAGCCAATGCAGACCGGCATCAAGGCTATTGACGCGATGACCCCAATTGGTCGTGGTCAGCGTCAGTTGATCATTGGTGACCGTAAGACCGGTAAGACCGCCGTTTGTATTGACACCATTCTTAACCAGAAGGCTAACTGGGAATCCGGCGACAAGTCCAAGCAGCTGCGTTGCATCTACGTAGCCATTGGCCAGAAGGGTTCCACCATTGCTGGCGTTCGCCAGACTCTGGAAGAGCACGGCGCACTGGAGTACACCACCATCGTGGCGGCACCAGCGTCTGATTCCGCCGGCTTCAAGTGGCTTGCACCATTCTCCGGCGCGGCTCTGGGCCAGCACTGGATGTACCAGGGCAACCACGTCCTGATCATTTACGATGATCTCACCAAGCAGGCCGAGGCCTACCGTGCGATCTCCCTGCTTCTGCGCCGCCCACCGGGCCGCGAGGCATACCCAGGTGACGTCTTCTACCTGCACTCCCGTCTGCTGGAGCGTGCTGCAAAGCTCTCCGATGACATGGGTGCCGGTTCCATGACTGCACTGCCAATCATCGAGACCAAGGCGAATGACGTTTCCGCGTTCATTCCTACCAACGTTATTTCCATTACCGACGGCCAGGTCTTCCTGGAGTCCGACCTGTTCAACCAGGGCGTCCGTCCGGCGATTAACGTCGGTGTTTCCGTGTCCCGTGTTGGCGGCGCCGCACAGACCAAGGGCATGAAGAAGGTTGCCGGTAACCTGCGTCTTGACCTGGCTGCCTTCCGTGACCTCGAGGCATTCGCTGCCTTCGCTTCTGACCTGGACTCCGCGTCCAAGGCACAGCTCGAGCGCGGCCAGCGCCTCGTCGAGCTGCTGAAGCAGGCAGAGTCCTCCCCACAGCCGGTTGAGTTCCAGATGGTTTCCATCTTCCTCGCCGACAAGGGCGTATTCGACGTCGTTCCCGTCGAGGACGTTCGCCGCTTCGAGGCCGAACTGCACGAGTACCTGAATCAGAACACTCCTCAGGTATTCGAGCAGATTGCCGGCGGCCAGGCTCTGAGCGAAGAGTCTCAGCAGGCTCTGGTTGCTGCGGCAGAGGACTTCACCCCAACCTTTCGCACCACTGAAGGCCACAACCTAGGCACTGAAGCGCCGGTTGACCCATTGGATGCGAACGAGGTTAAGAAGACCGAGCTCAGCGTCTCCCGCAAGACGGCTAAGTAAATAGAGCCTTAATAAAGACTCTTAAGACGAACCGTTTAGAAGAAAGAAGGGAGGAGCAAATCCATGGCAAATCTTCGCGAATTGCGTGACCGTATCAGGTCCGTGAACTCGACTAAGAAGATCACCAAGGCACAGGAGCTCATTGCGACCTCGCGCATTACCAAGGCTCAGGCCAGGGTAGAGGCGTCGCTGCCGTATGCGAACGAAATGACTAACGTCATGAACCGTCTCGCGGCGGCCAGCTCGCTGGATCACCCGATGCTGCGTGTCCGTGAAGACGCTAAGGTAGCTGCCGTTCTCGTGGTCACCTCTGACCGCGGCATGTGTGGCGGCTACAACAACAACGTCTTCAAGAAGGCGGCTGAGCTCGAGGCTCTCCTCAAGAGCGAGGGTTACGAGATCGTCCGCTACGTCACTGGTGGCAAGGGCGTTGGCTTCTACAAGTTCCGCGAAGCCGATGTCGCTGGCAGCTGGACCGGTTTCTCTCAGGATCCATCCTGGGAGGCAACCCATGACGTGCGCCGCCATCTCATCGATGGCTTCGTGGCGGGTTCTAACGGCACCACTAAGGGCCGCGATGGCCTCCACACCGAGGGCGAGGGCAATGGCGTCCGCGGCTTCGATGTAGTGCACGTTGTGTACACCGAGTTTGAGTCCATGCTGACCCAGACCGCGCGTGCACAGCAGCTGCTGCCGGTCGTGCCGGTAGTGCAGGAACGCGAGATGCACCTGGGCGGCTCCGCCACGGAGACCGCCGAGGACGCAGAGATTGGCCCGGACGTAGAGTTCGAGCCGGACGCGGATACCCTGATGGAAGCCCTGCTTCCTAAGTACGTATCTCGCACCCTGTACGCCATGTTCTTGGAGGCTTCCGCTTCCGAGTCCGCCGCACGCCGTACCGCTATGAAGTCTGCTACTGACAACGCTACGGAACTGGTCAAGGACCTGTCCCGCGTGGCTAACCAGGCTCGTCAGGCGCAGATTACCCAGGAAATTACAGAGATCGTCGGTGGCGCTGGTGCGCTCGCCGAAAGCGCAGAAAGTGACTAGATTATGACTACAGCTCTGCAAGAAGAGCAGAACACACAGTCGGCTGTCGCCGGCCGTGTGGTGCGTGTCATCGGTCCGGTCGTCGACGTGGAATTTCCACGTGGCGGGCTGCCGGCACTGTACAACGCATTGACTGTCGAGGTAACCCTCGAGGCAGTTGCAAAGACCATCACCCTTGAGGTTGCTCAGCACCTCGGTGACAACCTCGTTCGTGCCGTTTCCATGGCGCCTACCGACGGCCTCGTCCGTGGCGCTGCGGTAACCGACACTGGCAAGCCAATTTCCGTACCAGTCGGTGACGTTGTTAAGGGCCACGTATTCAACGCCCTTGGCGACTGCCTCGACGAGCCGGGCCTTGGCCGCGACGGCGAGCAGTGGGGCATCCACCGCGAGCCACCAGCATTCGACCAGCTCGAGGGCAAGACCGAGATTCTGGAGACCGGCATCAAGGTCATCGACCTGCTGACCCCTTACGTTAAGGGCGGCAAGATCGGCCTGTTCGGTGGTGCGGGCGTGGGTAAGACCGTTCTTATCCAGGAGATGATTACCCGTATCGCGCGCGAGTTCTCCGGTACTTCCGTGTTCGCGGGTGTTGGTGAGCGTACCCGTGAGGGTACCGACCTCCACCTCGAAATGGAGGAAATGGGCGTTCTTCAGGACACCGCCCTCGTGTTCGGCCAGATGGATGAGCCGCCAGGAGTCCGTATGCGTGTGGCTCTGTCCGGCCTGACCATGGCGGAGTACTTCCGCGATGTTCAGAACCAGGACGTGCTGCTGTTCATCGATAACATCTTCCGTTTCACCCAGGCTGGTTCTGAGGTTTCCACGCTGCTCGGCCGTATGCCTTCCGCAGTGGGTTACCAGCCAACCCTGGCTGACGAGATGGGTGTTTTGCAGGAGCGCATTACCTCTACCAAGGGTAAGTCCATTACCTCTCTGCAGGCCGTTTACGTTCCTGCGGATGACTACACGGACCCGGCTCCAGCAACCACGTTCGCTCACCTGGATGCAACCACCGAGCTTGACCGTGGCATCGCTTCCAAGGGTATCTACCCAGCAGTGAACCCCCTGACCTCGACCTCTCGTATTCTCGAGCCGGGTATCGTTGGTGAGCGCCACTACGCCGTAGCTCAGCGCGTTATCGGCATTCTGCAGAAGAACAAGGAACTCCAGGACATCATCGCCATCCTCGGTATGGACGAGCTGTCTGAAGAGGACAAGATCACCGTTCAGCGCGCGCGTCGCCTCGAGCGCTTCTTGGGCCAGAACTTCTTCGTTGCAGAGAAGTTCACCGGCATCCCAGGTTCTTACGTGCCGCTGTCCGAGACCATCGACGCGTTCGAGAAGATCTGCGACGGCGAGTTCGATCACTACCCAGAGCAGGCCTTCAACGGCCTGGGTGGCTTGGACGATGTCGAAGCAGCCTACAAGAAGATCACCGAGAAGTAGGGAGTAACACATGGCTGACATCACCGTGGAACTGGTCGCTGTTGAGCGCTTGCTGTGGTCCGGTAAGGCCACCATCGTTACCGCAGAGACCACCGAGGGTGAGATCGGCGTGCTTCCTGGTCACGAGCCAATGATCGGCCAGTTGGCCGAGAACGGCGTTGTGACCTTCCGCCCAGTGGACGGCAACCGCCGTGTCGCTGCCGTTCAGGGCGGTTTCCTCTCCGTGTCCGCTGATAAGGTGACCGTTCTCGCTGATTGGGCCGTTTGGGCCGATGAGATCAACGAGTCCCAGGCGCAGAGCGATTCTGAGTCTGATAACGAGTTGACCGCTTCACGTGGCGAGGCGGGCCTGCGTGCCCTGCGTCGCTCCCGGGAAAGCTAGGACACGTAGGGATGAAGGGGTAGCAGTTGCGCCCTTCCATTCTCGCATCGACTTAAAGCCCCACCGCTTCCGTTAGGGAGCTGGTGGGGCTTTCGCGTACCCAAAATTCTGGGCCGTGGTCCCCAGAGCTCAGATCACACAACCGCCCGCTGTGTGATTGTTGACTATTGGCGGGGCTGGGGGCGCGAATTCCTAGCGTATCGGGTGAACAATCGTTAGACTCTTTGAAAAATACTTCATGTCATCCTGTGAATACTTTTTCGCTGAAAGGGACGCACTGTGAATGGAACTCTGCTCAGCCTCGTGACCTGGTCAGTGCTGTTCGTTCTGGTTGGCGTAGTACTCCTCGCCGCGACGCGCTTTTTCACGCTGCGTTCCCGCGGGGCCTCGGTACTGCTGCGCCACTTGCCGGCGAAGGGGATTCACGGCTGGAGGCATGGCGTCATTCGCTACGCGGGGGACCATGCTGAATACTTTAAGCTGCGTTCGCTTGCCCCGGGCTACGATCTGCGCCTCAATCGCCTCGACATTGAAGTCGTGGGTCACCGCACCGTCTCCGACGATGAGGCCAGCTTCATCTCCACCGACATGAGGGCGGTCCACGTCAAGGTGGGGGCTAAGGAATATGAGATTGCCTTTGACCTCCACGGAGAGATGGCCTTCATGGCATGGATAGAGTCCGCGCCATCCAAACGCATGGAGCGGGTAGATTACCGTCGGCTGCGCGAGCGCGCAGAGCGCAAGGACAAGGCCAGCCGCAGGAATGCCGAGGGTGATTACGGTGCAAATTGGCCCACATCCTACGATCGATAGGCGCTACGTCGGGTAAAAGCTGGGCGCCAAGCACACGATGCGGGCTCGAGTAGGACTCGGCGCTCGCTCGCGATAGGGTAGAGGGCATGCGTTTAGTCCTCGCCCATTGTTCAGTTGATTATGTAGGTCGTTTGGATGCCCACCTTCCGGCCGCGGACCGCCTGCTATTAGTAAAAGCTGACGGATCCGTATCCGTTCACGCGGATGATCGCGCCTACAAACCGCTGAATTGGATGACCCCACCGTGCACCCTTGTGGAGGAGTCCATTACCGATATTGACGGTGAGGACACCGGGGAGCAGCTGTGGTTGGTGGAAAACCCAAAGGGCGAGCAACTCCGAATCACCGTTTCGAAAATCTACGAGGATATTTCCTTCGACTTGGGGGTGGATCCCGGGCTGCAGAAAGATGGCGTGGAGGCACACCTGCAAGAGCTCTTGGCTGAGCACATCACGACCCTGGGGCCTGATTACACCCTGGTTCGGCGCGAATACGCCACACCCATCGGCCCTGTGGACATCATGGCCCAGGACGCGGATAAAAAATACGTCGCGGTGGAGGTCAAGCGCCGCGGGGAGATCGCCGGCGTAGAGCAGTTAACCCGTTACCTCGATCAGCTCAACCGGGACAAGCTCATCGCGCCGGTTGCGGGAGTGTTCGCCGCCCAGGAAATCAAGCCGCAGGCCCGCACCCTCGCCGAAGACCGAGGCATTCGTTGCGTTGTCCTCGACTACGATGAGCTTCGCGGCATTGAGTCCAACGAGCTCCGCCTGTTCTAGTGGGGCGCAAGAACCGTAGGGCCGTCACGCCTGCGCGCGCCTTGCCCCGTGACGGTGCCGCGTTTCTGGGGTCCGCTACCGTAGAAGGCCCGCGGTGGTCGATGGGCGAGCCGTACGTAATGCGGCACATCGGGTCCAACGCGGCCCGCAAGTATTATGTGTGCCCGGGATGCAACCAAAACATTCCGCCCGGCATGGCCCATATAGTGGCTTGGCCGCGGGATACTGGTGGCCGCGCGGATGATAGGCGGCACTGGCATAGGAATTGTTGGGAACGCCGTTAAAGATATGGCGGTAGAATGGCCGCCATGATTGTTGCGTTTTCAGTAGCACCCGCCGCCGTTGATAATCCCACCGCAGAAATGGCCGAGGCGGTCGCCGAAGCGGTCCGGGTGGTCAGGGCCTCCGGGCTTCCCAACGAGACGAACGCCATGTTCACTCTGATTGAGGGTGATTGGGACGAAGTTTTCGCGGTTATAAAAGAGGCCACTGCGGCGGTAGAGAGGGTATCCCCTCGCACCTCGTTAGTTATTAAGGCCGATATTCGTCCGGGGCGCACCGACATGCTGACCCAGAAGGTGGAATCGGTGAATAGGATCCTTAGCGGAGATGTAGACGGTCAACCCGGCACGGTTGACACCAGCAAGTAGACCAGGGACAAAATAGGGAAGTAGAGGACGTTCACGTGACTAAACCCAACGCACCATACGTAGCAGGCGCACTAGATCTCGGCGAGGTCAAGGCACGGGCGGAGGCCCGCGCTCAGGCGGAGAAGGCGGCGCAGGGAGCCGCTGGTGGCGCGATGGGCGCGAATGGTGCGCCCCAGGACGCGGGCCTGGCTCCGTTTTTTGAAGTAACCGATGAGAACTTCGAAACCCATTTGGTGCGCCGCTCCGCCGAGGTTCCCGTCATCGCCATGGTCGGCACATCCCGTTCCGATATGTCCGAAAAGCTTAAGGCCACCCTCAAGGAGCTAGCCGAGGAGGGTAGCTTCTCCTTCATCGTGGGCTACATTGATGCGGACGCCCGCCCGCAGATTGCGCAAGCTTTTGGCGTGAAGAATCTACCCACCACAATCGCGGTGGCTGGCGGTCAGCCGATTACCAACTTCGAGGGCGGTCAGCCCCGTGAGGCGCTTGAGCCCTGGGTCGAGGCTTTAGTCTCTAATATCGCGCCGCAGCTCAACGGCCCGGGCCCGGAGCTGCAGGCGGCCAAGGCGGCCTGGGAGGCGGGGGAGCGCCCCGGCGCGGCTCAGGCAGGGCCCCAAGAGGGCTTGGCAGATCCGCGCCTTGGAGTAGCCGAAGAAGCTCTCAATGCTGGTGACTTTGACGCGGCCATCGCCGCATACGAGGAAATTTTGGCTGCGGAGCCGGGAAATAAGGAAATCAAGCAGGCACGCGATACCACCATGTTGCTCAAGCGCTTAAACCCCGCCGAGCGCGCCGAGGATCCTATCGCCCTGGCGGATTCCAATCCCGATGACGTGCAGGCACAGTTGGATGCTGCGGATGCAGAGGTAGTAGCAGGAGCGCCGGATAAGGCTTTTGACCGCCTGATCGAGGCCATGAAGCGCACCGCTGGTGACGATAAGACGGTGCTGCGCGAGCGGGTATTGGAGCTATTCGGCCTTTTTGAAGCGGGGGACCCGCGCGTCTTGGCCGCGCGCACCAAGTTGGCGAGCGCGTTGTATTAGCCTTCCCCAAAGCTGCCAATAGCCAGTATGGTGCGGAGCTGAGCGAAGACCTCAGGGACCACGCTGTAACGCAGCGTGCGTCCCTCTCTTTCTGCGTGGAGTAGCCCGGCCTCCTGGAGTTTGGCCAGGTGGTGGGAGACGGTGGCTTGGCTGGTGCCCGTGAAGCACTGGAGATCTGCGGCGGTAACCTTGCGGCAGCCGTCGGCCGCGATACGCGAGATGATGCTCAGCCTGTTGGGATCCCCCAGCGCCTTGAAGATATGGGCGTAGTGATTTAAGTCTTCCTGACTCAACGCTTCATCGGCCAACGGGCAGCACTGGGGCTTAGCGGCGGGTGGGGATTGTCTCTGAAGCGGTGGACGCATGGTCTGAGTATAGCTTGACTGCGCCGCCGCATAGGCTAGGCTTGATATCGATAGTTGTCGATATCAAGCTAGGGGCTTCAACGCATGCGCCTTTCACTGCTGGACCGCTACCTGCCGGTCTGGATACTTCTAGCAATGGGCTTGGGCCTGGCGCTGGGCACGTTTGTGCCTGGTGTAAACGAATTGCTCCAATCCTGGAGTATTGGGCAAACGTCCATTCCGATTGCCGTTGGCCTGCTGGTCATGATGTACCCGCCTTTGGCGAAGGTTCGCTACACGGAGGCCAAGCGCATAGCGGGTGATGCGAAACTGATGACGGTGTCCGTGGTCCTCAATTGGATGTTGGGCCCGGCTTTCATGTTCGCGCTGGCATGGATCTTCATCCCAGATCTGCCGGAATTGCGCACCGGGCTTATCATCGTGGGCCTAGCTCGGTGTATCGCCATGGTCCTTGTGTGGAATGACCTGGCCTGCGGCAACCGTGAGGCCGCGGCGGTTCTGGTGGCGATCAACTCGATTTTCCAGGTGTTCATGTTCGCGGTCCTCGGCTGGTTCTACCTTCAGATTCTGCCCGGCTGGCTGGGCCTGGAGACTGCTAGCGCCCAGTTTAGCTTCGGGGCCATCGCGCTATCTGTCATCGTTTATCTTGGTATACCACTGCTGGCCGGTTACCTCTCACGCGTTGCTGGTGAGGCAACCAAGGGGCGGCAGTGGTATGAATCCACGTTCATCCCAGCGGTGTCCCCGCTGGCGTTAGGCGGCCTGCTCTTCACCATCACCTTGCTCTTTAGCCTGCAGGGGGAGCAGCTCCTGGCTCAACCGGCCGCTGTTGCCCGCGTGGCCATTCCGCTCGTCGTTTACTTCATCGGCATGTTTGCAATGGCGCTGTTGGTGACCTGGCTAATGAAGTTTGACTACGCCACGTCTACTACCGTGGCGTTTACCGCAGCGGGTAATAACTTCGAGCTCGCCATCGCCGTGGCGATCGGTACCTTCGGAGCCACCTCTGGCCAGGCGCTGGCAGGTACGATCGGCCCACTCATCGAGGTTCCAGTCCTTGTGGCGCTGGTTTACGTGTGCCGGTGGGCGGGGCCTAGGCTCTTTCCTCAGACTTTTAAGGAGGCAGTCAATGTCTAAAGAATCCAAGTCCGTAATCTTCTTATGCAACTCGAACCGCGGAAAGTCTCAGATGGCTGAAGCGTTGGCCAGGAAGGCCGCGCCGGAATGGAAGGTGTACTCTGCGGGTGTCCAGGTAAACGATGAGAACGCGGGACGTTCCGTGAATCCCGAATCCGCCGCGTCCCTGGCGCGGGTTGGCGCGGACATGAGCCAGGGAAGCTCCAAGCCGGTTGATGAGCAGCTTGTCCGCAGCGTCAACTACGTAGTAGCCGTAGGTGGCGCGGAGTTTGAGATGCCGGAGGGCGCCGCGGGTGAGTTTATTCGCTGGGAGATTATAGACCCGTCAGAGCGCGGCGTCGAGGGAGAACAACGCATGGACGCGCTGCGCGATGATATTCAATCGCGCGTCCAGGAGCTAGTTGACCGCAGTTAAAGCAGTTACGCATCCGCTGAAACCGGGTCAAGAATTCCGGGAGCACTGGTCATTGATGTGGTGCTCCAGCAGCGGGATGAGGTAATTAGTCAGTTATTGGTCAGTACTCCAAGCATGGCCGGTTTAAGAGACTCCCCAAGCCAAGTTTTCATCTCCATGTCACGTGACATGGAGATACCCGCCTCCGCGCGAAAGAGTGATCCGCCCTGCGTGAGCCGGTGGAGAGCTGATACCCGCCGGTAACGCCTGGGCTTTGCTCATAGTATCTCTTTGGTTAATACGCGGCCGTCTGAAGGGTTTTTAGATACCTCTGCCACGCTCATGCGTCTGCTTTAACTGAAAAAGGCTTCGCATTGGATGCGTCGTGTTATGCGCTGGGCAACTATCGCGATGGATTGGGAAAACGCTTCTATCACTAACGGCTCTTCCCGAAAAGAAGGGGAAGAGCCGAGCGGTTTGGGGTCAGGCTGGGCCTATGGGCCTAGCCGCGATGGACGTACCACTGAACGGACATGGCCGGCAGGTGCAGAGTTAGAGCATTTCCTTCACCTGTATGCACGTGGCGTGGCAAGTCATTGCCGGCGCCTTCATAAACACCGTCATCGGTATTGAGCACCATCTCCCATTCGCCACCGCGTGGCACATGGAGGCGATAGTTCGTGTGGGAGGCACCGGCCAGGTTGATTACTGCCAGCAGCGCGGATCCATCAGAGCCGTAGCGGACGTAACCGAGCACCGAGTTTTGGGAATCATCGTCCTTGACCCACTCGAATCCGGCCGGGTCAAAATCCTGGGACCATAGGGCGGGGGTGTCCTTGTAGATGGCTCCGATGTCGCGAACGAGGCGCTTGATACCGCGGTGCCACTCGCCGCCCCAGCCCTCCAAATCGGACCAATTAACCGACTCGTGCTCAGCCCACTCGCCAACCTGGCCAAATTCCTGCCCCATGAAGAGCAAGTTCTTGCCGGGATGGGAGTACATGTAACCGAACAGGGCCCGCAGGCCTGCGGCCTTGTTCCAATCGTCACCGGGTTGGCGGGTCCACAGGGAACCCTTGCCGTGGACCACCTCATCATGGCTAAACGGCAGTACGTAGCGTTCAGAATAGGCGTAGACCATGGAGAAGGTCAGGGATCCGTGGTGGAAGGAGCGGTGAATTGGATCGTGCTTGAAGTATTCAAGCGTGTCATTCATCCAGCCCATATTCCATTTCAGGTCAAACCCCAGACCGCCCTCGTGGGTGGGCGCCGTAACGCCAGGCCAGGAGGTGGATTCCTCGGCGATGGTGAGCACGCCGGGATGGGCTCGGTGGAGCGTGCCGTTAGTCTCCTGGAGGAATTGGACGGCTTCAAGGTGCTCGCGGCCGCCATGAATATTGGGTAGCCACTCATCGCGGGAATAATCCAGGTACAGCATGGATGCCACCGCGTCTACGCGCAGTCCGTCGATGTGGAATTCCTCGGCCCAGTACAAAGCGTTGGCCACCAAGAAGTTGCGTACCTCATTGCGCCCGAAGTCAAAGACGTAAGTGCCCCAGTCGGCCTGCTCGCCGCGGCGTGGGTCAGGGTGCTCGTAGAGCGGTTCGCCGTCAAAACGGCCCAAGGCCCATTCGTCCTTAGGGAAGTGTGCGGGGACCCAATCCGCGATAACACCTATGCCGGCTTGGTGGCATGCGTCAATCAGCGCGCGCAGGTCATCCGGGGAACCCCAGCGTGCGGATGGGGAGTAATAACCGGAGACCTGGTATCCCCAGGAACCACCGAATGGGTGCTCGGCAACCGGGAGTAGTTCCACGTGGGTGAAACCGTGTTCGAGCAAGTATGGGATGAGCTCTTCACGGAGGGAGTTGTAGTTGGATCCCAGCTTCCACGAGCCAACGTGGAGCTCGTAGATGTTCATGGGCACGTTCAGGTCACCGCTGCGGTTTGCCATCCATGCGGAGTCCCCCCAGTCGTAGCCGCCGGCGACGACGATGGAAGAAGTGGATGGGGCCTTCTCGGACGCCTTGGCCAGCGGGTCGGCCTTGTCTATACGGCCGTTGCGCTTAGTTTCGATGGCGAATTTGTAGCTCTCACCTGCGCCAATGCCCGGAATGAAGACCTCCCACACGCCGGTGGAGCCAAGGGATCGCATTGGGTATTGGGTTGGGTTCCACCCACAGAAGTCACCTACTACGGCAACGCCTTCAGCGTTGGGGGCCCACACCGCGAAAGCCACGCCCTCCACCGTGCCCAGGGCCGTTTCGTAGGTCTTCAGGTTCGCCCCAAGCACGTCCCAAAGGCGCTCGTGGCGCCCCTCGGAGATGAGGTGCAGATCTAATGGCCCCAGGGTTGGCAGGAAATAATAGCCGTCAGCTACGGTCTGTGGGCTTTGGCCAGGGTAGGTGATGGCCAGGCGGTAGTCATCCGCGGAGTCAGCAATACCGCCTTCCCAGATATCGTGACCGATATTGTTCATCGGGGTGCTGCCTTCTGCAGTGACCAGCTCTACCTTCTCGGCGCCTGGACGACGCGTACGCACCACCCCATCATGGCGGCCGTAGAAGGCATGCGGGTTGTAGTGGCGGCAATGGTCAAGACGAGAAAGATCGTCTGCGGGAATGCTCATTCTTTTAACGCTACCTAAAAAATAGTTTCTGATCAGACGTGTTACCGGGGAACGTGGCGGATCCCCACCGCAACGCGCTAGGCCCGGTAGTCCTCAACGGTGCGCCACGACAGCCGCTCGCGGCGGTCTTGGTCAACGGAAGGCAGAACAAAAATGTGGGCCACATCGCGCAGCGGCTCCAGGCGAACAAAGTTACGCTCAGACCACTGGTAGGCGGCCCCGGTGATGAGGTCCTTGACCGGATACACTTCGCCGGGGTTGCGGCCTATAGCATCCATATCCACCGTCACGGTGGCCTCTTGCGCGTTGCGCGGGTCGAGGTTGATGACCACCAATACCACGTTGCCGGTCACCGAATCCGCCTTAGAGTAGGCCATGATATTGGGGTTATCCGCATTGTGGAAGTGAAGGTTACGCAGCTGCTGGAGGGCGGGGTTGTCGCGGCGAATATGGTTGAGCAGCCTGATGAAGCTCTCGAGGGAATTGCCTGAGTTGACCGCGGCCTGGAAATCGCGCGGGCGCAGCTCGTACTTCTCGGAATCCAGATACTCCTCGGAACCGGGGGCCACGGCGCGGTGTTCGTAGAGCTCGAACCCGGAGTAGACGCCCCAGAGCGGGGACAGGGTCGCGGCAAGCGCGGCGCGGATAGCAAACATTGCACGGCCGCCGGTCTGCAGCGACTCATGCAGGATGTCTGGCGTGTTGACGAACAGGTTGGGGCGGCAAATATCGGCCTGTTCAACGTGCATCTTGGCGAATTCGGTCAGGTCGTACTTGTTGGTCTGCCACGTGAAATAAGAATAGGACTGGCTAAATCCCGCCTTGGCCAGGCCGAATAGGCGCGGGGCGCGGGTGAACGCCTCGGCCAAGAAGATCACGTCCGGGTGCGTGGACTGGACCTTGGTGATCAGCCAGTTCCAGAAGTTGGTTGGCTTGGTGTGCGGGTTATCCACGCGGAATGTCTTGACCCCGGCCTCAACCCAGATCATGACTACTCGGTAGATCTCCTGGTAGATAGCCTCGGGCGCGTGGTCGAAGTTGAGGGGGTAGATGTCCTGATACTTCTTCGGCGGGTTCTCAGCGTAGGCGATGGTGCCGTCGGCAAGAACCGTGAAGAACTCTGGGTGCTCCTTCGCCCAGGGGTGGTCCGGCGAGGCCTGCAGCGCCAGATCCAGCGCCACCTCTAGCCCCAGCTCCTCCGCGCGGGCAACCAGCTTCTTGAAGTCTTCCATGGTGCCCAGTTCCGGGTGCGTTGCGGAGTGGTCCTGAATCGCCCATGGGGAACCCACGTCGCCTTCTTCGACCACCAGCGTATTGTTCTTGCCCTTGCGGTGGACCTCACCAATCGGGTGGATAGGAGGGAAGTAGACGGTATCGAAGCCCATATCCGCCACGCGGTCCAGGGCCGCGGCGGTGGTCTCGAAGGTTCCATGAACAGGGTTGCCTTCCTCATCCCAGCCGCCGGTGGAGCGTGGGAAAAGCTCATACCAGGAGTTGAATAACGCCTCGCGGCGCTCGACATAGACCTCCTGCTCGCTGCCTTCCACAACCAGCTCGCGCAAGGGGTGCTCGTCGAGGATCCCGCGGATCTCATCATTTTCTACCGCCGCTACGCGCGCGGACAACGGTTTGGTTTTATCCGCTAGCGTTGCGCCGGCGTTGAGGAGGGTGCGGCGGTACTCGCGCGGGGCCTGCGCTGCGGCCTTGGCCAACAGGTCGGCACCGTGGGCAAGATCGTTGGCCAACTCAATGGCGTCCTGGCCAACGTCCATCTTCTTGGTAACGGCGTTGCGCCAGGTGGCTACGGGATCGGACCAAGCGTCGATGCGGAAATACCAGCGGCCCTGGGTCGCCGGGGTAAACACGGCGTGCACGCGGTCTTCATTATGCGGGTCCTGGGCCATGGTAATGGACGCGACTTTGTCAGGATGGGCCGCAGACCAGACGTTCAACGTAGCCGCTATCTTGTCATGGCCTTCCCGCCAGACCAGCGCGGTAACTGGAACCACTTCACCTACTACCGCCTTAGAGGGCAGCGAGCCGGAAGATACTAGGGGGCGGACGTCATCAATACCGAGGCGTGTAATCATACTTTTAGGGTAGTCCACCTGTGTCACTTTCACCGGCCGTGGGGAGAATCGGTCACAATGGAGTGGTGAATTCCCCCATGTTTAGTCAAGAACAAATTGCTGCGGCCCGGGCGGCAGCCAACCACGCGGAGCAGCAGGCGGCGCAGCGCGCGACCGCGGCGGCAAATAACGCCGCGATGGAAACTCCCGAGGTGGATGAGGACCTCCTCATTGACTTCCGTGGGGTCTCGCTTCGCCGCGGCGGTAATACGCTTGTAGGTCCGGTGGACTGGCAGGTGGAGCTGGATGAAAGGTGGGTCATTATTGGCCCCAACGGGGCCGGAAAGACCTCCCTAGTGCGCATGGCGTCCGCTGAAGAATTCCCCTCCTCGGGCACCGCCTACATCATGGGCGAGCGTATCGGCAAGACTGACATGCGCGACCTGCGCGCATCCATCGGCATATCCTCTGCCGCGGTCCAGCACCGCATCCCTGATGGCGAACGCGTCGATGACCTCGTCATCTCCGCGGGGTATGCCATCTTGGGCCGCTGGCGTGAGGAATATGCCGACATGGACTTCGGCCGTGCCGATGAAATCCTCGAACAGGTTGGGGCTTCCCATCTAGCCAAACGTACATGGGGGACGCTATCCGAGGGTGAGAAGAAGCGCGTCATCCTCGCGCGCGCGTTGATGGCCGATCCCGAGCTGCTCATTCTGGATGAGCCATCCGCGGGCATGGACCTAGGCGGCCGCGAAGATCTTGTGGGCTACCTCGGGGATCTAGCCCTGGATCCTGACGCTCCGGCGATAGTGATGATTACCCACCACGTGGAGGAAATCCCGTACGGATTCACCCACGCCATGGTTTTGGATGAAGGCAAGATCATCGCCAAGGGACTCATCAACTCCGTGCTGACCAGTGAGAATCTCTCGAGGGCCTTCAAACAGGATATTCAAGTCGATAGAATCGGGGAACGCTACTTCGCCCGTCGGGTACGCTAAGGGCGGAGACAGCCCAGTAAGCCTGAGCGCTTGCTAAGCCATAGACCCAACGCCTAAGGACATTATTTCTGTTGACTTCGCAGGACCTATCCGGTGATGAATCGGTGGACATCACCGGATTCAACGGCGGCCGCATGGCCGCTACTGTGATGCTGATCCGGGATGGCAAAGAGGGCCTTGAGGTATGGGTGCAAGAACGCGTTTCCACCATGAAGAATTTTCCCGGCCACGTTGTCTTCCCCGGGGGCGGCGTGGATCCCAGGGACTTCCCGGAAAGAACCTGGGACTCCGGTGAACTATGGGCGGGTACCTCCGCTATAGCCCGCGCCCGCCACATGGGACTAACCAAGGCCAAGGCGCACGCTGTGGTATTCGCCGCTGCCCGGGAGCTCTTCGAAGAGGCCGGCACGCTCGTGACCATCCGGGACGACGGAATAGTCTCAGACGCCTCCCGTTTCCACTCTGACCGCAAGGCGTTGGAATCTCACCGGGTTTCCTTCACCGAATTCTTAGAGCATCACGGGATGCGCGTGGATTCCGACATGCTCCGCCCCTGCGGCCGGTGGGTAGGCTACGGCCATGATCAATGGTTTGACACCTTCTTTTTCATCGCCGTGCTCCCGGAAGGCCAGGAGCCGGACGGTTCCACATGGGAAGCGGACGACGCGGGTTGGTTTAGCCCCCAGCTGATCATGGATGGCTGGCGCGCGGGCCTCGTTCGCCTGGCAATCGCTACGTGGGCTAACATTCAACGCCTGTGCACCTATAAAACGGTGGCCGACGTCCTCGCGGACGTCGATTATTCTGACATGCGCCCCGTTATCGGCGACCCGGTCGACGATGAGCGATACCGCGAGTTCTTCACGACCCGCCCGATTGACCGCATCTAGCCCGGCAGCGCGTAAAGCCTAGAGCGCCACGGAAGGTTGTCCGCAGCGCCCACCGGGGACCTAAAAATCACCCTAGAATCACGGAATCTAAAGAAAATGGCCTACTCGGTTACTGAACTTGACTACCTGAGCACGCATGCGCGGGAAATTGATGCAGTCATCTCGCAATTAGGCCTGAGCAAAAAGACCCAACTCCAAGACGCGTCTATCGCCCGCGAACACTGCGGAGACTACGGCCGCGCGGTTATGGAACTCGCATCCGCGCGCGCCACCGGGAAGGTTCCGTCACAGTGGCTGGCCGATTCGGAATCGGTTCAACAGGCAACACCGTTAGCGGTCACCGAATACCGCGCCAGCCTCCTTGCACGCGCCGGGGTCGAATTGGTGCATGATGTAACGTGTTCCATCGGCACGGAGGGCGCAGCGCTTACCCGCAAGAACGTTACCTACCTTGGCTCTGATCTGGATGGCGTGCGCCTGCGGATGGCCCGCTATAACGTGCCAGCCGGTCACTTTGCCCAGGCGGATGCGCTTGGCCCAGTAAGCAAGGATGGGGTAGTGGTGGCGGACCCGGCCCGCCGCGCCGGTGGCTCCCGGATCACGGACCCGGCCAAACTGATGCCGCCCCTGCCAGATCTCATCGATGCCTACCGCGGCCGCGAGATGGCCATTAAATGCGCGCCGGGCCTAGATTTCAGTCACTGGGAGGGTCTGGTGTCAGTGGTCAGCCTCGACGGCGGGGTAAAAGAGGCCTGCGTATATACCCCCGGACTCGCCGCGGCCGCAGGACGCTTAGGGCGGCGCGAGGCGGTGATTATTCGCGGCGGTGTTCTGGATTACCTCGACGATTCCGCGGATGACCTGCCGGAGGCTGGCGCTTTGGGCCGGTTTATCATTGACCCAGACGGCGCCGTGGTCCGCGCGGGCCTGGTCCGCCACTATGCCGCGCGCGAGGGGCTGTGGCAGATCGATCCCCACATCGCGTACCTGACTGGAAATAATATTCCCGCCGGAACATCCGGGTTCGAACTCATCGAGGCGGTGCCCGTCAAAAAGCTCAAGGCAGCGTTGGCCTCGCATGGCGCGGGGCGGGTCGAAATCTTGGTCCGCGGCATCGACGTTGATCCGGATCAGTTGCGCAAAAAGCTTAAGCTCAGAGGGGATAAACCCATGGCTGTGGTGATGACGCGCATCGGCCGCAATGGCGTGGCGCTTATCTGCTCCGAGCGCAAGTGGGCGTCCGCTGGCTGAGGGCGAAACCGGTAGTTGATCGCGGAGTGAGAACTCCACGAACGGTCGAGAATACTCACGTGCCTTTTGCGCTCGGCGCTACTACTATGGCGTGGAGAAAATCTCAAAGACTCTGTGCGGCTAGATAGTGCGCACCTTATATAACTGTGAGAAAGGTTGTGCTTAATGCCTTCCATCGTGGCACTAGTGAAGTATGTACCCGATACGTGGTCTTCTAAAAACCTCAACGCTGACAATCGCCTCGATCGTGAGTCTGTGGACAACGTGATTGACGAGATTAATGAATACTCCGTTGAGCAGGCGCTGCGTTTGCGCGATGACAACCCGGACGCCGGTTTCAAGGTTGTGGCCCTGACCATGGGCCCCGCGGCGGCGGACGAGGCCCTGCGCAAGGCCCTGGCAATGGGCGCTGACGAGGCCGTGCACGTTAGTGATGATGCGCTCGCCGGCACCGACGCATTAGGCACCGCGTGGGCCCTGAGCAACGCATTGAATTCCATCGAGGATGTGCAGCTTGTGGTTATGGGCAATTACGCCTCCGATTCATCCACGGGCCTGCTTACCGGCCTGCTCGCCGAGTACCGGCAGGTCCCCGCCCTATCCAATGTGAAGTCCATAGCGCTGGCTGGTGACGTCATCAAGGGCGTGCGTGAGGACAGCCGCGGCAACTGGGAGCTGGAGGCAAAGCTCCCCGCCATTGTTAGCGTGACCGATAAGACGGATAAGCCTCGTTTCCCAAACTTCAAGGGGCTCATGGCGGCGAAAAAGGCAGAGGTTACCAAGCTGGATTTGGCCGCCATTGGCGTGGATCCTGCGCAGGTTGGGGGCGCCGCTGCAACGACCCAGGTCACCGCTTCGGAGCAGCGCCCGGCGCGTACCGCTGGAGAGGTGATCTCCGGAGTGAGCGCCGAGGAGGCCGCAAAGAAGGTTGCGGACTACCTCGAAGCTAAAAACCTCATCTAACTCGACTGTTTATAAGGAGAAAACCCATGTCTCACGTATACGTTCTGGTCGAGCACGAAGCAGGCCAGCTTAATCCTATTACCGCCGAGCTGATCACCGCGGCACGCCCGCTGGGCGCCGTATCCGCCGTCGTGGTTGGCGCCCCCGGTGTGGCCGAGTCCATGGCCCCCACCCTTGGCGCGTTGGGCGCGGCCCAGGTGGTTGATGCCTCCGCCGCTGACTATGATTCCCGCCTGATCGTTCCCGAGGTGGACGCGCTTCACGCCTTGGGCGCGGCCAACCCGGCACCAATCGTGATTGCGGCCTCACCAACCGGCAACGAGATCGCCGGCCGCGTCGCGGCCCGCCTCGCTTCCGGCGCGTTGGCCGGCGTCGTGGCCATCAACGAAGACGGCTCCGCGCGCCACTCGATTTTCGGTGGCACTTATGAAACCACCGCTACTGCCGCGGGCCCGTGCCCGGTCTACACGGTGCGCCCTGGCGCCGTCGAGGCCGAAGAGGTGCCGGCGGAGGCCGTCGTGGCGCCCATGCCGCTGCCCGAGGCGACCGAAAGGGACGTGAAGGTTACCGCATTCACGCCGGTCGAGAAGACTGCCCGCCCGGACCTTGGTTCCGCGAAGGTTGTTGTGGCCGGCGGCCGCGGTGTGGGTTCGGAATTTACCAGCGTGGTCGAGCCATTGGCAGACGTTCTTGGCGGAGCCGTGGGCGCAACCCGTGACGCGGTGGATGAGGGCTTTTATGACCCTGGCCACCAGATTGGTCAGACGGGTGTGACCGTATCCCCAGACCTCTACATTGGGTTGGGTATCTCCGGTGCCATCCAGCACACCTCTGGCATGCAGACCTCTGGCACCATCGTGGTAGTAAATCAGGACCAGGATGAGCCTTTCTTCCAGATTGCGGACCTCGGCGTTGTGGGTGACCTCCACGAGATTGCCCCAGCGCTGACTGCGGAACTCAACTCCCGCAAATAGTCCCACGTAAAGAGGCTCCCGGTTGGCGGCGTTCGGCCGTCTAGCCGGTGGAGTAGTATGGGCCGCATGGCTTTTTACTTCGATCACGCCGCAACCTCGCCCATCCGCCAAATCGCAGTGGATGCGTGGGTTGCGGCTTCTTCTGCGTTGAATGCCTCCGCTCAGTACGCCTCCGGCCGCCAGGCCCGCTCCGTGCTGGATGACGCGCGTGAGAAAGTAGCCGAGTTAATGGGCTGTGAACCCATCGAGGTTATCTTCACGTCCAACGGTACCGAGGCCAACAACCTGGCTATCCGTGGTTTGTACGAGGTAGGCACGACCAATCGGGTGGTAACAACGCCCGTTGAGCATCCTTCGGTGCGTGAGACCGTAAATCACTTGGCCTCTCGCGGGGCCTCCGTTGATTACATGCCCGTGGGCGGCAACGGGCACTTTGAAGGCAGCGCCATCGAGCTTCTCGATGCCCCCGCCGACGTGGCCACCATGATGATGGCCAACAATGAGACGGGCGCCCTGTTCCCGGTGGAGCGGTATATTGAGCGCGCAGCGGCGCAGGGGACCCCGTTCCACGTGGATGCGGTGCAGGTAGTGGGAAAGATTCCGTTGAACTTCACTGCTTTGGGGGCTACTTCCTTGTCCTCTAGCGGCCATAAGTTCGGTGCGCCACGAGGTACCGGCTTCCTGTTAGCGAAGCGCGCCCCAGCCCCAGCGACGGTGATGTTTGGGGCCAACCAGGAGCGCAAACTTCGCCCGGGAACTGTCGATGTTGCAGGCGCGTCGGCCTTGGCGGCGGCGCTTGAGGAATCCTTAGGCGAGGCGGCTACTCACGCGAGGAATCAGGAAGTGTGGCGTTCGAGGATCATCGAAGCCTGCATGGGGATTGACGGCGCAGTCCTGCGCTCTGAGGAGCCTTGCCTGCATTCCCACGTGTACGTATCCTTCCCGGGGGCGGATGCGGATAGCCTCATCATGCTGCTCGATATGGCCGGCATCGAGGCCTCCAGCGGGTCCGCCTGCCACGCGGGCGTAAACCAGATGTCACACGTATTGGAGGCAATGGGCGTGACGGCGGAAGAGGCCGGGGGTACTTTGCGTTTTACCATGGGTACCGCGACCACAGATGAGGGCGTTAACTATCTCGTCGAAAAACTCCCGGGCATTGTAGAGCGGGCCCGCGCGGCTAATTCCTAAGGTTTGGCCCCTTATGGCTTAAGCCCGCCGCCTCCCGGTTCCTGTCAAGGTCAACCCCAATTCAGGGTGGGACGGCGGGCCGCTGGGGTAGCCGCCGCGGACCGATCCGTGCCCGGTACAAAAGTTACTCATGTTTAGCGTGTTACTCGTGTGAATAGTGGGGCGTGTTGGGTACCCTCGCAAGCATGTTTAAACCCAAGGGACTTCTTTCCGCCTTGACCGCGTTGGTTGCATCCGCCGCGTTGCTCTTTACCGCACAAGCCGCACCGCAGGCCCGCGCCTTGACCATTGGCGCCCCTTCCGGCGTAGACGTCGCAGGTCACCAACACCCGGGTGGCGCCCCAATTAACTGGAAGACCGTCCGCGCGGATGGTCAATCCTTCGCCTTCGTTAAGGCCTCGGAGGGCATAGGCTGGACCAACGAGTTCTTCGAAGAAGATGCGCGTGGCGCAGACGCCGCGGGCATGAAGGTAGGCTCCTACCACTACGCACGCCCAGCCAGCGACCCGCGTGCGCAGGCCGCCACCTACGCCGCCCAAATTGCCCGCGTGCCACACCACTCCTTGCCGCCGGTGCTAGACCTAGAGGTCTCCGAGGGCAAGAGCCCGCGGGAACTCATCGCGTGGACCAGGGCCTTTACAGATGAACTCAAGGCCCTGACCGGGCGTACGCCGATGATCTACACCTACCGGTACTTCTGGACTGATCACATGGCAAACACCACACAGTTCTCCGAGTACCCATTGTGGCTGGCGGCCTACCAGGCGCAGGCCCCGGAGCCGGTCGGCGGCTGGAGCAAGCTAGCTTTCTGGCAGCGCTCCGAATCCGGCCGCGTAAACGGCGTCACCGGCCCTGTGGACATGAACTTGTTTAACGGTAACGATGCCCAGCTGGCAAGCTTCGCCGCGGGTAACTACGGCAACTTCGGCGGCGTTCTCAATGGCCTTGTGGTCCCTGGCGCACCAGACCTGGGGGAGGACGCATCCCTGCTCATCGGCGCCATCCTGGCGCTGGGCGTGGGCGCCGCGGCGGCACCGGCGATCATTGAGGCGGCCAAGGAGTCCGGCCTTGGCGCCCAGGCGGCTGGGGAACTAGCTAGGTTCGTAGAGGATCTCAATGCCGCCGGTGAGCTACCAATCTCGGAACTTCAAGCCATGGCCGCTGGCGATAGTACCGTGGGCGACCTTGCAATCCTGCTGGATAACGCCGCGCACCTCGGCGGTGTAGATAGCGAGCTCACATTGACCGCTGCCCAGGTTGACAAGGTCGCCAACGCGGCCCGGGGAGCGGGCGTCGACCTGCCGGCAATCGACTCTCGCGCCGTGGCCGACGCGCTCTCCCACGCAGCTACCGGACGCTAACGAGTAACACCCCGTTTCCTTGGTGTCATCCCCGGGCCCCTGTGGCCCGGGGTTTATTGCGTTATGGCATCGTGGCGCGCTGCGGTGGCATGCTTGCGCATCCACGCGGGGCCTTTGTACTGCGCGGGCACGGCGCCACCGAGCAGCTTTTTGGTGAGGGTGGGGACCTCGGCGGCGTCGGACGGCAGGGGGCGAGAAGAACCCAGCAGGATGATGTTGCCGTAACGGCGGCCCTTGAGCATGGCCGGATCCGCGATGGCGGCCACATGCTCCCAGACCTCGCGCATACCGGCAATCTCGGCCTTGGCCACGGCCATGTCAGCATGGTCACCGCAATTGGCCACGTACAGCCCGGTCGAATCCAGGGCTGACTTGGCCGCCTGGAAGAACTCCACTGTGGTGAAAGGGCGCGGGGTGGTGGACCCGGCGAACACGTCACGGATGATGACGTCCCGGGACCCGGGGAGGAATCCCTCCGTGACCGCGCGTGCCTCACCCGCGCGGATTTTCACCAACGGAGCGCGCGGGATATCGAACTTCTCGCGCACCAGTTCGCCCAGTTTCGCATCCAGCTCCACCACGGTATTGCGCGAGTCTGGCCACACGTCCGCGAAATAGCGGGCCAACGAGCAACCGGCGCCCCCGAGGTGGGTGATGCGTCTACCAAGGGCAAACTCCTCGATGGCCGCGGCAATCCAACGCATGTACTCAAACTCAAGCTCACGCGGGGCGTCCGGAACAATGTGGGAACTGGGAACGCCGTTGACCTCTAAGAGATACGACCCCGGGCGGAAGCGGTCCTCACTAATAACCGCGGTACCCGTGGATATCTCGTAGGTGCCGACAATTCCGTCTTCTGCTGCGCGCTTTCTTCCCATAACCCCAACAAGGGTACACTGCCGGGTTATGCGTGTTCTTGTTGCTATGAGTGGAGGAGTAGATTCCTCCGTTGCCGCTGCCCGAGCCGTGGAAGCCGGCCATGAGGTCGTGGGCGTGCACCTTGCCTTGCATAAAGACGCCCAGCAGACCCGTGAGCGCGCCCGAGGCTGTTGTTCCCTTGAGGATTCCGCCGATGCCCGCCGCATCTGCGACAAACTAGGCGTGCCGTTTTACGTGTGGGACTTTTCCGAAGAGTTCAAGGAAGAGGTTATCGGCGACTTTGTGGACTCCTACGCCCGCGGCGAAACCCCCAACCCGTGCCTGCGGTGCAATGAAAAGATCAAATTCGCCGCGCTGCTGCGCAAGGGTATGGCCCTGGGCTTCGATGCGGTGGCCACCGGCCACTACGCCACGCTGGATGATGAGGGCTACATGCGCCGCAGCCTGGATGAAAATAAGGACCAGTCTTACGTGCTGGGAGTTATCACCGCAGAGGAACTGGCGCACTGCTATTTCCCCATTGGGGACACGCCTAAGCCACATATCCGCGAGGAGGCCGCGCGGCATGGTTTTTCCACCGCGTCAAAGCCGGATAGCTATGACATCTGCTTCATCCCGGACGGCAACACCCAGGCGTTTCTGGGCAAGCGCATCGGCCTGCGCCCGGGCATGATCGTGGACCAAGACGGCACCGAGCTCAAGGAACATGACGGCGCCTGGAACTACACCATTGGGCAGCGAAAGGGCCTTGATATTCGCGTCCCCGCTGCCGACGGCCGCCCGCGCTACGTCACCGACATTAACGCCCAGACCGGCGTGGTCACGGTGGGCGCC
The DNA here is from genome assembly GCF_004795735.1 of Corynebacterium endometrii. Classification (NCBI taxonomy): domain Bacteria; kingdom Bacillati; phylum Actinomycetota; class Actinomycetes; order Mycobacteriales; family Corynebacteriaceae; genus Corynebacterium; species Corynebacterium endometrii. The sequence goes on from NZ_CP039247.1 coordinate 1,072,301, forward strand.
AAGGAAGATCTAGCGGTAAAGGAAATCCATGCGGACCGTTTGAAGTTCCTCCACCCAGCCATGGACGGAGAGCTTGAGTGCCAGGTACAGGTCCGCGCGCACGGTTCCGTGGTCTCCTGCAGCGCGGTGGTTGACCGTGAGGCGGACCAGATGACCCTACGCCTCCATGAGCCGCTCCAGGGCGTGGCCCGAGGCCAGGCGGCAGTGCTCTACCTGCCATCCCCGGACGAGCTAGGGGATATTGTGCTAGGGTCCGGCACCATTTGCGCCACCGCCTAAGAGGGCTTGGTACGCAGATGACTGGATTTGGATTGGGCCCCATGCCGGGGATCTCCATCGCTGAGGCGGCGGACATTGTCATGGGGGAGACCGGGCACCTGCCGCACCTGCCGCAACTGCCCGAGCGCGGCCTTGGTTCCGATGCCATTGGGCGTACGGCCGGGCTGATCAAGGCCGTCAACGTTGACCGCGGCCCGCGCAGCTGGCAGATGACCGCCCGCCCGCAGCTTCTGACCCGCCGCACATGGGACCGCATGGAGCGCGACCTTGATGAGATCGCGGAGGTCTGGGGTGAAAACGTCCCGCTGGTGAAGGTCCAGCTGGTGGGGCCGTGGAGCCTGGCCGCGGCCGTGGAACTGTCCAACGGCCACCGGGTCATTACGGACCGCGGGGCGCGCAACGATCTCTATGAGGCGCTGCTCGATGCGGCGGATTCCCACCGGGCCGAGATTAGCCGCCGCTTTAACGCGGATACCGTTCTGCAGCTTGATGAGCCCTTGGCCGCGGACATCTTGGGCGGCCGTCTTGAAGGGACCACGTATTTCGATGATATTCCCGCCGTTGCCGCCGAAGTAATGCACGGTGCGCTTGAGCGTTTCGAGGCGGATTACTTAAACCTCACCGGGCAGGACCCGGATTGGGAGGTAGCGCGCAGCGCCCAGACGGTAATCGTTGACTGGGACGGGGTACAGACTCCGCGCCACGTGGACGGGCTAGGCCACCACCTCGATGCTGGCAGGCGAGTGGGGCTGGCCATAAAACCAGCCCCGCCGCGCGATACTGCTATTGCTATTGCGCAGTATGCAGACCTTCTAGGCCTGAACCGCGATTACCTCGTGATTTCGATGGATGTCATCCCCCGGCCCCTAAGCGCCACACCCGCCGCAGACTACGCGTTCGCCGCGGAGACCGCAGGGATGCTCGAGCGTGACGCCGGTGACCTTTAACCCGCTTGCCGCGGCGCCGCGCGCCCTCGCCGTTGAGCCGCTAGCGCCTTTCCATTTGCGGTGCCTGTGGCGTGGGCATGTTGTAGCCGGCTGGGTTGAACCGTCGAGGTTGCCTGGTCCATGGCTACCCGGAGCTATCCGGCCTGCGCTGGTGCGTGCCTGCGCGTAGCGATGTGCCGCGCCAGTGGGACTGACATCGACAGTCTCGGCCGGGGCCGTTGCTTGCGAAGTCTCCAGTGGGGCAGAAAGATTTCTCTTAATTTGAAAGGGCTGGCAGGTCCGTTTTTGAGACTCTATGAACTCTGCAAAGGCCACGAGGTGTTGACCTGGCTGCCGTCTTTTCCCTGCGCCTCGAAGTAGCGCTTCAGGGATTCCTGAATCTCGTAGTAGCCCACGGCTTGGAATTCCATCAGTTCACCCTCACTCATCTGGGCCAACTCCGGCCAGCGCTGGCGCACCTGCTTCCAGGCGATGCGGGCCGCCGCAAACGCGTCCGATGTAGCCTCATGCGCATTGCCTAGCTCCACGCCGTATTCCTTGCATACGTCACCAAGGTTGCGCTTGCCCTTGCGGTATTTGTCCTTAATCTTGTCAACCACAAATGGGTCAAAAACAGGCCCGGTAACGGTAAAATCGCCGGTCAGCTGGCGCAGGACGGTCAGGTCATAGGCCGCGTTGTATACGATAAGGGTAAGACCCTCATCCCAAGCCTTTTTGATAGTCTCCACGGTTTCTTTGAGTACTTCATCGTGCGGGCGGCCCTCTGCACGGGCCTTTTCCGTGCTGATGCCGTGCACCTTCGCCGCAGCCTCAGGAATTTCGATGCCCGGGTCAGCCAGGGTTTCCCTTGCGTCCACGTGTGAGCCCTCAATGCGCACCAACGCGGAGGTCACGATGCGCGCCTCATGCGGGTTTGCGGAGGTAGTCTCAAGGTCGAAGCTGAGCATTCGGGAAGCATCAAAAGTCATGCGAATTAGTTTAGTAGCTCCGGCGGACAGTTACGTAGCAAAGGCAGGCTTGCGTTAAGCCATCAGTGTCTATCGCTCTATTACACTGGTGCCTTGTGACTGATACTGCGAAGACACCTAGCCCTAGTAACTCTGGCAATCCGGAGCCGGATAACGCCGTGGACCCGGCGGATATCCAGCGTCAATGGTCCGAACTTGCCCAGGAGGTGCGCAAGCACCGCGAGCTGTATTACAACCAGCAGCCGGTGATTTCCGACGCGGAGTTTGACCAGCTGTTCCGCGATCTGCAAAAGCTAGAGCAAGAGCATCCAGAACTGGCCGTCCCGGATTCCCCGACCCAGGAAGTGGGCGCAGTCCCCGGTGACAGCGCGTTCGCGGACATCGAGCACTTAGAGCGCATGATGAGCCTGGATAACGTCTTTAGCGCAGAGGAAATGGCGGAGTGGCTCGCCCGCACCCCCGCGGCGGCCTACCTAGCTGAGCTCAAGATTGATGGCCTGTCCATTGACTTGGTTTACCGCGACGGGAAACTGGTGACCGCGGCTACCCGTGGTGACGGCCGCGTGGGTGAGGATATCACCGCTAACGCCAAGGTGATTGAGGATATTCCCTATGAGCTCACTGGCACCGATGAATACCCGGTGCCGGCCCTGGTGGAAATCCGCGGTGAGGTCTACATGAAGCCTAGCGATTTCGAAGAAGTCAACGCCCAGCGCGTAGAGGAGGGCAAGCCGCCGTTCGCTAACCCCCGCAATTCCGCGGCCGGTGGGCTGCGCATGAAGGATCCGGAAGAGGTAAAAAAGCGCCGCCTGCACATGATTGCCCACGGTATTGGCGCACGCGAGGGATTTAATCCGGTTTCCCAGCACGATGCCTACCAGGCCATTTCCGCGTGGGGGCTACCTGTTAGCCCGTATACCAAGCGCGTCGAGACGGCCAAGGCGGTCCAGGAACAGGTGGAGTATTGGGCGGATCACCGCCACGATGCCGAGTTTGAAATGGACGGCCTGGTGGTCAAGGTAGATGACCTGGCTTCACAGCGTTCATACGGTGCCACCTCGCGTGCGCCTCGCTGGGCGATTGCCTATAAGTATCCGCCGGAAGAAGTCACCACGAAACTTCTCAACATCGAGGTTGGAGTGGGCCGCACCGGCCGCGTGACCCCCTTCGCCATTATGGAGCCGGTATTTGTCTCCGGCTCCACCGTATCCATGGCCACGCTGCACAATCAGTCCGAGGTCAAGCGCAAGGGCGTGCTCATTGGCGATACCGTCACCATCCGCAAGGCCGGTGAAATCATTCCGGAGGTCCTGGGTCCGGTAGCCGAGCTACGCGATGGTAGCGAGACGCAATGGGAGTTTCCCGAGAACTGCCCATCGTGTGGCACCAAGCTGGCCCCGCAGAAAGAAGGGGACGCCGACTGGCGTTGCCCGAACCAGCGCACGTGCCCAGCCCAGCTAGCTGCGCGCTTGGAGTACCTTGCCGGCCGCGGCGCTTTCGATATTGAGGCGCTGGGTGAAAAGGGTGCCCGGGATCTGATTGAGCGCGGCGTGCTGGAAGACGAATCAGATCTCTTTGATTTGGATGAGGAAAAGCTGCTGGGCTCTGACGTGTACACCACCAAGGCTGGCAAGCTGAATGCATCGGGCAAGAAGCTCCTGGCCAACTTGGAGACGGCCCGTCATACGGATTTGTGGCGCGTGATTCGCGCGCTATCCATCCGGCACGTGGGCCCAACCGCCGCCCGAGCCCTAGCCACTCGCTACGGCTCGCTCGAGTCCGCGCGTCAGGCGGACGTGGAGGATATCGCCCAAACCGATGGAGTGGGTTCCATCATCGCCGAGTCTTTCAAGGATTGGTTTGAGGTTGACTGGCACCGCAGCATCGTGGACAAGTGGACCGCTGCCGGCGTGACGATGGAGGTCGATGAGTCAGACAAGGCCGAGCAAACCCTTGAGGGGCTGACCATCGTGGTAACCGGCACTTTGGAGAACTTCTCCCGCGATTCGGCCAAGGAGGCCATTATCGCCCGCGGAGGCAAGGCCTCTGGGTCTGTTTCGAAAAAGACGGATTATGTGGTGGTGGGGGAGAATGCCGGCTCGAAGGAGACCAAGGCGCGTGAACTGGGCTTGCGCATCCTTAACGAAGAGGAGTTCCAGCAGCTGCTTGAGTCCGGCGAAGCATAAGGTTCGGCAGTCCCAAAACTTTCCCGAGCGCGCACCTGAACCGCCGTGCTAAGCCCGCATCTGACTAATCCGAATGGACACGGCGGGCGCGGTGCGGTTTAGCTGGAGGGAATGCATCGAACTGAAGGACTCCCCGCTGGGCATGTACGTGGACATGGCTTTAATCGACCACGGGGTTGGCCGAAACGGGTGCAGCCTCGCCCCGGGATTGGGTGAAAGTCTTTGTATCTAGGTTCCTTCACCCTTTATTCGCCTGAGTGTTTAGCGCGCCCCACTGCTCGATTGCCGCCTGTAAACGCAAAAGACTGGTCGCAAAAGACTGCTACCGAGTAAAATCCCCTGTCCGAAAGTCGATTTCCGGCGAATATGGTTGATGTCAGTCTTTTGCGACCAGTCGTTTGGGAAACGCGCCGCATTCGGGCATGCGGGAGGGCATGCTGAGTGCCACCCCAGTTGTAGCGACGTAAAGATTCCCCAGCCTTATTATGGTTGCGACGCGACGGGGTTGCGAAGCGGTTCCGTGGTGGGGCTCGATGAAAGGGGATATGGTCCCTGTTTGGTTCTGTCCTATTTCTTAAGGAAAGCGCCCAAGATAGTGCCAATGTTGCCTAGGTGCTCGACCTCGGAGGCGAGGTAGTCAGGTCCGCCCGTGCGGCCCATGACTATGACTAGCCCGGTGTTGCCTAGTGGGGCCGCGGCAAGGGCGGAATCCAGCAGGGACCACGATTCCGGAATCCAAGTTTCGGTCTCCGGATTGAGCGCGCGTGGGCTTTCGACCTGAATGGAGGCTGGGGTGGTGCCGTCATCCTCCGGGGCGGCGACAGACGAAGCGACGCGGTGGATGGGCTCGTTGTTGTCAATGACGATCGCCCATGTCGAGGTCATGGCCTGCGGCATAGCCTCAACTACCTGTTCCATACCCTTGGTTACATCGGCCGCGGCCGCAACGCGGGCGAGCAGATCGATCTGCCCACGGCGGTCCACGCTGCCGGAAAATGGGCGGATGGAATCAACCTCCACGCCCTCCACGGAAGCCGCGGCGGTGATGAGCGAGTCGGCCATAAATCCGGCTGGCAATTCAACCACGATGTCATCCATCACCGTGCCGTCACTGAAGCTTTCAACGATATCGACGGACTTGATGTCACCCTCAACCTGGCCGATTGCATCGGCGAGCTGACCAAGACTCCCGGGGGCATCGGGGAGCAGGACTCGGATGAGAAAAGACATAATTTCCAATCAATGTTTCAGGAGCAATATATTAAACGCGGTTGCTGGACCATACTACTAGTGCTGAGACTCAAGCCACAAGCATTAATTGCGCGGTGAGCATTCAATTTCGCGGGTGGCTTAGCGACCGCCGCGGGGCGTGCAGTAGCATGGAGGACTAACTCAAGAGTTAAACACCGGCTCGTTTGCATAATATACATTCGAGTGAAATATAAGCAAAGGATGGAGTACGCGTGTCTGAGATTTCGCGTGACGAGGTGGCACACCTCGCCAAGTTGTCTCGCCTGGCGCTGAGCGAGGAAGAGCTGTCACAGTTTGCTAGCCAGATTGATGAAATCATTGGTGCAGTGTCCGCTGTGGGCAAGGTGGATGCGGAAGGCGTAGTGCCAATGAGCCACCCTCACACCATTAACGCCCCAATGCGTGAGGACGTTATCGTCCGCACGCTGGGCACCGAGCAGGCGCTTGACCAGGCGCCTGCCGCGGAAGATGACCGCTTTGTTGTCCCTCAGATCCTCGGAGGAGAGTAAATGTCCACCTTTGTTGTACCCGCCGAGGGGCTAACCTCCCTTACCGCCGCGGAGCTGGCGGAAAAGATCCACTCCCGCGAAATTACCTCCCGCGAGGTGGTCCAGGCTCACCTGGATCGCATCGCCGAAACTGACGGCGAGCTCAACGCATTCCTGCATGTTGGCGCCGAGGAAGCGCTCGCGGCCGCCGACGCCGTGGACAAGGCTCTCGACGCCGGCGAGCCCCCGGCCTCGCCACTGGCGGGCGTCCCACTGGCGTTGAAGGATCTGTTGACCACTACGGACGCGCCAACCACTGCCGCGTCCAAGATGCTCGAGGGCTGGATGTCCCCGTATGACGCGACACTGGTCACCAAGCTGCGCGAGGCTGGCATCCCAATCCTGGGAAAGACTAATCTGGACGAGTTCGCAATGGGCTCTTCCTGCGAAAACTCCGCTTTTGGCCCTTCGCGCAACCCCTATGACATTGAACGCACCCCGGGCGGTTCCGGCGGCGGCACCTCCGCCGCCCTGGCCTCGGGGCAGGCTCCCCTGGGAATCGGTACGGATACCGGTGGATCCATTCGCCAGCCAGCCGCACTGACCAACACCGTGGGCGTAAAACCCACCTACGGCACCGTGTCCCGTTACGGGCTTATTGCCGCGGCGTCCTCCCTGGACCAGGCCGGCCCGTGCGCGCGCACCGTATTGGATACCGCATTGCTTCACGAGGTAATCGCGGGCCATGATTCCTTCGACGCGACGAGCGTCGATAAGCCTGTGGCCCCTGTGGTGGCCGCGGCTAAGGAAGGTGCGAAGGGTGATCTGTCCGGCGTGAAGATTGGCATCATCAAGCAGTTTGAGCGCGACGGATGGCAGCCCGGTGTGATGGAGGCTTACCATGCGGCGGTCGAGCAACTGGTGTCCCAAGGCGCCGAGACCGTCGAGGTTGATTGCCCGCACTTCGATGACGCGCTAGCCGCGTACTACTTGATCATGCCGTGTGAGGTTTCCTCCAACCTCGCCCGCTTTGATGGCATGCGTTACGGCCACCGTGGAGGCGACGATGGTTCGCATTCCGCGGAAGAGGTCATGTCCATCTCCCGTGCCGAGGGCTTTGGGCCAGAGGTGAAGCGGCGCATCATGCTGGGTACTTATGCGTTGTCTGTTGGCTACTACGACGCGTACTACCTGCAGGCGCAGCGCGTGCGTACCTTGATTGCCGAGGACTTTGCCAAGGCTTTCGAGCAGTGCGACGTCTTGGTTTCCCCAACCACCCCAACCACCGCTTTCAAGCTTGGCGAGAAGGTTGAGGATCCGATGGCTATGTACAACTTCGACCTGTGCACCCTGCCGCTGAATCTGGCCGGGCTGTGTGGCATGTCGGTCCCATCCGGTATGGCGTCCGATACCGGCCTCCCAACCGGCCTGCAGATTATGGCGCCGGCCTTCGCCGACGACCGCCTCTACAAGGTCGGCGCAGCCTACGAAGCTGGTCGCAAGTAGGGCCCGCAAGGGGGACAGTGTAAGGGGCCGAAATCCACTCCAGATTCCGGCCCCTTTTTTGAGCCCAGCGGGGCCGTCGGTTAAATCCGGATTAGACAACCGCGGCTGCGGGTGCTGGGGGCGCGGGGCGCAGACCCCGGTTACTGCTTGTATTCGTCGGGCAGTGGGCCAAGTTTAGGGCCGTCCGGATAGTACTTCCAGCCGTCCTTAATGCGAACCTCATCGGCCCACGGGAGCTTGTATTCGCCATTGGCGAGGTCTTTAACCCAGGTGAGGTAGTTTTCCGTCTTGCCGCCTGGGTGGCCCACGTAGCCGCGGTTGCCCAGGTTGTAAATGTTATTCTCCAGCGCCCAGTTGCGGCGGGCCTTGTCGGAGAGCTCCGGGAAAATTTCGGCGGTTACTATCTCGCCGGGGTTGCGGTGGCCCTCGGCGATGAGGTGGCCGTCATAGTTGCAGACGTTGCCCTCTCCGAAGTAGTAGAAGGTCTGGTCGTAGCCTGCGAGGTTGACCGATGCGGTGTACATCAAATTCTGCCAGGCGTTGGTCTTATTGGTCATGATCCACTGGTCGTTGACCTGGGTGGAGTAACCCGATATGCGGATGTAGACATTGCACCCCTTATAGGCGGCTTCGCGGGCTAGCTCGGGGAACATGCCGTCATGGCAAATATTCACGGCGAGCTTTGAGCCCTTGGGGCCATCGCAGACCGGCATGCCTAGGTCGCCCGGGTACCACGGCTCGATGGGGCACCAGGGCTGCAGCTTGCGGTAATGCAGCGCAATCTCGCCCTTGTTGTCGATGATGATTGCGGTGTTGAATGGGGGCTTTCCCTCCTCATGGTTTGGCTCCATGATGGAAAAGACGCCCCAGACGTCATTATCGATGGAGGCCTGCTTGAATTGATCGACGCGTGGGTCGTCCAGGCCGATGAGGAATTCATCATAGGACCAGATCTTGGTGTTGAGGCCGGAGGTGGAGTACTCCGGAAAGACAATGAGATCGAGTTCCGGGTAACCGGCCTTGGTGGATGCGACCATGCGGCAAATCTCATCCACGTTGGTTTGGAGATCTTCCGGCTTGTTCACGACTGGAACGGGATATTGGATGAGTGCCATCAGCAGGCCGTCGGGGGAAGCGGATACGCTACCGGTGCTAGACATGTGGTCTCCTTAGAACTTTGATGTGGCCATCACGGGTGTGAGGTGATCTAAGGATATGGGGCATGGCCCCTAAATTCTATAGGGCTATAGATTAATGGTCTGAAATGTCAGACTCTCAAAACAATTCGCTTGGATTAGGGGACGGGTATTAATAACCCCGCTGGCCGTGGCGCGTGTCCCGCAACGCGGCACGGGCCATGACATCCCGGCTCAGGTTAGGGTAACCTAATCGCATGCCTATGAATCCTGAAGCTCAGAGCCAATCCAAGCCCCGCCACGGTCGGGGGATGCCGGGCGGTCCGCGCAAGGGCTTCACCGCCCGTGAGGCGGTAGTGGTCACTACACGTAGGCTCTCGCCGTCTATGGTGCGCGTGACCTTTAGATGCGAGGAACTTCAAGGAGTCGAGCTGGCTTTTACCGACCATTACATCAAGCTACTCTTCGTGCCGGACGGGGCAGATTACCAATGGCCGTTCAAACCGGGGGAGATTCGGGAATCAAAGCCGAGGGAGATGTGGCCGATTACCCGGACCTATACCATCCGTTCCTTCGACCAATTAACGGGTCTGATGGACGTAGATTTTGTCCTGCACGGCGATGAAGGGCTGGCCGGGGCGTGGGCGGCTAAGGCGAGGGAAGGGGATGTTATCGGATTTGGAGGTCCGGGCGGAGCATGGAAGCCGCAGCCTCACTATGATCGATTCGTCCTTGCGGGGGATGAATCGGCGGCGCCAGCAATCGCGGCTGCAGTCGAGGCGCTACCCGCTGAAGCCCCGGCGAGCATTTTCATTGAGGTCGAGGACGCGGCACATCGCTTTGAGATGCCCAGAGAGGTGACCTGGATCTATCGCGAGGGCGCCACCGCGGGGACGGAACTTGCGCGTGCGGTACGCAACCACGGGGTCCCGTCAGGACGCACCAGTTGGTTCGTTCACGGGGTGGCTGAGATGGTCAAGGACGTGCGTCGATTCCTTTTCGCGGAAAATGGTGTGGACCGAAAGGATGCATCGATTTCCGGCTATTGGCGCCTCGGTATGACCGAGAGCCAATGGCAATCGAGCAAGCGCGAGTTCGTGGCGGAGATGGAGGCTCAGGAAGCCGCGGCCGTGCAGGGTCGCGGCTAAGCGGTGCTACTTGCTATCGGAAAGCGCGTAGGCCGCGCCGGCCGCCGCGGCGGTCACCGTGAGGACGGATGGCCACGCGCCAATCTTCTTCGCCAGCGGATGAGAGGCGCCGAATGCACCCACGTACAGCGTGGCCAATGCGGCGGTGGTCGCAGCGCCGGTCTTGGCATACCACGAGCGGGCGGCCCATACCCCAGCCGCCCCAAGGAGTACTCCGCCCAGTGGGCGGATGCCGGTTTCACGGGCGGTGAGCCACCCACCGATCAGCCCGGTGGCTACGGTAGCGGCGGTGTTTACGTCTTGAGGTTTCTTGATTTCAATAGCTCCCATGGCTCACGAGTGTAGTCCGCCGCTCGTGAAGGCGCGGCGGCTTGGCGCAATGGCGTGGCGATGACCGGAAGTGACAACCAGCAGGGACAAACTCGAAAGGTGAGCCTAGACTAGTGAAAATGAACACACCCAGCACGGTGATGCCAGAGAAGCAGGCGTGGCTTGCCATGTTCGCCCTGTCAATGGGCTTTTTCATGGCGTTGATGGACCAGACCATGGTTGCCGTTGCACTGCCCGAAATTCAGCGGGATTTGGACGCGAGTATTAACGAGCTGCTGTGGGTGTCCTCCGGATACCTGCTTGCGGTGGTCGTTCCCCTGATTTTTACGGGCCGCCTGGGGGACATGTATGGCCAGAAGCTGCTCTACCGCCTGGGTCTGGGCGTCATGGCCTGTGGCGCCGTAGTCTCGGCGATGGCCCCTAGCATCGAGGCACTAATTGCGGGCCGAATCATTCAAGGATTTGGCTCCGCCATCCAAATGCCTCAGACCATGTCCGTTATCAACCGCATCTTTGCCCGTGAGCGTCGCGGACGCGCGTTGGGGGTGTGGGGGATCATCGGTTCGGTCGCGGCCCTACTCGGGCCTATCGTTGGCGGATTCCTCACCGGTACCTTTGGATGGCACGCCGTATTCTGGGTGCCGATTCCTATCGTAATCGTGGCTATCATCTTGGCCACCTTGTGGGTGCCCAAGATGCCTGCGGTGCACCGCAAGATTGATGCGGCTTCTGTCCTCGCTCTGTTCGTGGGGCTGGGCAGCATCATCTTTGCCATTCAGCAAGCACCGGACTCCGATTGGGCCTGGTGGGTCTTTGCCCTCATTGCTGTTGGCGTAGTGGGGCTTATACTCTTTGTGCGCCTGCAGGATTCGGCGGCGGCGCGCGGCACGGATGCTCTTGTACCGCTGGAGCTGTTCGCGGACCGCAACTACCGGGTGGGCACGCTGTCCATTATCTCCATGGGGTTTATGTCGGTGACCTTGGCATTGCCGGTCAACCTGTGGGTGCAGGATGTGCAGGGGTTCAGCGCCAACCAGGCGGGCCTGGTCATGGCGCCCATGGCCGCCACCTCTGTCATATCCAGTCCCTTCGCCGGGATTCTTGTGGATAAGCTGCATCCACGCCGCCTTAGCCAATTCGGCTTTGGCACCCTGATCGTAGGCATGGGCATTATGTGGTGGATCATCAGTTCCGGACTCAACCCATGGTGGCTGTGCCTGCCGGCCATGCTCCTGGGATTCGGCCAATCCTTCGTGTGGGGCACTAATTCGGCTACGTCCATGAGGGACATTAAAGGGGAGCTAATGGGGGTTGCCTCCGGCGTGTACAACACGTTCAGGCAGGTAGGCTCGGTGGTAGGTGTGGCGCTGGTCTCCGCAGCGATACAGCTTGGCTCGGCCAACTCGGGTCTGCAGACCGGTGCCGCGAGCGCCCTACTGCTCATCATGTTGGCGCTTGTGGGCGGCTTTGCCGCGGTGTGCTTCTTTAAAGACACGCTGCACACCACGACCGGAAACCAGCGACCGTAGGATCTCGGCGCCGGTACGAAGGACCGTGTCGAAGAACTAGTACACCAGCGGCCGGGACACGGTCATCCCTACCTTCTCGCCGATGTTCAACGCGTGCGGGCTCACGGTCCTGAAGGACTGCCCCTTAGCGGTTTTGACCGTGACGGAGTAGTGGTCGAAGGCAAATAGCGTGGACGTTACTTCGGCTCCAATGGAGCCTGGTGCGCCGGGTCCCGTGAGCGCTACGGACTCAGGCAACACGGCCACCTGGTTTCCTCCACCTAGCATGCGGCATTGCGACTCGGGCCAGCTCATGCCCAATTCAGGGCAGACCACCGTGCTCCCGTCGAGGCGGGAGCTAAGTACCGTGGCATCGGAGATAAAGGCGGCGACGGCGGGGTTAGCCGGGTGGTGGAGAATCTCCTCCGGAGTACCTACCTGCTGAATCTCCCCCTTGTCCAGCACCACGATCCGCTGGGCGATGGACAGGGCTTCCGCGCGATCATGGGTCACATGAATCGTGGTCAACCCGCGCCGGTGGCTCAGCGCCACCAGCTCGCGGCGAAGGGAGTCTCGCAGCGGTTCGTCCAAGGCTGAAAGCGCCTCGTCGAGTAACAGGACCGTGGGGTCGGAGACAATGGCGCGCGCAAGCGCCACGCGCTGGCGCTGGCCACCGGAAAGGGAGGCCGGCTTGCGCTTGCCGTACCCGGCCAACCCCACCAATTCTAGTACTTCCTCAACGCGCCGCTTGCGCTCAGCCTTGGCCAGCTTGGCCATCTTGAGTGGATAGGCAACATTGCTTTCCACAGACATGTGCGGCCACACAGCGTGCTGCTGAAACACCATCCCCAAGCGCCTTTCTTCCGGCGGTACGGCAGTCACGTCTTGGGCATCGATAAGCATCCGCCCGTCCGAGGGCTCCACGAAACCAGCGATAGTCCTCAGCAGGGTGGTTTTACCGGAACCTGAGGGTCCCACCAGCGCGATGAATTCATTTTCGTCGATGGAGAGGTCAACATTGTTTAAACCTTTGGTGCCATCCGGGAAGGTGACGGATAGATTCTTGATTTCGATTGAGGACATTGCGGTTCTAAACCTTTACCTTCGGGGAGCGGATAGTCAGTGCCACGGCGAAGATGCCGATGAGAACGAAGAGCAGGGACAGTGCGGAGGCTTGGTTGTAATTGCCCGCCTGCTGGAGGTTGAATACCTGGACACCCAGCGTGGTGGTTCCCGGCGCGATGAGCAAAATGGACACGGTGAGCTCGCGGACCGCTGTTACCGCGACCAACACCGCACCGGAGATGGCCGCGGGAATAGACATGGCACCGGTGGTTGATAGTAGCGCCCTCACGGGGCCCGCACCGGAGATGCGTGCCGCTTCTTCAACGGCCACCGGGGTGTTTAGTAGCGGCGCGCGCACGGCCTGGAGTACTAGGGCGGTAAAGGCGCAGACGTAGGCGCCCAGGATGACCCACACTGTGTTGTAGAGGCCTGTGTATCGGCCGAAGATCAACCAGGCCACGCCGATGATGAGACCGGGCATCGCCGTGGGAAGCAGCACCGTAAGGGTAAGGGCGGTGTTGCCAAGGAACGCCGTACGGGTTACCACTACGCCCACGAACCAGCCGAGCAGGCCACAAATGACGGCCGCGCTCACGGCCAAGAACAAAGAATTCGCGAAGCCATCCTGCACCCGTGGATTGGCAACGGCGGAGACAAAGTTGTCGAGGGAAATGGTCTCTAAGGTAAATGGGACACCGGGGGCGGGCAGCAACGCCCTGTACGCCAGTCCGCAGAGCGGGGCCAGTGAAATAATAAGGGCCATTACCCAGGTGATGACGGTGACTGGGACGCGCGCCGCCCGCAGTGCGAAGCGCTGCGAGGCGCCCGTGTCCTGCAGCTTAGTCGCGGCGAACATTGACACCAAATAGTCGGCGAGGACCGCGCCGATGCCGAGGAAAAGCAAGAGCACTCCGATGGTGGAGACCACCTGCAGCGGATTGTCCACGGTACCGGAATCCATGAAGCGGTAAATCATGGTCGCCAGCGTCTCGAAACGCGCAGGGGAGCCTACTAAAGCGGGGATGCCAAAGTCAGCCAGGTTGGCCACGGCGGTCAGGGTGAAGGCTGAAAGCAGCGCCGGGGCCAGCAGAGGAAGGGTTACAGTGCGCAACACTTGGGCTGTGGATGCGCCGGAAACGCGGGCGGCTTGCTCCAAATCGGAAGGTATGGAACGCAGCGCAGAGGCGATAATGACGTAGACCGTGGGGTATGAATGGATGATGAATAGGAACGTCACGCCATCGGCACCCAGCAGGTTCCAGATTTCCGTGCCAAAGAACTTATTGAACCCTTGATTAGGCCCGAAGAGCTGCAACCAGGCAATGGCTCCGATGAACGGTGGAATCAACAGTGGCGCCAGCAGGAAAAGCCGCAGGGCTCGGGTGCCATAGATGTCCGTGCGCTCCAGGATGAGCGCGATGACCGTGCCGAGGGCCACCGCTCCTAGTGCGGACAAGATGGTGGTCAACAGAGAGTTTCGTACGGCTTGGCCAAGGCCGTGCTCTAGTAATTGGGGAATCTGGTTGCCGCCTAGGGCGAGGGAGACAATCATGGCCAATGGCGTTGCGAAGAGGCCGATGACTATGAGCCACACGCCAAGCCGCATCAAACTTAGAGGGGAGGTAAATCGAGCCACGTAAACGAGTCAACCTTAAGCAGTTAGTTCATTGCGGACTGGAAGGCGTCAACCGCTGCGTCCTTGTCTTGGGTGACTACATCGAGATCGGGGGTCATCAGCGCAATCTCCGATAGGGCCGGCGCGCCGTCTGGGGTACCTACGTCCTCGCGTACCGGAAGGTACGCCTGATCTACCGCAATCCTCTGGCCCTGCTCGGACAGTAGGAAATTGATGTAGGTTTCAGCGGCCTCCTTCTGATCGGAGGCGTCGAAAACGCCCGCGGGCTCGGTGATGTACGGGACGCCCTCAGATGGGTAGGCGGTCGCGATGGGGGAACCGGCCTCGGCCAGATCGCGAACCAAGTAGTCCACCACGATCCCTACCGGGCGTGAGCCGGACGCAACTTCCTGGGAGGCAGGGCCGTTAGATTCGGCAATCATGGGGGTGTTCTCGCCCAGCTTATTAATCCAGTCCACTCCCAGCCCATCGGCGTTCTTCCAGACCGATGCGTTGAATGCCGCTGCGCCGGATACGGCGGGGTTAGGCAGGACTATCTGCTCCCTGTACTTGGGGTCCACCAAATCGGCCCAGGACTGCGGCGCGTCAGTTTCCTCGATGACCTCGGTGTTGTACGCGATTACGGTGGGGATGATGCGCGTGCCCACGTAGTAGCCCTCGGGATCAATGGCCTCCTCGATAAGCGACGTAGAATCGACGTTGCTCAGCTTCGCAAGGTCGCCTTCCTCCACGTAGTCCTCGAAGGTGGCGGAGTCTGCTGCCCATAAAACGTCAGCCTCGATGTTGCCGGATTCTTTCTCTGCCGCGATACGCGTATTGAGATCACCTGTGCCCGCGCGGTAGACCTCGACCTCAATATTGGGGTGGGTCTCCATGAAGGCCGCATTGACCTCGTCAACCTTCTCCTCCGGCTCGGAGGTGTAGACGGTAATGGTTACTTTCTCTCCCGAAGCGCCGGCTTTGGAGGAAGCCGCATCGCCTGTTCCGCCTTCGGTGGGCTCCGAACAGGCAACTAGTAGTCCGGTCGCCGCTAGGGCCGCAAGGCCGGCGGTAGCCTGGCGTAATGGGCGGTTGGGGCGAGGTGTCGCGGTCATGATCAGTCATCTCCAGGGTCGTCTAGGAAGCTCAGCGCAGAGTTAAAAGCTACGTAAATACAATTCGGCCCCGCCACGGAACGTGGCCTTGGTGCGGGCCGAAGATTGATCTAACCTTCCCCTGGTAAACAGCGGACGGGGAGAAGTTTAAGGCCTGGTTAAATCTATGCATTTTCCCGCCCGCCGGCGCGGGCATGGAAGGAACGGAACGTGAAAGGCGCTCATTGCCGCGGCGGAAGGCGCCCATTGACTGAGTACGGCGCGGGGCGGAACTGGAGCGCCGAATGGGCATAATCGGGCATGAGTAGCTAGGCTTGGGAGTATGCGACTTGCCTGTTTGACCTCCGGTGGCGATTGCCCCGGCCTGAATGCTGTTATCCGTGCGGTGGTCCGTACCGCTTCTAACGAATTTGGTGACACCGTCATTGGATATGAAGACGGCTGGGAAGGCCTCATGGATGACCGCCGCCGCGATCTTTACGACGACGCCTCGATCGACCGCATCCTTTTGCGCGGCGGCACCATCCTAGGCACTGGCCGTATGCACCCGGATAAGTTTAAGGCGGGCCTTGAGCAAATCAAGGAAAACCTCAAGGACGCCGAAGTCGACGCGCTTATCGCCATTGGTGGTGAGGGCACCCTCAAGGGAGCTAAGTGGCTGGCTGACAACGGTATCCCAGTCATCGGTGTGCCCAAGACTATCGATAATGACGTCAACGCGACCGATGTGACCTTTGGCTTTGATACCGCGGTATCCGTTGCCGCAGAGGCTATCGATCGCTTGCACACCACGGCCGAATCCCACAATCGCATCCTGATCGTGGAAGTCATGGGCCGCCACGTGGGCTGGATCGCGCTCAACGCCGGCATGGCTGGGGGCGCGCATTACACGGTCATCCCGGAGCACCCTTTCGATGTCGCCGATATCTGCAAGGCCATGGAGCGGCGCTTCCAGATGGGGGAGAAGTACGGCATCGTCTGTGTCGCTGAGGGGGCCCTGCCCAAGGAAGGAACCATGGATTTCTCCGAGGGCGAAGAGGATCAGTTTGGCCACAAGACCTTCAACGGCATCGGCCAGGTCATCGGCGATGAGATTAAGAGCCGTACCGGATACGACGTGCGCACCACGGTCCTGGGGCACATCCAGCGCGGTGGCACCCCTACGGCGTTTGACCGCATCCTGGCTACCCGGTTTGGAGTCCATGCGGCTCGCGCCGCCCACAACGGCGAGACCAATAAGTGCGTAGCGGTGCACGGAGAAAACATCGATCTGGTGCCGCTGGAGGCGGCCGTCGGCGAGCTGAAGACGGTCCCGCAGCGCCGTTACCAGACCGCCCAAGCCCTGTTCGGCTAAATCAGCCGAAGGATAGGGCACTCTAATCCGCACCCCCACTGGGCCGCTAGCCGTCCCCCGCTAGCGGCTCTTCACATACCCGCCGATGCGAAAATTATTCCAGAATGTGGAACGCCTGTTTCATTCCATGGACTATATTTGTCAGTTATGACACCAACTAACAACCCGTCCGGCCGCGCGACGCCGCTGCCTGACCGGCCCAATGAAACAGTAAACAGCACCGCTGAAGACGCACAGGGTGAGCGCGCGGCGATGATCGCCGCTCTCGGATTCCCGGTGCTAGTCATCATCGGCGGCCTCATCGGTTTCTTCGCCGCCGACACCACTGCTGGTATGTCCGCCTGGGTTACCCCCTTGCTAGGCATCGTCATGTTCGGAATGGGCCTAACCCTGAGGCCCGTAGACTTTGCGCTGGTCGCAAAGCGCCCGCTGCCTGTCCTCATAGGCGTTATCGCGCAGTTCGTACTCATGCCCCTGGCGGCCGTCATCGTGGTTACCATCATGGATCTGCCCACCGAGGTCGCCGCGGGCGTCATCCTGGTGGGTTGCGCGCCGGGCGGTACCTCGTCCAATGTCGTTTCCTACCTGGCGCGTGGTGACGTGGCCCTGTCCGTGGCGATGACTTCCGTGTCTACCCTGCTGGCACCCGTCCTGACTCCCGTGCTAACGCTGTGGCTCGCGGGCGAGTACCTGCCGGTCGATGCCGGCGACATGGCCATGTCCATCGTCAAGGTCGTTTTAGTGCCCGTGGTCGCCGGCCTGGTTATCCGCATGTTCCTGCCGGGCGTGATCAAGGTAATAGCTCCGGTACTTCCATGGGTTTCCGTGCTGGCTATCTCCGGGATTGTGGCGATTGTCGTGGGCGGATCTCGGGACAATATCGCCACCGCCGGCCTGGTGGTATTCCTGGCCGTCATCTTGCATAACGCCTTCGGCTACGGCCTGGGTTGGTTAACGGGCAGGCTCAGCGGCCAGCCCGCGCCGGTGCGCCGCACCATGGCCGTGGAGGTAGGTATGCAAAATTCCGGCCTGGCCGCATCGTTGGCCTCGGCGCACATGAGTCCTCTGGCAGCGCTTCCTGGCGCGGTATTTTCCGTCTGGCACAACCTTTCGGGTGCGCTCTTGGCCGCCGGATGCCGCTATATCGACGGTCGGAATAGGGCAAACTAAACCGGCCCGCGCCAGCCTCGGGGCCGCGGCAACCCGGCGTGGGAGCCTTAAGGCACTGCGCCCATTACGCCGCTGCCAAAGGCCCCGCCGAGGGATAACTAGATCAATGACCGGGCTTCTATTATCAGGGCTGGAACCTTGTCGCTAATGACCCACGCGCCAGCTTCGACGGTGGATGGGGTAGCGCCTTGCGAAAATGAGAAGGTGTCACCCTCTTTCAACGTGGCCCCGCCAATGACGTAATTGGCCAGATTCATGAGCTTCAGGTAGGCCTCGGTAGGGTCACCGCTGATACCGGTGGCCTGCAGCTCCGGGTGGCCCAGCTGATGCAGGCCGTAGGTATAGCCCGTGAAGGTGTCACCGGAGGAATCCGGGGCGAGCCACACCGGCGCCATGAGGACGGGGTAAACCGAGTCGGACAGGGCGTCGGAATAGAGGCGCGGGGCAACCGTCGTGGAATCCTGCACGTTGTGAATGGCCACGACCCCAGCTAGCCGGGATAGATGATTGGAGACCCGGGCGTGCAACAGGGCCTGCGCTAGGCGGTCCTCCCGCGTTGGCTCCCCCTCGTTGGGGTGGAGGCTTACCAGGGCCTGGGCCTTGACGGTGCCAAGCTTATCGGCCGCGGGGCCGGTGAGTATGGGATGAATGGCTGGGGCCACGCGGTCGGTGAGAGGGGAATCAACGAGTACGACGCGAACGAGGTACTGGCCGTTGACGCCAAAGATTAGGGTCGGGCCGGATTCGGTGTTTTCCGGGAGTTGCTTTACCTCCCCGATGCTCAGTTCCTGGGTGTCTAGCCCCTCCAGGTGGTCCTTTACCTCCGCCACCCCTAGTGTGCGGTCAAACATGACGGAATTTATAAGGAACGGTACAAAGAGCTCTTTATCAACGGAGATTGGGGTAGCCATGGTCTCTACATTTACCTATTGAGGGCGGTGCGCGCTAACGCAGCGCGCCCGGAAGGGGACATTCGCCTTCCCTAGGGGGCACCTGTGGGGCGGCGCGTACTAGTATGTACCCCATGACTGCTGCGATGTATGACTTGATGGACTATGACGAGGTCCTTGAAAAGTACGAACCGGTAATGGGCATGGAAGTCCACGTGGAGCTGGCAACCGAGACCAAGATGTTCTCGGCGTCAGGCACCAACTTTCACGCAGCCCCGAATTCCAACGTAGATCCGGTTTCCCTGGGCCTGCCTGGTGCGCTACCGGTAGTAAACGCTAAGGGTGTGGAGTGGGCCATCAAGATTGGCCTGGCGCTCAACTGCAAGATTGCCGAATCCTCGCGCTTTGCACGTAAGAATTACTTCTACCCGGACCAGCCGAAGAACTATCAGATTTCCCAGTACGATGAGCCCATTGCGTACGACGGATACCTTGATGTTGTCTTGGAGGACGGCACCCCATGGCGCATCGAGATTGAGCGCGCTCACATGGAGGAAGACACCGGCAAGCTGACCCACCTCGGCGGCGCGGACGGCCGCATTCATGGCGCTACCGCATCGTTGGTGGACTGCAATCGTGCGGGCATTCCTTTGATTGAGATTGTGACTAAGCCGATCATCGGCGCGGGCGAGCGCGCCCCCGAGGTGGCACGCGCCTACGTCACCGCGCTGCGTGAACTGGTCGCGGCGCTGGGCGTGTCCGACGCCCGCATGGACCAAGGCTCCATGCGCGTCGATTCCAACGTGTCCCTGCGCCCGATTGGCCAGGAAGAGTTCGGCACCCGTACCGAGACTAAGAACATCAACTCGTTGAAGTCCGTAGAGCAGGCCGTGCGCTTTGAAATGCAGCGTCAGGCGCAGGTGCTCGAGGACGGCGGTGAGATTATCCAGGAGACCCGCCACTACCAGGAGTCTGACGGATCCACCTCCAAGGGCCGCCCCAAGGAGACCGCTGAGGATTACCGCTACTTCAATGACCCGGATCTGCCCCCTGTGCTGGCGCCGGCCGAGTGGGTCGAAGAAATCCGTGCGACCCTGCCCGAAATGCCGTGGATCCGCCGCGCGCGCATCCAGGAGGAGTGGGGTATTAAGGATGAGGAGATGCGAGACCTGGTCAACGCCGGAGCGCTCGACCTTATCGTTGAGACCGTAGAGGCTGGCGCAAAGCCGGCCGAGGCCCGTTCCTGGTGGGTGTCCTACCTGACCGGTAAGGCGAATGAGGCCGGCAAGGACCTGCAGGACTTGGAGATCAGCCCGGCGCAGGTTGCGCGCGTTGCCGAGCTCGTTGCCGAGGGCAAGCTCACCAACAAGCTGGCCCGCCAAGCCGTGGACGGAGTCCTGGCCGGAGAGGGCGATGTAGACGAGGTTGTGGCCTCCCGTGGCCTCGAGGTGGTTCGTGACGATGGGGCCATCGAGAAGGCGGTGGACGAGGCGTTGGCCGCCAACCCGGACATCGTTGAGAAGTACAGGGCCGGCAACACCAAGGTCACCGGCGCCATCGTCGGCGCCGTGATGAAGGCCACCCAGGGCAAGGCCGATCCGGGCCAAGTCAACAAGCTCATCGCCGAGAAGCTGAAGTAACGCACCGGAGGCTGGAATCCGCAGCTAACGCGCCTAAAGGAAATCATTTTCCTTAGGCGCGTTAGGGCGTTTTCGGGGTATCTTGGCCATCATGACTATTACATCCAAGGTATTGCAGAAGGCCGGCCCACAGGAGCCCTACAAGGTCGTCGAGATCGAGCGTCGGGATCCACGCGCCGATGACGTGGTCATCGACATTAAGGCCGCGGGAATCTGCCACTCTGACATCCACACCATCCGCAATGAGTGGGGTGAGGCTAGCTTCCCGCTGACGGTCGGCCACGAAATCGCCGGCGTAGTGGAGGCCGTGGGTGAAAACGTCACCAAGTTCAAGGTCGGTGACCGCGTGGGCGTGGGCTGCATGGTTAACGCCTGCATGGAGTGCGAGCAGTGCAAAAATGGGATGGAGCAGGACTGCCTGAAAGGCAACGTTGGCACGTACAACTCCATTGATGTTGACGGCACCGTGACCCAGGGCGGTTACGCCCAAAAGGTTGTGGTCAATGAGAATTTCGTGGTGACCATTCCGGAGGGTATCGACTTTGACGTGGCAGCACCCCTGCTGTGCGCCGGTATCACAACATACGCGCCGCTGAGCCGCTGGAAGGTTGGTGAGGGCGACAAGGTTGCCGTCGTGGGCCTTGGCGGACTTGGCCACATGGGCGTGCAGATCGCCGCGGCCAAGGGCGCAGAGGTGACCGTGCTATCGCGCACGACCTCCAAGGCGGATGACGCGGCCAAGCTCGGGGCCGCCCGCACCCTAGCCACCTCCGAGGAGGGATTTTTCGCCGAGCACCATGGCGAGTTTGATTTCATCCTGTCCACAATTTCCGCGCAGTACGATCTCGAGGCCTACCTCGGTTTGTTAAAACCCCACGGCGTTATGTCTGTCGTTGGGCTGCCGCCGGAGGCTATGCCGCTGCATATGAACCGCCTTGTGGGCGGGGCAAAGGTTTTGACCGGCTCCAACATCGGTGGCATCGCGGAAACCCAGGAGATGCTGGATTTCTGCGCCGAGCATGGCCTTGGCGCCGTGATTGAGAAGATTGGCGTCAGCGACGTGGACGAGGCCTATGATCGCGTGGTAGCCGGTGACGTGCGTTTCCGTTTCGTCATCGATACCGCAACATTCGAGGACGCCGCGGTGCAGTAAGCGGTGGCTCCGGGGCTCGTATCGCCTAGGGCCCGAGCTTTGGCAACACGCTAATTCGAAAGCGCTTGATAACAATTGGCCCGTCTCCGATTAAGGGGACGGGCCTTAAACCTGTCGCCTCTAATGGCAATCTATGCATGGATGAGCGTAGACTGTTTGGCTGTTCGTTTGTTCACTGAGCATCTAGCACCTGAAGGAAAGCGTGTCTCTTACTAAATCTCTGGGAATATCCATGTCCTTCGTTGGCCTCTTGGTCGGCGCAGGCTTTGCTACAGGGCAGGAGGTGGTTCAGTACTTCACGTCCTTCGGCCTCAATGGCGTCTGGGGAATCATCGTGGCGGGCATCATTATGACCCTTGCGGGAACCGTGTTCCTACAGTTGGGCAGCTACTTCAACGCCCAGGAACACAATTCCGTGTTCCGCAAGGTGACGCATCCCTGGGTATCTCGCTTCCTGGATATCTGTGTCATTGTGACACTCTTCGCGGTGGGTTTCGTAATGCTGGCCGGCGCGGGTTCCACGCTCGAGCAGCAGTTCGGGGTGAAGGCGTGGATTGGTTCGCTGATTATGCTGGGCCTAGTCCTCGTGTGCGGCATGCTTGACGTCAGCAAGGTCTCCCGGGTCATTGGTGCCATCACGCCGCTTATCATCGTCGCCGTGGTGTTGGTGGCGATCTACACCGCTTTTAATATGCCAAACGATATTGGTGCTGCGGTGGAGGCATCTTCACAGCTAGAGTCCCCGATCGGCAACTGGTTGGTCTCGGCACTTAACTACAACGGCCTGGCCCTTCTCATGGCAGTTTCCATGACCCTGGTTATCGGTGGCGACCACGTCAACCCACGCGAGGCAGGATTCGGCGGAATCCTTGGCGGCATTATCTACTTCATCATGATGGCGCTTGCCGGTTTCTCCCTGATGATGAACGTGGAGAGCATTGGCGACTCTGACATCCCGATGCTGATGATCGTGGATTCCATCAGCCCAACCCTGGGCGCCATCATGGCCCTGATCATTTACCTGATGGTGTTTAACACCGCCATCGGCATGTTCTACGCGCTGGGTAAGCGTTTGGCCGCCGGCCGCGAAAACCGTTACCG
This sequence comes from Corynebacterium endometrii, assembly GCF_004795735.1. NCBI lineage: Bacteria > Bacillati > Actinomycetota > Actinomycetes > Mycobacteriales > Corynebacteriaceae > Corynebacterium > Corynebacterium endometrii. The sequence continues at coordinate 1,095,151 of NZ_CP039247.1, forward strand.
GGTTATCTTCGTAGTGGTATGCCTTGCGGGCTTCGGTCTATCCTTCCTGGGCTTCAAGACGCTAATGGGCTCCGTTTACCCAATCCTTGGTTACCTGGGCATCGTGATGGTTGCCGTGCTGGTAGTGGCATGGGTTAAATCCCTCGCTGATATCAAGGATGAAGCTACCCGCCGCGAGCGCATTAAGGCACTGCTGCACCTAAAGCTGCACCCCGATAAGGAATACGACCAGAAGTTCGACGAGGAAATTGGGGAGAATATCACCCAATCCAACATGGATGACGAGCAGATCTTCGAGGACATCCGCACCGAGGTTGCCGAAGAACTCGATGCCGATGACTCGGTCAACTTCGACATGGAAAAGTTCGAAGAGAAGAAAAAGGACGTGGAATACTACACGGATAAGGCTGGGGAGTAACCCGTAAGCCTTTCTCGCGGGGAATCTAGCTGTTGAAGGCCCGGTCCATCGCCTCCCGTTATGGGAGATCTTTTATGCGATGGCCCGGGCCTTTGCCGATGATGATGAGCCTTTAGCTGAAAACCCCTACAAGCTCGTTGCCGCAGATGAAGATGAAGGCGATTGAGATAATGGCCATGAGAGTGTTGACGAACCAACCATTGCGCCACTGCTTCGGGGTGTGCTTAGTGTTGAGCAACAGGAGCAGCGTGAGTCCCAAGAACGGCATGAAGAAGGCTCCCAGCACACCGTAGGCGATGACCAATGCGGTGGGCTTGCCCAAGAAGAGTAAGAGCATGGGCGGGAAGGTCAGCCAGAGAATGAACCAGCGGTAGTATTTGCCACCCATCTGGATATCCGGGTGGTCCTTTGGCAGCTTTTTGAGGTGGCCGACGTAGTCCGCGAACATCATGGAGACGCCGTTCCAGACGCCCAGTACCGAGGATAGTGCCGCGGCCCAAAAGCCGACGAGGAATACCACGGACATCACTGAGCCGTAGCGGGCCTCAAGAACATCCGCGAGCTGCACGAGTCCCTGGTCGCCGGAGTCCACGGCGATGCCGGCGGAGTAGAGTAGATCGCCGCCGATGATGAGCATGGCGATGACGAAGATTCCGGTCACCGTGTAGGCCACGGAGTTGTCCAAACGCATGACTCGCATCCACGGCACGGAATCCCAGCCCTTTTCGTGAAGCCAGTAGCCGTACGCGGCAAGGGTGATGGTACCCCCAACGCCTCCAGCCAAGCTAAGGACGTAGACGAAGGAGCCCTCCGGCACGCTTGGAACCAGCCCAGTGATAATTTCGCCAATATTGGACAGTGAGAAGCACGCGATGACGCATACGGTCAGGAACATAATGCCCACGAGGACCGCGATGATCTTCTCAAATACTTTGTATTGGCCGGCCCAGTTAAGCGCGAATCCAATCAGTCCAGTTACCACCGCCCAGGCAACGAGCGGCACTGCCGGGATGAGCGCGTGGAGTGCCATGCCCGTGGCGGACATAGCGGCGGCACCGTAGACGAATCCCCAGATGACGATGTAGGGGGCAAAGTACCATTGAGTCCACTTTCCTAACTGAGTCCAGCCGTGGAAGATGGTATTGCCCGTGGCCAACGTGTAGCGACCCACGCCCTCGACGAGGACAATCTTCATGATGGTTCCGGCGACACAGGCCCATAACAGGGCGTAGCCGTATTTTTGGCCGGCGATGAGGGTGGCCACAAGGTCACCGGAGCCCACGCCGGTGGCTGCGGCGACAAGGCCAGGGCCAACTATCCGCCATTTCTTCGTAGAAGCCGCGTCTGGAATGGGACCGGCGTTTGCCGCTGAGGGCTGTTCGATTTGTGTCATTGCGTCTTTCCCGTCTTGGGTCAGTGACCCGTGGACATTGAACTCCGTCCCGGCGGTGCGCACTAGCGGCGCCGGGACGGGTGATGGAAAAGAAACTAGCAAATTGTAACTTAAGCCACAATAACTATTGGGGAATAGTTACGAAAATTTTACCGCGGTGGCCCCTTATACAAGGAACAGGAGCTTGTAGGTCAGTGCCACCATGATGCAGCCGATGGCGAAGTTGATGATGCGCCAGACGCGCGGCTGGGCAAGGACATCGGAGAATTTTGATGCGCCAAAGCCGACGGTGGGGAACCAAAGCACTGAAGCGCACAGCGCGCCGGTGGCAAAAAGCCAGCGGCCGTCAGCTCCGTACTGATTGGCCACCCCGCCCAGCATGACCAAGACATCAATGTAGGCGGCTGGATTGAGCCAGGTAAAAGCCAAGGCGGCCAGCGCCGGTTTTAGCCACGCGCGCTGTTGCGTTCGCGCGGTTATCCGCGTGCGAGTGGCGAGTGTTCCGCGGGTAGAGCCATCGAACGAGGCGACCTCTTGCAGTTCGTGCTGTTCCGCTTTGATGGCTTCCGCGTCTTTTTTAAAAGCGTCCCGGAAGCAAAGGAATGTGAAATAGGCAAGGTATAGGGCGCCCGCGTACTTGAGGATCGTCAGGGCCATGGGGAAGCGGTCTACTAGGTAGCCGACCCCGGCGGTGCCGCCGAAAATGAGGAGCACGTCCGAGACCATGCACACGATTACCACGGCTGCGACGCCTTGGCGTTTGATGCCCTGCTTGATGAGCAAGGCATTTTGTGGACCGATGGCAACGATGAGGGATAGGCCTAGTGCAAACCCGGCGAGCACGATTGACATGGCTCTCACTGTCGCAGTTGCTTCTAATGAAGTCCAATTAAATAATGTGAGGATGGTTTAGAATAGCTTCATGAACCCCGTTCACCTGGAAACCCTGCTCGCGATTGTTGATGAGGGCAGCTTTGAGGATGCATCCGCAGTGCTAGGAATCTCGCCTTCCGCGGTCTCGCAACGCATTAAGGCGCTGGAAAGCCAAGCCGGAAGGGTGTTATTGCGGCGCGCCAACCCGGTTACGGCGACGCACGCCGGTGAGATCTTGGTCCAAGCCGCGCGGCGCATCGCCCTAGTGCAAGCTGAAACGGATGCGCGCCTGCGGGACCGCATGGCCCGTGTGCCGCTCGAGGTAGCGGTGAACTCAGACTCACTGTCTACGTGGTTCACGCCCGTGATCTGGGACATGGCGCGCCAGGGTATGGCGGCGCTGCGCATCCGCATTGAGGACGAAGCCCGCACTTTGTCGATGCTCCGCCGCGGAGACGTACTGGGCGCGGTAACCCGTGAGGCCAAGGCCGTCTCTGGGTGTGAGTCTACCTACCTTGGCACGGTGAGCTATTGGGCCGTAGCGAGCCCGGAACTCGCCGGTCGATACGCGTTGGAAGAACCGGTTGCAACCGGTGCGACTCGAGGCGTGGACTGGCATAGCATTCCCGCGATCATGTATGGGCCTTACGATCAGGTGCTGGCAGATGCGATGAGCGAGCGGCTCATTGATAGCGTGCACATGCGCAATCGCACGTCTTCCATCCCGAGTTCGGACGGATATTTGGAAGCGGTACGTGCGGGGCTGGGCTGGGGACTAGTTATTGAGCAGCAGGCGCGCGATCTCCTTGAGTCTGGCGAGCTGGTGCAACTAGACGATCGTAGGTTGGACATCCCGCTGTATTGGCAGCGTTGGCGGCTTGAGTCCCAACTCCTCGAAGATTTAACCCACAGCGTCCAGGCGGCCGCGGCCCAGGCTTTGGCCCCTGGCGCCTAGGCGCTTTAGGGGTTGCGAAAGTCGATCCGTAGGACTCAAGAGCGTAGTGGCTTAGGACTTTCCGCCGCAGTAGGGAAAGAGCTCCAGTTGGAAAGGCTCCGGGTTTTTAATGTGCTCGCCTTCGGGGAGCTGGCGTGGCGCGGGCGTTTGACCGGTGGCAAAAGGCTGGCCGCCAAAGCGGTCACGGTCGTGTGGCTCGGCTAGCCATGACATATCCGGGCCAACCGGAACTACCTGGGTGGGGTTTACTTCCTTATGTACGAAGTAGTAGTGCTTCTTGATCTCTGCAAAATCCACCGTGTCGCCGAAACCTGGGATTTGGAATAGCTCTTGGAGGTAACCGCGAATATTGGGCAGCTCGCTCATTTTGTGTCGAGAGCACTTGAAGTGGCCGTAGTAAACTGGGTCAAAACGGATGAGCGTGACGAACAGATAGATATCGGTCAGCGTTATGTTATCGCCTACCATGTAGCGCCGCTCGCCGAGTCGCCTCTCCACCCAATCGAGCGCCTCCCAAAGTTCCTGATACGCCATCTCATAGACCTCTTGCTCAGAGGTGAAGCCGCAGCGGTACACGCCGTTGTTAATGTAGCGGAAGATGTATGAGTTGAACTCCTCCATCTGTTCGGCATGTTCTGCGGGGTACAAGTGTGGGGCACCCTCACGGTGGAACTGTGACCATTCAAGGACGAAATCCTTCACCATGGTGGGGTAGTTATTCGTGACCACCTTTGTGGTTGCCTCATCCACTAGCGCCGGCACGGTTATGCCGCGAGGGTAATCGGGGAAGCGGTTGAAATACGCGTCCTGCAGGCGGGGAATCTTCAGCACTGGGTCTACTTTTCCGGGGTCCAAGTCGAAGGTCCAGGATCGGACGTCATGTGTTGGGCCCGCCAGGCCAAGGGAAATATGATCCTCAAGGCCCATCAAGCGGCGGGTGATGACGGCGCGGTGCGCCCATGGGCACGCGCGAGCCGCGACGAGGCGGTAGCGGCCGGATTCGGCAGGCCAGTGGAATGTGCCGTCCTCGGCCGGGGTGATATCGCTAACGTCCGCGAGGACTCGATCCTCGATGTAATTGACGTCGCGAACATATTCGCCCTCAGGGCTGGCATTATGCGGGTCGCCAGCGTAGTCATCGTTAGTGTTTGTCTGCGAAGTGGCATCTGCCATCGGTCACAACTCCTTAACTTTTGAGAGAATGTGGACATGTCAACAGAATCTCCCATCAGTGTAAGCGTTTCTCCTGGGGCTTGGCAATGATGGGCAAATCCTTCCCCGTATTCCTGGCTGGTGGGCGGGTGAAACCTGTCTGGCTAAACCAATTGGTGGGGGAGGACCAATTGGTGGGGGAGGCGGGGTAGTCATAAATTTGTCCGCAAGTTTTAAGTGTCTCGCTTTGGTATCAGTTAACGGCGCGCCGAGGTGCAGGAAGCATAATGGGCTAAGCCTCGGCTAACCTGAGTGCATGACCGATAAGAAGCCAGATAAAGCCGGTATGGACTCCGAGATGGATGTTCCAACCTACAATCCAAACAATCCCTCCCGTTACGCGTCGAGCTCTACGCCCCAGGAGACGCGTTCGATTGAATTGAACTCCGATGCCCCTACTTCCGCTGCGCCGCGTGGTGGGGCAGAGAAGGGACAATCACAACCGCCGGCATCCCCGCTGGAGCGTCCGGGCCGCGCGCAGCCACAGTCCATCAATCCGGACTCCCGCTCAACCACCGCTGCGGGCTTTGATGAGCCTGCCGCCAGCACCACCGCATTCCCCGCGGCCGGTGGAACCACTGCTTCCGGAGCGTATGTCCAGCCTTCGGAGCAGTATGCGGCGCCACAGGCCGCGCCCGCACCTGCGACCGTTGAAGGGCCTGTCGAGAGCCCGGAAGAGCGTGCGGCGCGCGAAGAGCGCGAGCGCCTTGAGGCCGAAAAGCGTGAGGGGTACAAGACTTACGGCAAGCGCGGCACCATCGACTTTGGCCTTCTGTTCGTGCGCTTGGCGCTGAGCGTGTACCTCATCTTTGCTGGCGTAACCACCTTCTTCAAGCTGGGCGGCAGTGAGGGGCTTGCAGGCCTAGAGTCTGACTTCGCGGCTTACGCGCTGCCAAATGTTTTGGCAATCGGCGTTCCAACGCTCCAACTCATCGCGGGCGTATTCCTCTTATTGGGCCTCATAACCCCATTGGCGGCAATGCTTGGGTTGGTAGTCACCGGCTTTACCGCACTGCATGCCCTTGTAGAGTCCGGAACAGGCCTGGACGTCTTTGCATGGCCTGAATCCGTCTGGTTGTCCCTGGTGCTCTTCGTGATTGCTTTCGCGCTTCAGTTTACCGGCCCAGGCTTCTATTCCTTGGACTTTGGCCGTAGCTGGGCCCGCCGCCCGCTGGCCACCTCCTGGGTCTTCGTTATCCTGGGCATCGCCGCCCTTGTGGCCGTCTGGTGGTTTGGCGCAGCTGTCAACCCACTGGCATAAACCCTGACTTCTTCCTAGTCCGCCTCCTTCGCTACGAAGGTGGGCGGACTTTTTATTGCTCACCATAAATGTTGATGAAAATTATTGTTAATTACCAAACCGGAAAGTAATAGACTTTCCATTATGGAAAGCAAGCAGGATCGTGATGCGCAAGAATCGTTGGCCTTCGCGGAAGGCCTTGAGCAAAGCAAGAAAAAGGCATGGCCAAACCCATTAGGGGTTATAGTTACCCTTTTTATTGCGGTGAGTTATTCCGTCATTTCCTATGGCATCGACATTCCTGCGTGGGCACTTATCGTTTATCTGTTCCTGCTCTTCGGTGGAATTATTGGCTTTCTACTGTGGAATCAAACAAAGTCGGTGCGTGAGTCGTATCGTCAAGATCCCAATGCTGGGGAACAAGGCGGACAGTGGGTAATTCCGGTAGCGCTCATGGTTCCATTGTTCTTGCGCCCGTTCGCTGAAGGAAACATCATTGTTTCCGCCTTGATTGGCTTGATGATCATCGCGTTCTTCTATTGGGTGTGGAAGCGGAACCCGGATTGGCTGTAGGGGATGCAATGAGCGGTGATATTGTTCCTGCCCTTGATCCGGTCATCCATCCGATTAACCGCTTCAAGATTTGTGCCGTGTTGTCCAGTTACGGTGCCTTTGCAGGCCCCGTGCGCAAAGAGATGAAGTATTCGCGGTTGTGTGAAGAGACGGGGCATTCGGAAGCGACGCTGTCAAAGCAGCTGGCCGTATTGCAGGAAGCAGCCTACATCGAAAAATTCCGTGAATACGGGGCGACCAGAGCAAAAGATACGGTGTGGGTGATGCTCACTGAGACCGGCAAGCGCGCCTTTGATGGCCATCTGGCATTTCTGAAAGGCTTGGCTGGGTGATAGGCGTCGTTGCCTTGATAATGGGAATTGGCGCTTAGGTAGCGGGTGCCGTTTCCTTCTTTTTGTACTTTAAGCAGTAATATTTTTGGCGATGTCTACTCCACTTATGCTGTCTCAGTCGCCAACCAGAAGGTCATATCGTACCGATATTGACGGTCTGCGCGGTTTGGCTATCGCGCTAGTGGTTTTCTTTCACGTGTTCGTGGGGCGCGTGTCATCTGGTGTGGACGTGTTCCTGCTTATTGGCGGCATCTTTTTCTTTGGTCCTCAGATTCGGTCTGCCCTGAGCGGTAAGTCGCTGACGGTTATCCAGACTTTGATCCGCCTGCTACGTCGACTCTTCCCGGCGCTTGTCACCGTCGTCTTGGTGTCAATGGTGTTGGTATGGGGCATCTATACGGAAGTGCGTTGGGGCGCAGTCGGCAAGGACGCGATTGCATCGTTGCTGTACATCCAGAATTTCAACCTTGCTGCCGCAGGACAAGACTATGCCGCTATTGGCAGCGACGTCAGTATCTTCCAGCACATCTGGTCCATGTCGGTCCAGTTGCAAATTTATATTGGTTCGATTCTGGTCATCATGTTCTTAGGCTTTGTGCTGCGCAGCAAACCATGGGCAAAGAAGGCCTTGGTGTGGCTGCTTATTGCGGCTACGGTTACCAGTTTCATTGTGGCGATCATTGAAAATCAGATAAACCAAGGCTGGAACTACTATTCGCCACTAAGCCGCTTCTGGGAGATTGGATTAGGCGGCCTGTTCGGCATGAAGTTCATCCAGTCACCAATTGCTGAATCGCGGCGTTCATGGCGTTTGCCCGTCGGCATTGTCGGCCTTGGCCTAATCGGCTTTACCGGCCTTTTCCTGGATGGTGCCCAGCAATTCCCTGGACCACTAACACTAATACCTCTTGCTGGTGCCGCATTGGTGATCTGGTCCTGCAACCCGGAAACCGTGGCGGCGGGCCAGCAGCATGAATATGTCCAGGATTATGTTGGGGGAGTAGCCGCGATGCTGCGCTCTCCAATACCGCAGTTTCTGGGCAAGATTTCCTACAGTTTGTACCTGTGGCACTGGCCCCTACTTGCCATTGCAACCTATGCATTTGCTGGTGGTGGAGCGCGCGTCAACGTGGGTGGCTCTGGTATCACTGCGACACTAGGCGTCGTGCAGGGCGTCATCGTTGGCGTGGCTGTTATTGCCATTTCAATTTTGCTGGCCTGGGCCACGTTGAACTGGGTGGAAGTTCCGACGCGTCAGAAAACGAAACCGCGACGCTCTTGGGTAGTCAATGATGTCGGTTACATCAAAAATGCGGTCATCGGTGCGCCTGCTCGTGCCGTTGGCGCAGTGTTGACCGCGGCCTGTACATTCATGGCGTTGTTTGGCGGTGTGTGGATGCAGGAAGTCACCATCCGAACCAACCAAGTTGCCCAAGAAATCGAATATGACCCAGAGCTGTACCCAGGTCCCGATGCGATTTTGCACGGCGTAACCGTTGAACCTGAAACCCCATTGCCGGCAGCGGTTAGCCCCATTGAAGCGTTCTATCCCCGAAGTGGTGCCGACGGATGTACGGCGTTCTTTGAAGATGAAGAACTAATCCTTACTAAGGATAGTAACGGAAGTTCGGAACCGTGTGCCTATGGTGATGTCGAATCTGACCGGACCATGTATCTGTTCGGAAATTCACACGCCGATCACTTCTTGCCCGCGCTCGACGTTGTTGGGCGTGAATACGGAATCAAGGTATTTCTCCTTGCAAAGTTGAGCTGCTTTCCAGGTGGCGGCCCGGTTCGTACCGACGGTGCTGACTATCCTGAATGCGACACGTGGGTCGACAAAGCGATGAACTACATGCGTGAAAATCCACCGACGGATGGTGTGTTCTTGATTAGCACCCGACCAACCCCTACGACGCAAGGGCCTGAAGCATCACCGCTGGGGCTGCGTAGGATCGTCGAAGAACTCAATGATGCCGACATCAAAGTGTGGGCATTGCGTGATAATCCATGGCCACAGAATGCCGCCGGTGCACTAAACGTTCGCTTGTGCGTTGCGGAAGGCTCTTACGATCCCAATGATCCTGCCCGTGATTGCGGAACCGAACGCGGTCTGTACTACCTTCAGGACAATCCGGCAGTTCAAAACCTTGAAGGTCTCAACGTGACTCATGTGGACTTGGCCGATGCTTTCTGTAATGAAGAGCGTTGTCCTGGCGTCATCGGAAATGTTTTGGTGTACCGCGATGCGTCCCACGTGACAAACCTCTATTCGCAGCTGCTTGGACCGACGCTGGGTGAGCGTATGTTCCCAGACGGCCAGCTACCGCCGCTTTCGCCCGCTGGTGAACCGAATCGGCATGAGTCGGACAATAGTGAAGGTGCCCAAGACAGTCCGGACGGTGAACAGTCGCCGGAGAACCCGGCAGACGGTGTAGACAATGCTCAGTAAACAAGACACGACACGCGACAGAAAGCCTTTTCCCACGATGCAGACCAATGAACGCTTCAACAAGTTCTACCCGTTGTTGGGCTCAACGATTGCTTCCCAGCCGGTGTGGAAGAAAACGGCAATGAAGGCATTGTGGCTTGCTGCGGTTGTTGGATTGTTCCATGTCTTGGTGTGGAGCACGTGGGGAACTCATGGCCCAGATTTCGATCCGATTTGGAACGCGGTTGATAAATACGTCAATGGGGAACCGATCTACACTGCCGATTATTCGACACAGGATCCGCATTATCTGTATTCACCCGGTGCCACATTTTTGATTAGTCCTATTGGCTTGCTGCCTGGGCGCGATATTGCGCGGTGGATCATGCTTTATCTAGGCGCCGCCTGTATCTTCTTCGCCATGTGGTTGCTGGCCAAGAGCCTGACGCGCAATTACACCATACCGGTATTCCTTGGCTTTATCGCGTTGACCTGTTTCAGCAACGAACCTGTGAAGTCCACACTGGCGATTACCAACATCAATGGCTTCTTGTTCATGCTGCAGGTTATCTTCGCCTTATCTTGCGTGGAAGCCATCAAGCAGCGGCAACAGCTAAACGATGACAAGAAGAAGTTTTGGGCATGGAATCTGGGATCATTCGGCAATAAGCATGTCATCATTGCCGGTATCGCGTTGGGTTTCGCGATGGCGATCAAGCCACAATTCGTGGCAATGGCGGTCGTCCCATTCTTTGCCGGCCAGTGGTCTCTGCTGGTCATTGCTGCAGTATTTATCATCGTCACTTTTGCTATTGGCTGGTTCACGATGGCGCAACCGATGGATTACGTGGAACGATTGCTGCCTTATTTGAGTCAAGCACGCGACTATAACAACGGTTCGATTGACGGCATGGCGATTCAAATGGGATGGCCTGATGGTCTCCGTATTGCGCTGACAATCGTCTTCTTGGCGTCAGTCGCCTTCGCAGTGTGGGCGCTGTGGCGTTGGAAGGACTCTGCACCAATGTTGTGGATGTATGCCAGCTTGGGAGTGCTCTTCTGTGGCGTACTGATGTCCAGTGGCCTGATGCAGGGTTATTACTGCATCTGGCTGTTCCCAATGTTTGCCACCTTTGTCCTGAAGCAATCACCAATGCACAGCGTATTCATGTGGGTCGCTGCATGGTGCCTGATGGCGTCCGGTTCCGGGCTGCCCGAAGGAATCTGGGAGCCACTAGCGCAGGTTTTCCGCTGGCGCTCATCTATTGCGTGGTTGGTCATCCCGCTGTTTGTCGGCATTTGGGCGCTGGCCAAGAAGCCGTCAGCGCACGTAGATTCACCCGCTGTGGTGAGTGAAAATAGCTCACGCGTTAACTAAGGCAAAAAGAATCCTCTTCCGCCCATGTCTTCCATAGTGATGGAAGACAAGCAGGAGAGGATTTTTGGATGTGGCTGATTAATCTACGCGGCGAACCGCACCAAGGTCGGCAGAGGTAGCCATCTTGGCGTACGCACGCAAAGCCTTTGTTACTGGGCGGTTGCGCTCTAGCGGCGTCCAAGGCTTTTCGCGATTGTTCATTGTTTCCACGCGCTCAGCGATGACGTCTTCCGGCAGATCCAGAGTCAAGGAGCGGGTGTTGACATTGATGGTGATTGGGTCACCGTTTTCGATGATGCCAATCAAGCCACCATGGGCGGCCTCTGGTGAAATGTGGCCGATGGACAGGCCAGAGGTACCGCCCGAGAAACGGCCGTCGGTGATCAATGCACACTTCTTACCCAAGCCAGCGCCCTTGAGGAATGAGGTTGGGTGCAGCATCTCCTGCATGCCCGGCCCTCCCGCGGGGCCCTCGTAGCGGATGACCACAACCTCACCGGGCTGTACCTCACGCTTCAGGATCATGGACACCGCGTCTTCTTGCGAGTCAACGACGCGGGCAGGGCCCGTGAATTCCCACAGTTCCTCCTCGACGCCAGCCGATTTAATGATGGCGCCGTCGGGAGCAAGATTGCCCCGCAGGACCACCAACCCGCCGGACTCGGAGTAGGCGTGGTCGACAGAGTGAATGCATCCGTTTTCCTGGTCCAGATCCAGTTCATCCCAGCGGTTGGACTGGGAGAAGGGCTCCGTGGTGCGAACGCCGCCCGGTGCGGCATGGTAAAGCTCAATGGCTTCCTCCGTGGCCTTGCCGCCACGGATATCCCAGTCATCCAGCCACTGCTCGGCGTCCTTGTAGATCGCGGTGTGGACGGTTAGGTCAAGGTGCCCGCCGCGGCGAAGCTCGCCGAGGATGGCGGGGATGCCGCCGGCGCGGTGGACATCTTCAATGTGGTAGGTGCCGTTCGGGGCCACCTTGGACAGACATGGGACGGTATCCGAGATTCCCTCAATGTCATGCAGCGTGAAATCTACCTCTCCCTCCACGGCCGCTGCCAGGGTGTGGAGAATTGTGTTAGAGGAGCCGCCCATGGCCATGTCGAGGGCTAAAGCGTTGGTAAATGCGGCCTTGGTGGCGATGTTACGCGGCAGGACGGATTCATCCTCGTCGCCGTAGTAACGCTGACACATTTCAACGATTGTTTGCCCGGCCTTCTCGAATAGGGCGCGGCGGGCGGAATGGGTAGCCAGGGTGGTGCCGTTGCCAGGAAGTGCCAGCCCCAAGGCCTCAGTCAGGCAGTTCATGGAGTTTGCGGTAAACATACCGGAACAGGAACCGCAGGTGGGGCAGGCGGCTTGCTCCAGCGCGTCAAGTTCGCCGTCAGTCACGGAATCATTGGCGGACGCGGTCATGGTTGTAATGAGATCGGTGGAAGCGTGCGCTACGCCGTCGATCACAACTGCCTTGCCGGCCTCCATTGGCCCGCCGGAGACGAATATGGTGGGGATGTTAAGGCGCAGTGCCGCGTTGAGCATGCCCGGTGTGATCTTGTCGCAATTTGAGATACAGACCAATGCGTCCGCGGTGTGCGCGTTGACCATGTACTCCACCGAATCTGAGATGATCTCACGCGACGGCAGGGAGTACAGCATGCCGGAGTGTCCCATGGCGATACCGTCATCTACGGCGATGGTGTGGAACTCTTTTGGCACGCCCCCGGCCGCGCGCAAAGCGTCGGCCACGATGTCACCGACGTTCTTAAGATGAGTATGGCCCGGAACGAATTGGGTGTAGGAGTTGGCAATAGCCACGATTGGCTTGCCAAACTCGTGCTCCTGGGTGCCCGTTGCGCGCCACAGGGAGCGCGCGCCGGCGGCCTGGCGGCCTACCGTAGTTACTTTAGAACGCAGTGGAAACATGGGGAATCAGAGTCCTTGGGGATTGTTGACAATTAAAGATGCGGTTTTATTACTCGGCTTTACTACTCGGCGCGGCGAGCGCGGCGCTGAGGGCGCTTGGTTGGCGCCTTAGCCGCGACATCCGAGGATTCCGCGGCCTGCTTGCGCGCCTGTTGCGCCTGGTGCGCTTCGTATTCATCCTTGGTCATGAGCACTTCATGGCCGTCACGATGAACTACCTTGACCTTCTCCTCAGCAGCCTGGCGGCCGGCGGTAAGAGCATCGGGAATGCGTCCGCGCGACGCGGAGGCCAGCTGTGGAAGTGAATTAAAGGTTACTCCAGGCAGTGCAAGTTTGGAACCCTTTTTATCCACGGCGTACGTGGTGCGCTTGAATTCAATGCCGGCAAAATCGCTCCAGGAGATTCGCTTGGTCCCGCGGAACAAGGAGGTCACCGCGATCCCGTCCTCGTTCACAGTGGTCTTTGATTTCAGAATCCACAATACGAAGCCGACGGGCAGAATAAACAGCCACCACCAATACCATTCCATCCAGCCGATGCCCAGTAGGGCAATGGCGGATAGTAGGAGCGCGGCCAGAATATGGGCGCGGTCCGGTTTGAATACTTCTTCTTGCGTGTAGCTAGCCTGATTGGAGCTACCGCTCTTATCCGATGCGCGATTGGATGTCATGATGGCTAACTTTAATTGACTTGCGGGCGCCTTGGTTAACCACCACACCCAAGGCAATCCCATGCAACGAGACTCTTGTCCCAAAAAGGGGTATTAGGTGGCACACATGTTTGCTTTGTGTATGATTCAACTCATGATCAAGATTCGGCTTCAGCTAGTAGCAGCACGGCGCCTGCCGTAGCGGCTTTCTTAAGTCGATACCAAGCAAGCGCCCTCGCCAGCACCTACCAGAGTGCTGAGACGGGGGCTTTGTTGTTGAGGTTGCGTCCTGTCACCCGCGATGCAACTTTGGCTGATCATCACTCCCGCACCCAGGGGAGCGGATCGAGATACTTGTTAATACACGAGAGTTAAAAGGAGCAACGAGATCGTGGCAGCCTCACCTTCGCCCACACCGTCCTCGGTTGCCGAGACGACCAAACGGGAATCCGGGCAATCGGCCCCGGAACGTATCACCGGCGCGCAGGCTATTGTGCGCACCCTGGAAGACCTTGGTACTGACCTAGTCTTCGGTATTCCCGGCGGCGCCGTCCTTCCTTTGTATGACGCTTTGCATGAGTCCACGAAGCTGCGCCACGTGCTGACTCGCCATGAGCAGGGCGCGGGCCATGCGGCCGAGGGGTACGCGCAAGCCTCCGGCAAGGTCGGCGTGTGCATCGCAACGTCTGGACCAGGGGCCACGAACCTGGTTACCCCTATCGCCGATGCAAACCTGGACTCCGTTCCCGTCGTGGCGATTACCGGTCAGGTTGGCTCCCACCTGCTGGGCACGGATGCCTTCCAGGAAGCGGATATCCGCGGCGTGACCATGCCTATCACCAAACACAACTACATCGTTACCCGCCCGGAGGATATCCCTAAGGCTATCTGCTCCGCCTTTCACCTGGCTTCCACCGGCCGCCCGGGACCCGTGCTGGTGGACATTCCCAAGGATGTGCAAAACGGGACGCTGGAGTATTCCTTCCCGCCAAAGTTTGACCTTCCCGGCTACAAGCCGAACACCAAGCCACACAACCGCCAGATCGCCCAGGCGGTCAAGCTCATCGCCCAGGCTGAGCGCCCGGTGCTCTACGTAGGTGGCGGAGTCATCAAGGCTAACGCGTCCCGTGAGCTTCTGGAATTTGCAGAATATACCGGCATCCCCGTGGTTACCACCCTGATGGCCTTGGGATCATTCCCGGATTCCCACCCTCAGCACATGGGCATGCCGGGTATGCACGGCACGGTCCCCGCGGTTGCCGCGATGCAGCGTTCTGATCTCCTTATTGCCATCGGGGCGCGCTTCGATGACCGCGTGACCGGTGACGTGGATTCCTTCGCACCAAACGCCAAGGTCATTCACGCCGACGTGGACCCAGCCGAAATTGGCAAGATCGTGCAGGTCAACGTGCCCATCGTTGGCGATGCGCGCGAGGTGTTACTGTCCCTGCTCAAGACCTACCAGGCAAGTAGTGAGTTCAACCCGCCGAAGATCGATAAGTGGATGAACTACCTGCGTGACATGCAGGAGCGTTTCCCGCGCGGTTGGGAACCCACCTCCGACGGGCTTCTCAACCCGCAGTTCGTTCTGGAAAAGCTTTCTGAAATTGCGGGTCCTGACGCCATTTATTGCAGTGGCGTGGGGCAGCACCAAATGTGGTCCGCGCAGTTCATTGACTTTGAGAACCCACGCACGTGGATTAACTCCGGTGGTGCGGGAACCATGGGATACGCCGTTCCCGCGGCGCTGGGCGCAAAGGCCGCCTGCCCCGACAAGGAAGTGTGGGCAATCGATGGTGATGGCTGCTTCCAGATGACCAACCAGGAGTTAGTAACCGCCGCGATAGAAGGCTTCCCCTTCAAGGTGGCCGTCATCAATAACGGCAGCCTAGGCATGGTTCGCCAGTGGCAAACCCTGTTTTTCAATGGGCATTACTCGAACACTAAGCTGCGCGAGCAAGACGCCTTTGTCCCGGACTTTGTGAAGCTGGCCGAGGCGCTGGGCTGCGAATCCATCCGCGTGACCAGGGAAGAAGAGGTAGAAGCCGCCATTCAACGCGCGCGTGAAATCAATGACCGCCCGGTGGTCATTGACTTCATTGTGGGCCAGGACGCCCAAGTGTGGCCAATGGTATCCGGCGGAGCGTCCAATGAAGAGATTCAGTACGCATTGGGCCTGCGCCCGTTGTTCGATGAAAACGCCTCAGCTGCGGAAGAACCTACTGACATCCACGAAACCCTTGAGGAGGTCCAGGAGTAATGGTTGCCAACAACCCAACTACCGGCCGTACCCGCCATACGCTCTCCGTGTTGGTGGAGGACATTGAAGGCATCACCTCGCGCGTAGCGGCGCTGTTTACCCGCCGTGGCTACAACTTGGTTTCCATCGTGTCCGCGCGCACGGAAACGCCAGGTATCAACCGCTTTACCATCGTTGTGGATGCAGATGATGTGGTAATCGAGCAGGTGACCAAGCAGCTCAACAAGATCATTCCGGTGCTCAAGGTTGTGGAGCTCGAGCAGGAGACCTCGGTGGCTCGCGCCATCATGCTCGTTAAGGTCGCGGCAAACAACGAAAACCGGGCTCAGCTGGTATCTGCGGTGGACATCTTCCGTGCTCGCATCATTGATGTAGCGCCCGAATCGGTGATTGTGGAGGCCACCGGAACGCCTAAGAAGCTCAAGGCGTTGCTCAACGTGCTGGAGCCCTTCGGTATCCGTGAACTGGTCCAGTCCGGACACGTGGCCCTGGGCCGCGGCCCCAAGGCCATGGCGCCCAGCAAGCTGCACTAGTTGTAAGAGTGCGCCGGGACGGCGAGTAACCAGTGCTCCACGTCTCATTTGGTGGGATACACAACCCAAAAATCTCATAATGTGAACATTTTGTCCCGCGGTGTGATATAAAGGAAGTCATCCCGCAACGCATCAAGCGCCCGTCTTGGGCGGGCCTGATGCAACCTCAGAACATAAAAGGAAGAGTATTAATGGCTATCGAGACTTTCTACGACGCTGATGCGGACCTTTCCCTGATCCAGGGAAAGAAGGTTGCAATCATCGGCTACGGCTCCCAGGGCCACGCACACTCCCAGAACCTGCGTGATTCCGGCGTAGAGGTATGCATTGGTCTGCGTGACGGCTCCAAGTCCGCGGAGAAGGCTAAGGAAGCCGGCTTCGAGGTTAAGTCAACTGCGGACGCTGCGGCTTGGGCTGACGTCATCATGATCCTGGCTCCGGATACCTCCCAGGCGGAGATCTTCACCAACGATGTTGAGCCCAACCTCAACAATGGTGACGTGCTTCTGTTCGGCCACGGCCTGAATATCCACTTCGAGCTGATCAAGCCCCCAGCAAACGTTGCGGTTGGCATGGTTGCGCCAAAGGGCCCGGGTCACCTGGTACGCCGCCAGTTCGTTGACGGCAAGGGTGTTCCTTGCCTGATCGCCGTTGCCCAGGACCCACAGGGCGACGCCCAGGAACTCCTGCTTTCCTACGCCGCTGCCATCGGCGGCGCACGCGCGGGCGTAATCCCAACCACCTTCGAGGCAGAGACTGTTACTGACCTCTTCGGCGAGCAGGCTGTCCTTTGTGGCGGCACCGAGGAACTGGTGAAGACCGGTTTCGAGGTTTTGGTCGAGGCAGGCTACGAGCCTGAAATGGCTTACTTCGAGTGCCTCCACGAGCTCAAGCTCATCGTGGACCTTATGTTCGAGGGCGGCATCTCCAACATGAATTACTCCGTGTCTGACACCGCGGAGTTCGGCGGCTACCTCTCCGGCCCTCGAGTCATCGATGCGGGCACCAAGGAGCGCATGAAGGAGATCCTGAAGGACATCCAGGACGGCACCTTCACCAAGCGTCTGGTTGCCAACGTTGAGGGTGGCAACAAGGAGCTTGAGGGTCTGCGCGCTGACTACGCCAACCATGAGATTGAGAAGACCGGCGCCAAGCTGCGTGACCTCATGAGCTGGGTAAAGGTTGAACTCAACGAGACTGCCTAAGCACTCCCGCTTAAAGCTTTAGCCACGCCTTAATCAGGCGGGGCGGCCATTCCAGGGGCACCGCACTCTATGTGCGGTGCCCCTAAAAGGTATTTAAGGCGTGGAGCATTCTAAGCGATCGAGAAACTCGTGGCGCGCCTCCATCGAAATCAGCGGGGTGGGGCGGCTCGTTAAGCGAGCCTCCACATACCGGTTTAGACTATGGGGCATGGGTTTTACTACGCCGAACTATGGACTGACGGATCTTTTCTCGCGGATAGACAGGGGAGACCTGCAATTGCCGGACTTCCAGCGCGCCTACGCCTGGGATGTTGATCGCATTCGCTCCCTTATAGTCACCGTCTTGCGCGGATACCCCATGGGTGCATTGATGGCGCTCGATACCCGCAATGAGCCCATGCGTTTTCGCCCTCGCCCGCTCAGCGGCGCTCCCGATACGGGGGAGAACCCGGGCCTGCTTCTGCTCGACGGGCAGCAGCGCCTGACCACCCTTTACCACTGCTTCCGCGGAAACGGCCAGGTCAATACCACGGATTTCCGCGGCAAGGAGATTACCCGCAGCTTTTTCGTTGATGTGCATTCCGCAGTTAGCGAGGGCCTCATGCCTGACGAGGCAGTGTTCGCGGTCGACGCGGAGGGCCACGTGCGCTCCCACTTTGGGCCCCGGGTAGAGGGCAGCTTGCTCGATAAAGAGGTTGCGTTGGCTCACGGCTGCCTGCCGGTCGCCGCATTGCTAACTGAAGAGGGCACGTCCATGCTCTTTGAGCTCGTATTCGCCACATCGGATACCCCGGAGCGGCGCGAGGAGATCGCGGCTTTTAACAACCGGATTCTGCGCCCATTGGCCGGCTACCGCACGCCCATGATTCGATTGGCGCGCGAGACCGGCCGGGCTGGTGTGGGTTCAATTTTCGCCCAGGCCAATTCGGCAGGTTTGCAGATGGACGTCTTTGAGCTGCTCACCGCGGTGTTCGCCAACGAGCGTGAGGACTTCAGGCTCGGGGAACACTGGCGGGACGTGGAGGCGCAGCTGCGCCGGTTCCCGGCGCTAGACGGCATCGGCCGCACCGAGTTCCTCCAGGCGGTCTCCCTCTACGTAACGGCCACCACGGGTCAAGCCGGCGGTCAGCGCGAAGACATCCTGAGGTTAAGCCTCGATCAGTACCTTGAGGGCGCCGAGGCCATGGTGCCAGCATTTGCCTCCGTCGCCGAGTTTTTCGCACGTCGGTGCATTTTCACCAGGGACCAAGTCCCTTATACCGCCCAGGTGATTCCGCTTGCCGTTATCCTCGCACAGCTCGGTGGCCATACGGATGTACTGGCCAACGAACAGGCGCGGGACCGCATCAACCAGTGGTTCTGGTGCGGCGTGTTTGGGGAACTCTACGGCTCATCGGCCGTGAAACTTCGTTCGGCTCGGGACGTAGTCGAGGTGACCCGTTGGGCGCGCGGAGAGACGGAGGAAAAGCCCAAGACGGTTGTCGATGCCACCTTCTACGAGTCCCGCTTCCTTACCGCTAACGATGCCGACGCGATTTATCACGCGTTTTATTCTTTGCTGATGGCCCGCGGCGCCCGGGATTGGCGTTCTGCGCAGCCCTTTGACCGCCACACAGTGGCGGACCTGGTGCCCGGTTTCCATTGGATATACCCACGGGAGTGGTGCGAGTCCCACGGCGTTGACCCGCAACTTGCCGGCTCCGTGCTCAACCTCGCTCCCATGGGGAAGCGCACCTGGGTGGTGATCGATGGCCGTGCTCCAAAGCGTTACCTTCCGCGAGTCCAGTCCAAGTCGCTCATGGAGGACTCCGAGTTCGACGCGGTCCTGGAATCCCACGAGATCGACCCGGAGCTGGTCCGGCGCGACGATCCACAGGAGTTCTGGGATGACCGCCGTGCCCGCTTCACTGGCATTATTGAATACGCCATGGACAAGCCTGTGGTGCGTGATATGGATGGCGTTTAGGGCCAGGCGATGGGCCGGGGGCGTTGCCCTAGCCGCGGCGTTGAGCGTGGCCGGCTGCGGTATTGGACCCACCGGCTCCCTGGCCGTACCCACCAGCACCGACGTGCCCGAGGCAGACATTGACTTAGCGAAGGCGGCTGCAGAAAATCGCTCCAATTTCTATGAGGAGCGCTTCCGGGGCAAGGTTCAGGTCTTGACGGATAGTACGGGAATTGACGCCGCGAGACTGTTTTTCAAGGACTCATCCTCGCTTATCATCGCCGATGCGTCACAGGCTTCTCAGTTGCGCGCGGCCTCGATCGCCGTGGCCCAGCACGCGCCAATGATCGTCTACGAGCCCGAGGCTCGTGGCGATATCACCTCGCTCATCCATGAGCTAGGCGTCAGCCGCGTGTTGCTTGTGGGTGACGTGCCGTTTGCTGCCCAGGAGGGCGCGACGGTCGTTTCCCGTGATCCTGGAACCGTCAAGGCGATGGGAGTCTTCACCGCCTTTCAATTCACCCCAGAATTGGTCTCTGGCCCCGAAAAGATGGTGGAGAAGGTCGCCGGCCTAGACCCTGAGGCCAAGACCGAACTCAAGGCCACGTGGGAACAGCTCGAAGTGGATGCCGAGGCTGATTACAGCGAGCTGTCCGCCGTTCCAGCGCAGTCTCGCAGGGACGCCGATCAGGCCCCCGTAGTCATCGCCACCCCCGAATCCCCCATAGCTGCCGTAGCCACGGTCCGCGCATATGGGGGTAGCGTGCGCGTATTACCCAGCGGTGACCCAAGGGAGTCTAAGGCCGCATATGCCATGGTAGCGGGCCTAGAGCAAGGACCTTTAGTGGCTTTAGGTCCCGTTTTCGAGACACCCCAGGTGTTGCGGGATAGAATCAGGCAAGGCTGGGGCCAGCAAGACTGATACACCTCTTGGTGTTGCTGCGGTACTCCGGCCATGTTGCGTATTTTGGGCTCACCCGCTCACCCCGCACACGAAGTATTTAGCCACCACGGAATTCCGCCTACGGAATCCACTGTTTTCACCTTTAAGGAATACGAATGTCGAAGCCGGTCGTTCTCATCGCCGACAAGCTTGCTGAATCCACCGTTGCTGCCCTGGGCGATGGAGTAGAGGTCCGCTGGGTAGATGGCCCGAACCGTCCAGAGTTGCTGGCCGCCGTTCCGGAGGCGGACGCGCTGCTGGTGCGCTCCGCAACCACTGTGGACGCCGAAGTACTACATGCCGCACCGAAACTAAAGATCGTGGGCCGTGCCGGCGTTGGCCTGGACAACGTTGATATTGATACCGCCACTGAACGCGGCGTCATGGTCGTCAACGCGCCGACCTCCAACATTCACTCCGCATGTGAGCAGGCTATTGCGCTGCTCCTAGCAACCGCCCGCCAGGTACCTGCCGCTGATCGGACCCTGCGCGACGGGGAATGGAAGCGCTCCGCTTTTAAAGGCGTGGAGATCTACGGCAAGACCATTGGCGTCGTGGGTTTTGGGCACATCGGCCAGCTTTTCGCCCAGCGTTTGAAGGCCTTTGAGACCACCATCATTGCTTATGACCCATACGCGAACCCGGCGCGCGCCGCGGCCCTGGGGGTCGAGCTGGTTGAGCTAGAAGACCTGGTCGCCCGCGCCGATTTCGTTACTATTCACCTGCCTAAGACCCCGGAGACCGCGGGCATGTTCTCTGCGGATCTGCTCGCTAAATGCAAGAAGGGGCAGATCATCATCAACGCCGCCCGCGGCGGTCTAGTAGATGAACAGGCCCTGGCCGATTCCATCAAGGCTGGCCATCACCGGGGCGCGGGGTTTGATGTCTACGCCACCGAGCCGTGCACCGATTCACCGCTTTTTGGGCTTGACGAGTGCGTGGTATCTCCACACTTGGGCGCGTCTACCGTTGAGGCTCAGGATCGTGCGGGTACTGACGTGGCGGCTTCGGTTCTCAAGGCGCTCAATGGTGAGTTTGTTGCGGATGCGGTCAACGTATCCGGCGGCAAGGTTGGCGAAGAGGTGTCCCTGTGGCTGGACTTGGCCCGCAAGCTGGGCCTCGCTGCCGGCAAGTTGCTTGGCCAGGCACCCGTGGCTTTGGAGGTTACCGCCTGCGGTGAATTGGCGGGTGAGCAGGTTGATGCCTTGGGCCTGTCCGCGGTACGCGGGCTCTTTTCCGGCGTCACCTCCGAACCCGTGACTTTCGTCAACGCGATGAAGATTGCGGAGGCTCGGGGCCTGAGTGTCTCCGTGCACACCGAGGCTGAGTCTAAGGCTCACCGCTCGACGCTGAAGGTAAACGCCATTGGTGCGGACGGTACGGCTTTGGAGTTGGTGGGCGCGTTGACGGGCGTCGAGGCCGTTGAGAAGTTTGTGCGCATTAACGGCAGGGGTGTTGATATGCGCGCTTACGGCCGCAATATCTTCTTCTCCTATGCAGATAAGCCCGGCGCGTTGGGTGCCGTGGGTACCGCGTTGGGTGCGGAAGGTATCAACATCGATGCCGCGGCGCTGACTATGGGAAGGGATGAGAGCCAGGCGGTTCTTATCATCCGCGTCGATCAGGAGGTTCCGGAACCCGTTCTGGATTCTCTTTCCGACAAGCTCGGAGCGGTAACCCAGCAGTTCGATTTCGAGGCTTAAAGCGCCCCAAGAACTAAAATCCAGGCCCCTGAGTCTTTTAGGGTTCTAGTGGCCTAGCCGGAGACGATTTCCGGCTAACGTCTGCGCAACCCGCGCGCCGCGTGCTCCATGTGAGGGCCCGCGTAGCGTGCGGGTTGCTTCGTTTGTTGTGGAAAGGGCGGATTCTAGGGATCGTCGAAACACCTGACCTTGATTGGTGGTGTTTGTGGTGTCGAGTCGTTGGGATCCTTCGCCGGAGGTGGTGGAGCAGCTGTGCGTCTTAGTCCACGGTGGCCGCAGCGTGTGTAGTGCCGCGACGGAATTGGGCCTTAGCCTGAATGTTGCTTATCGTTTAGCCCGCGAACTTCAGCTGCCTATTCGCAGTAAGAAGACTCTTTCCAGGCCAGATGCTCAACGCATTGAACAGCTGTGGAAGCAGGGCGTGAAGCCAATGCAGATTGCGTCCCGGCTCAATCTGACCCCGAGCGTGGTCTACCGCATTGGTATTGAGCGTGGCCTGTGGCACCGCAATCCGCATGGTCGTCGCGCAAACGCCACGTCACGTCGCTGTGAGTATTTGACGCTGCGGGTTAGCGCAATGGGCCGAAAGGACGCCGCAGAAGCCGTCGGGATCAATCCGCGCGACGCCCTCGATATCGACAAGGGAGTTATTAAGCTCAATCCTGTAGGACGCGTGCCGTTTGTCCCCGACGGACCCGATGTCGCGCTCTATAAAAGACTTATGCAGGTCTTGCCCTATGTTGACGGCCGTCTAGCAGTACCCGTCGAAGTCATCGCACAGCACGCAATAGACAAGCGCATCAGTTCACGGTATTTGTCCGTCGAGGAGCGCGAACTCATCGCCGATTTGCACCGTCAAGGCCTTGGTGTGCGTGCTATTGCCCGACGATTGGGACGCTCTGCTGGAGCGTGTCAAGTTGTTTGTGTGTGGGGTTGATTTCTTATAGATATAGGTCGAAGCGCTCGGGGTAGGCTACAGCCATTTGGTTGATGGCTTGTTTCCAGCCAGCAACTCGTGCGCCTTCAACGAGCCTGCCGGCGGTTGCTGAGGCGCGTTTTCCTTCTTTATCGCGACGAGCAGCGCGTTTGTCTTCAATGTTGCAGATCATCAACCACAGCGTCTTCAGCGCTGATTCATCGTTAGTAAACTGCACCCTGTTACGGGTGGCTTTACGCAACTCGTTGTTCAACGATTCGATGGAATTAGTCGTATAGATGACTTTCCTGGCTGCCGGCGGGAACTGCAAAAACGGCACAAACCGCTCCCACGCGTCCTGCCAGACCTTGACTGACCTTGGGTATTTCTCGCCAAGCTCAGAGGCCTCAAAATCTGCCAAGGCTGCAGCAGCACTGGATTCATCTGGGGCAGTGTAGACCTTTTTGAGCGCGGCTGATACTGCTTTGCGGTCACCGTAGGACACCCAGCGGTTAGCAGCCCGAATCAGATGCACTACACAGGTTTGAACCATTGAGCCTGGCCAGGTTGCCTCAATAGCCTCAGGCAGGCCTTTAAGCCCGTCACAGCAGACGATAAACACATCACGTACGCCGCGGTTAGCAAGGTTGGAGCATACCTGCGCCCACAACGATGCGCCTTCTTCTTTGGCAATCCACAAGCCCAGAATATGCTTAACACCGTCGATGTCCACCCCGATGGCCATGTAGGCGGATTTGTTGACCACTCGGCCGCCGTCACGGACTTTAATGCGTAGCGCATCGAGGAAGATGACGGGGTAGAACTCGTCAAGCTGGCGGTTTTGCCAGATCATGACCTCGTCAAGCACAGCGTCGGTGATTGCGGAGATGGTTTCATGAGAAATATCGACTCGCATCGCAGTGGCCAGGTGATGCTGGATATCGCGGATGGTCATTCCGCCAGCATACAGGCTAACGATCATGTCATCGACGTCTGTTAAACGCCTGGATCCTTTAGGGACCATGGTTGGGATATAGGTCCCGGCCCTGTCCCTGGGGATATCTACGGTGACCGGCCCGTAGTTAGAATCAACAGTCTTTGGATACGAGCCGTTGCGGTAATTGTCCGTACCAGCAGCGGCTTTACCATCCCGGTCACCAGCCTGGTATCCCAGGTGAGCGTCCATCTCGGCTTCCAACCCCCGCGTGATAGAAGCTTGCAACATGCCTCTGACTAGGTCATTGGCATCCGTAGTGGAGGTTCCAAGCTGATCAATAAGCTTGGCGATCTCGGGGTTGGCTAAAAGCTTTTTCTCAATCGCGTCAATCTTGGCCTTATCAGCCGGATCTCGTCGTGCCATAGTTGTCATTCTGGCTCATCTCCTTATGCGGGATAGATTCCCACACACAAACCATCTGACACTCTCCTCTGCTGGAACGATAAGCAAGGAAATGGCACGCAATCGCGACGAGTGTGGGCTGTATCTACCGCATGCAGCTCACAGGAAATCGGTGCTGCGCAGGTTTCGGCCAAAGCCACGCAAACTCGACACGAACGCGGCACTGCATGAGGTGGTGTGGTCGTTGCTGAAACAGCGGTATTCGCCGGTGCAGATTTCGAATCGGTTGCGTCTGGACTTCCCTGACGATGACACTATGAGGGTGTGTCCTGAAACTATCTACATGTCGTTGTTCTTCCAAGCTAAAGGGGAGCTGAAGAAAGAAATTGCTGCGTGCCTGCGTCAAGGCCGCGCCGTGCGCAAGCCTTGCAATCAGCGCATTCCACGTCAACGGTGTAGCGATCCCATGGTGATGATTTCTCAGCGGCCTGCAACGGTCGACGATCGCGCAGTCCCTGGACATTGGGAAGGCGACCTCATCTTGGGCAAAGCAAACAAGTCAGCAATCGGCACCCTTGTAGAACGCAGCACCAGGTACGTGATGTTGCTTTACCTGCCCAACGGCCACGGTGCTGTGGAAGTACGCAACGCGCTCGTTGATGCTATCGAGCAGTTGCCGACGCATTTGCGTGGTTCGTTAACGTGGGATCAGGGAAGTGAAATGGCTGGTCATAAGTCCTTCACCATTGCCACAGATTGCCCGGTGTACTTCTGTGACCCTGCATCACCATGGCAGCGAGGAAGCAACGAAAACACCAACGGGTTGCTGCGCCAGTATTTCCCCAAAGGCACTGACCTATCGGTCCATACCAAAGAAGACCTCGAGTTCGTAGCCATGCAACTCAACGACAGACCACGCGCAACCCTAGGATTCGCCAAACCAGCCGAAAAGATGGCTGAACTGCTAGGCTGTGCCAACGAAAACTAGAACCGTGTTTCCACGATCCCTAGAATCCGCCAAGCCCGCGCTTCAATGGCTATCTCAGCAACTGGGGCGCGCGCCACAACGTAATGGGTACACCAGGTTAAGTAAGGGTGGTAGCCTTAGGGAAGCATCCATTATGTGAGAAAGGAATCCCGCAAAATGAAACTAGCTGTTATCGGTGGAGACGGAATTGGCCCGGAGGTCACCGCGGAGGCTCTCAAGGTCCTCAATGCCGTGCGTGATGACATCGAGACCACCGAGTATGACCTTGGCGCACGCCGTTACCTGCGCAATGGTGAGCTTTTAACCGACGCGGATCTGGATTCCCTTCGTCAGCATGATGCTATTTTGCTGGGCGCCATCGGTGCTCCGGGCGAGGTGGCCCCAGGCATCCTGGAGCGCGGTCTGCTGCTGAAGATGCGCTTCGCCCTGGATCACCACGTCAACCTGCGCCCGTCCAAGCTGTACCCAACCGCCAAAAGCCCCCTGGCAGACCCCGGCGAGATTGATTTCGTGGTGGTTCGCGAGGGCACCGAGGGCCTCTATTGCGGCAATGGTGGAACCCTGCGTAAGGGGACCGAGCATGAGGTAGCGTCCGAGGTTTCCCAAAACACGCGCTATGGCGTGGAGCGCGTCGTGCGTGACGCTTTCGCCCGCGCAGAGGCTCGACGCAAGCACCTGACCCTGGTGCATAAGAACAACGTTCTAGTAAACGCTGGTGATCTGTGGAAGCGCACCGTCGATGAGGTTTCCGCGGAATTCCCCGACGTTACCGTTGAGTACAACCACATTGACGCCGCGACCATCTATATGGTCACTGATCCCTCCCGTTATGACGTTATTGTCACCGACAATCTTTTCGGTGACATCCTGACGGATCTGGCGGGCGCGGTCACCGGCGGCATTGGCCTAGCGGCTTCCGGCAATATCGATGCATCTGGGGTCAACCCGTCGATGTTCGAACCGGTGCATGGTTCCGCGCCGGATATCGCTGGTAAGGGTATTGCCGACCCCACGGCGGCCATTCTCTCCGCAGCGATGCTGCTGCGCCACCTAGGCGATACCAGTAACGCCGAGCGGATTGAGCGCGCTGTGTCAGAGGATGTGTCGAACCGCTCAGGCGAGCAGGAAAAGACCACCGTTATTGGTGACCGCATCGCCGCAGCGCTAAGGGCTTAGTTTTCCACGCCTCAATCCGCTCCATCCCGCCCCCTCGCACCCAGTGCGCCGGGGCGGGATTTTTCGCGCAAACGCGTGATCCAAACCCCATATAGGCTCCGCCCAGCACGTAGGGTTAAACATTGATGAAT
The DNA here is from genome assembly GCF_004795735.1 of Corynebacterium endometrii. Lineage (NCBI taxonomy): Bacteria > Bacillati > Actinomycetota > Actinomycetes > Mycobacteriales > Corynebacteriaceae > Corynebacterium > Corynebacterium endometrii. The sequence continues at coordinate 1,121,665 of NZ_CP039247.1, forward strand.
AAGCCACTTAGTTCCCATTCTGTATCTACTATCCGCAAGGCCGCCGCGCTCGCGGCGTGCATCGGCCTAGCCGCCACTGGCGCCGTTGCCTGTTCGCCCAACGGCGGTGACGCCAACGGCCCAGGTTCCGCGGCCGAGGAAAACCTGGCCCCGCCTTTCGGCATTGATTCAGCCCAGGCTGAGCTTGCCGCGGACCCTAAGGGCGTCAAGGCCCTCCAGCGGTTCTTTGAAGAAACCCCTGACCGCATCGTCGTTGCGGGCGCCGGTCAGCCGGATCAACTCGCGGCGGCCCGCGCGGCCATCGCGGACGGGGTGCCCCTCCTCGTTGCGGATTCGGCGACTGACGCGGACGTAATCGCCGCTATTGAAGAATCCGGGGCTGACTCCGTGACCGCGTACGGCGCGGATGTATCGGCAATGGTCATCGAGGGAGTGGAGGTTAACGTCGGCGAGACTAGCCCGGAGCAGGAGCCCGCCCCGGCGCTCACCGACCTTCAATCCCCAGCCGGCCTAAGCCCCCAGGGGCGCACTGATACTATGGCGCCGGAAGAGGCGGAGTCCATCGAGCAGGCGGGGCGCCTCGTAGCCGCCGCGGCGGCGGCCCAGCCCGCAGAGACGGTGGATGCCACCGTGTTCGTGACCGCTGACACCGGGGTGGCGGCCACGGCTACCGCACGCGCGGCCGGTGCTCGGGTGCTGCTGCTGCCGGTCGGGGACCCGCGTGCCACCCCCGAATCCATGGAGGCGGTTTCAGGGGGCAAGTTCCTTGCAATGGGTCAGGACTTTGGGCCGCAGGAACGCTTCGACGGGGCGGTGGAGCTGGCCGCTAACGGCGAGCTCCCCGGTGGGGGCGGATTGGTGTTCCCGGGGCGCCGCATGATTGCCCTGTACGGCCATCCATCCGGCCCGGCACTGGGGTTGATGGGCGAACAACCGGCTGAGGAAGCCGTAGCCCGCGTGCAGGCGATGGTCGAGGAGTATCAACAACACACCCAGGAGCCGGTGATCCCCGCGTTTGAAATCATTGCTACCGTCGCCTCCGATGCCCCCGGGAAGGACGGTGATTACGCCAACGAGACGGCCGTAGAGGATCTTATTCCTTACGTTGATGCTATTACTGAGGCGGGTGGCTACGCCGTCCTAGACTTGCAGCCGGGCCGTGCCAGCTTGGTGGACCAGGCGCGCATGTATGAAGAATTGCTTAAGCGCCCGCATGTCGGCCTAGCGCTGGATCCCGAGTGGAAGATTGCCCCGGATGAGGTGCCCATGACCAACATTGGGCATGTAGACGCCGCCGAGGTAAACGAAGTGGCGGATTGGCTAGCAGCGTTGGTCCGCGAGAATAACCTCCCGCAAAAGGGCCTCATTCTTCACCAATTCCAGCTGCAGATGATCCGCGATAGGGAGACCATCCGCACGGACCAACCGGAGTTATCCTGGATCCTGCACGCCGACGGCCACGGCTCGCACGGCCAAAAGATCGAGACGTGGAATGCGCTGCGCCAGGATCTCAGCCCGGATTTCTCCATGGCGTGGAAGAACTTCCTGGATGAAGACACGCCAATGTATACGCCTGCGGAAACTTTTGCCCTGGATCCCCGCCCATGGTTCGTCTCCTACCAGTAACCTGGCTCACATGAGCGTCGAGTTTGAGGAAGTCAGCGGTTTCCTAGCCAAACATGAGCCCTTCGCGCATCTTCCCGCGGAGGAACTCAGCGGGCTGCCAGCCCAGATGTCCATGCGCTATGCCAAGCGCGGGGAGTACCTAGTCCACAAAGGCGAGGTTAACGAGTCGCTGTTTATCATTCGATCCGGCGCGGTAGATGTTGTCAGTGGAGAGGGCAGCCTCCTGGACCGCCGTGACCCGGGGCGAAATTGTGGGTACTCCACTCTCCTGGGCGAACCTGTCAGCCACTATGACATGGTGGCCGTCGAGGATTCATTGTTGCTTGTAATGCCGCAGGCCACCTTCCAAAGGCTTACTGAGCAATACCCTGATATCACCCGCTTTTTCACCACGCAGCAACGCCGCATCAGGTCCGCCGCGCAGGAACTCGCGGATTCCACCGCGGCCGACGTCCTCCGCACCAGCGTCAAGGAACTCATTCAGGCCGACCCGCTGGCAGTCTCCCCGCAGACGTCAATCAAGGATGCGGCTATCAAAATGACGGAGCACCGGGTGTCTTCCCTGCTCATTACCTCCCAGGACGGGGCGCTGCACGGAATCGTCACGGATCGCGATTTGCGCAGCCGGGTGGTAGCCGCCGGCGTGGATAGCGCGCAGCCGGTAGCGCAGATCATGACTGGAGATCCCGTCACCCTGTCTCCGGAGTCGCTGGTGATGGAGGCCGTTATGCATATGGGGGAGCGGGGCATCCACCACCTTCCGGTGACTCGCGGTGGCGCGATAGTGGGCGTAGTCACCCAGACAGATATCACGCGCCGGATGCAGGATGACCCAATTTTCCTCTCCATGGATCTCTCACGCCGCGGCAGCGTCGAGGAATTGGAGGGCTCCTTTGCGGCGGCTACGCAACTAGCGGCGCGCTACATTGACCGCGGCACCTCCCCGCATGACGCTGCCGGCCTCGTGACCATAGCGGCGGATACCCTGGCGCGCAGGCTTTGTGCCATGGCCGAGGAAGAGCTTGGTCCGCCGCCGGTCCCGTACGCCTTCGTGGCGGTGGGCTCCCAGGGGCGCAGGGAAATGGCTTTGGCATCCGATCAGGATAACGCGTTGGTCCTCGACGACGGCTTCGAGGAAGCCGCGCACGGGTGGTATTTTGAGGAATTGGGGCGTTTCGTCTGCGAAGGTCTGGACAGGGCCGGCCAAGTCCTGTGCCCCGGCGACATGATGGCAATGTCGCCTGAATGGCGGATGACGGAAAGCCAGTGGATATCGGCGTTTGGTACGTGGGTTACCGCGCCGCAACCGGACGCGCTGCTTCATAGCCAGGTCTTCTTTGATTTCCGCACCGTCTACGGTGATGAAGGATTAGGCCGCAGGGTCCATGACGCCGCCGTGGCCGCGGCGAAGGGGTCCCGCCGCATGCACGCGCACCTCGCTAGCCTGGCCGCGCGCCGTGAACCGCCGCTGACCTTCTTTAAGGGACTGGTGGTGGACCGTGCAGGGGATTACGCCAACACTTTGGACGTAAAGAAAGGAGGCCTGGCGGCCATCGTGCAGATGGCGCGACTCTATGCCTTATCCGCCGGATTGGCCGCCGTAGACACCCGTGAACGTTTGACCGCTGCGGCCGGGGAGACGGTGTCTCGCGAGGGTTCGCAAAATTTGCTAGACGCGTTTAATTACCTCCGCGCCGTCACCCTCAACCACCAATCCGAACAGGTGCGCCGCGGGCTGCAACCTGATTATCACATTGACCCCAAGAGCCTCTCACGCATGGACCGCGAAAACCTCCGTGACGCGTTTCAGGTGATTAAAAATATGCAAAACTCGCTGGCCACCAAGTATCCGGTGAGGAATATTTAGATGGGGCTCTTTGAACTCTTTTCCCGTCCCGCCCTCGATCTTTCGGCCCCGCCCAAAAATCTCCCCGTTGAGCGGTGTGAATTTCTGGCCGTTGATTTTGAAACCACCGGCGTTGATCCCACCAAGCACGAGATCGTGTCCATGGGATGGGTACCGGTCAGCGGTGCTTCCATTGATCTATCACAAGCCAATTACCACCTGATAAAAGGCGTGGATGTGGGGGAATCCGCAACCATCCACCTGATTACCAACGAGGATTTAGAGGGCGGGATTGGGCTGGAGCAGGGCCTCGACCTTTTGCTCCAGGCGCTGAAAGGGAGAGTGCTTTTGGCGCATTTCGCCGGACTCGAAGTGGGATTTCTCAACGCCGCTTGCAAGCGCCTCAAGGGCTCCAAGGCGAAAGTAACCGCAGTGGACACCTTTGCCATTGAACGCCGGCACATGGAGCGCATGGGAACGTATCCCCGCGGAGAGGACCTTCGCTTGGCGAGGGTGCGGGAGCGCTACGGGCTTCCCGCCTACGGCAATCACAATGCCTTTTCCGACGCGCTAGCCTGCGCGGAGCTATTTCTGGCACAGCAGGCGCACAACCCGGCCGGGAAGCTAGGGGAGCTGGCCAGACTCACGCAGGTCTAGGAGGCCCCATGCATCGCTGACCCCTAAACGTGGGCTTGACTGTCTAGTTAAGTTCCGGAGTGAGTACGATAACGTCCATGCGTTTAGGACGAATTGCACACCCAGAAGGAATTTGCTTCGCCCTCATTGAGGGCGAAGAGGAACTAGTAGCCAAGGAAATCAAGGGCACCCCGTTTACCCCGCCGGAGACCACCGGCCGTGAATGGAAGCTTGATGAGGTCCGCTTGCTGGCCCCAACCCTGCCAACCAAGGTCGTTGCCTTGGGCCGGAACTACGCCGACCACGTGGCCGAGGTATTCAAGGAGTCCGCGGAGCACTTGCCGCCAACCATCTTCGTCAAGCCATCCACGTCCGTGATTGGGCCAGGCGCGGAGATCAAAATCCCCGACTTTGCCACCAACGTCGAATTCGAGGGCGAGCTGGCGGTAGTTATTTCCAAGGTTTCCAAGAACATCGACCCCGATAACTGGCAGGATCATGTGCTGGGCTACACCATCTGTAACGATGTTTCCTCCCGTGACCTGCAATTCGCCGATGGTCAGTGGGCTCGCGCCAAGGGTATCGATACGTTCTGCCCACTCGGCCCTTGGATTGAGACGGACCTTAATGTCTTGGACCTCGATGACGCAAAGATCAATGCCTACCTGACCCACGATGGCAAGACCGAGCATAAGCAGGATTCCAATACCAACCAGATGATCGTAAAGATGGGTGGAATCCTGCAGCGCATCTCCCAGGCGTTCACCCTGCTGCCTGGTGACGTGGTCACCACGGGTTCCCCAGCGGGCACCGCTGAGATGGTCCCTGGAGATACCATCGAGATCCATATTCCGGGAGTGGGTTCGCTGCGCAACCCGGTAGCGCGCGCCTAAATACAGCGAGCTCGTTTACAGTTTAGAAACCCGGGCACCATCGAAGGCGGCCGGGCGAAAGCCGGGGATCCAGCCCCGGCTTTTTTAATGCTCGATTGCCCGTTTTGGAGGCTATAGGTCAAGGGAGCGCAGGATGGTCCGTAGCTTGGCCGAGGTTTCGGCAAGCTCCTCGTGTGCATTGGATTCGGCGACTACTCCGCCGCCGGCCCAGGTCCGTGCGCTCAGCCCGTCCCCGGCTACTTCCGCGCAGCGAATGGCGACCATGTATTCGCCGTCGCCAGCAGAATCGCACCAACCCACCGCGCCGGCGTAGAAACCACGATCCGATTCGCAATCCAGGATTATGGCCTGGGCGGCCTCGGCGGGTGTGCCGCAAATTGCCGGCGTAGGGTGAACCGCAAGGGCGAGGTCCAAGGCCGAGGTCTGGGAACTCGCGAGTGTGCCGACAATCGGCGTGCCAAGGTGCCACATCTCCCTGGTCTGGATTACCTGCGGCGTGCGGGGAGCGTCGAGCCTCGAGCACACCGGGTTGAGCACGCGACGCAGGTGGTCCACGACGTAGCGGTGCTCAGCGAGATCCTTGGCGGAATGGGCCAGGGCCTTGCCGCGGGCCTCGTCGCGCTCCGGGTCCGGGTGGCGCGCCGCGGAACCCGCTAGCGGAAACGCGGTGACAGTGGATCCCTGCTTTTTGATCAATACCTCGGGTGAAGAGCCCACGAGCATCGCCCCCTCCCGGCCCGCAGGGGAGAGGTCCGCGATGAATCCGTCGCGGTTAACGGCGTTATCGATTAGGCGGGCCGCCACGAGGCGCGGGTCGACGGGCTGGGGGAACGTAATATCCACGGCTCGGGCGAGGACCACTTTGTCAAGCTTCGAACGCTCAATCGTAGCGATAGCCGCCTCGACCCGGCTTAGGTGCTCCTCCGGTTCGGGATCGTAGCCCGCAACCCGGGCCACGAGCGTGCCGCGGCGATAGAACGCGTGTGGCTCCAGCGGACCATCTTCGCGAATGATGCTTTCCGGCACCGTCAGTGCGGCGGCTTCATCAAGGTTAAAGGGCAGCGCGCCCACCACCATTTCCGCCTTGCCGGAACGCAGGTAATCCGCGGCCTGCCAGGGGTCCGTGAACGTAGTGACGGAACCCTTTGTGCGCACCGATCCCGTAGCGCGAGACAGGAGAAAATCGGGTGCTGTAGCCGGCCGTGGAATATCCATAGCCCCCTAGCTTAATGGGCAGTTAGATGCGGCCAGTAATTGGCGGGTCGGGCCGGGGCGTAAGGGGCCGCCAATGCGCGCAAGCGCCGGTGGCTGGTCTACCATGGTCTGCATGACTGATGTACGCGTACGCTTTTGTCCATCGCCAACGGGCACCCCTCACGTGGGTATGGTCCGTACGGCCCTGTTCAACTGGGCATATGCCCGCCACACCGGTGGCAAATTGATTTTCCGTATTGAGGATACGGACGCAGCCCGCGATTCTGAAGAGTCCTACCAGGCGATCATCGATTCCCTTGAGTGGCTGGGGCTCAACTGGGACGAGGGGATTAATGTCGGTGGCCCGCACGAGCCTTACCGCCAGTCCCAGCGCAAGGATATCTACGCTGACGTTCTGGAAAAGCTCAAAGAAGGCGGGTACATCTATCCTGCATACTCCACCAATGAAGAGGTAGTGGAACGCCACAAGGCGGCGGGGCGCGATCCGCAGCTGGGTTACGATAATTTCGACCGGGATCTCACCGACGAGCAGATTGCCGCCTTTGAGGCAGAAGGCCGCAAGCCGGTATGGCGCCTGCGAATGCCTGACCAGGACTGGACCTGGAATGACCTGGTTCGTGGCGAGATGACCTTCAAGAAGGAAACCCAGCCGGACTACGTGGTGGCCCGCTCCAACGGTGAGCCGCTCTACACCCTGGTCAACCCCGTAGACGACGCGCTCATGGGCATCACCCACGTATTGCGCGGCGAGGATTTGCTCTCTTCCACTCCGCGCCAGCTCGCGCTCTACGAGGCGCTCAAGGAAATAGGCGTTGCGAAGGAGACCCCCACCTTCGGTCACCTCCCATTCGTGATGGGGGAGGGCAACAAGAAGCTATCCAAGCGCGATCCCCAGTCCAACCTGTTCAACCACCGCGACAACGGCATCATTCCGGAGGGCATGCTCAATTACCTGTCCCTGCTGGGATGGTCCCTGTCTGCAGATCAGGACATTTTCTCCGTCGATGAGCTGGTGAAGAATTTCGACGTGGCCGACGTGCTGGGCAACCCAGCGCGCTTTGACCAAAAGAAGCTTGAAGCCATCAACGCGGATCACATCCGCCTGCTTGAGCCGGAAGAATTCAAAAATCGCCTGCGGGACTATTTGACTGAATACACGGATTTCCCAACGGACTACCCAGAGGACAAGTTCGCGTTCATCTCAGACTTGGTGCACACCCGCATCAAGGTTTTGGGTGACGCTTACGGTCTGATGAGCTTCCTTGTAACCCCAGACGCGGAGTTGACCCTCGATGAAAAGTCCGCCAAGAAGAACCTCAAGGAAGATGCTGTCCAGCCGTTGGAGGCCGGTATCGCAGCCCTGGAACCAGTAGAAGAGTGGGTTACGGAAAACATTGAGGCGGCGCTCAGCAAAGCCCTCATCGAGGATCTCGAGCTCAAGCCGCGCAAGGCTTATGGCGCCTTGCGCGTCGCCATCTCCGGCCAGGCGGTGTCCCCGCCATTGTTTGAGTCCATGGAGCTTCTGGGCAAGGAATCCACCCTCGCCCGTTTGAAGGCCGCTCTGGCGGTTACCCCCTACCAGCCCGCCGCGCAGGCCTAAAGCCGGCTGACGGCTGCTTTAAGGCGCCCGAAACGCCGCCCTTAAACTGTTGCCCAGCGGTAGACCCTGACACATGTGCAGGGTCTCTATCGCTGGGCTTTTTCATACCCTTTCGCCCGCCCGCGGTGGCGATTATGAGTGGAGTATCAAGGGCGTAATTACATCCTATTTTGATCGCATTTTTAAGTGTTAAAAAGCGGCGCTGTGCAGGCGATTTGTTAGTTTGCGTATTCGTGGTTATAGTTATTAACCGTTGCACAGAGCAGCGAGGGAAAAGAAACAAAATAGTTGAGTTTCACCCTCACGGTTCAATCGCAATAATGGCCTATGGTGTAATTGGCAACACTACGGTTTCTGGTACCGTCATTCTAGGTTCGAGTCCTGGTAGGCCAGCGGTGATAACTTCTGAATAAAAGCAGAGTTCACTAGTTCTAAGCCCCGTTCGTCTAGCGGCCTAGGACGCCGGCCTCTCACGCCGGTAACACGGGTTCAAATCCCGTACGGGGTACAGCTAATCTCCCGCCTCAGTCCACACTGTGGCGGGAGATTTTCGTTTTCGGGATCGCGTATCGGGCAAGCGCTATTTTGTATAACTGCCGCATTTCACACTGGGGAGTACAGTCGTGGCATGTCCTACGGCTGGCGAGTACATGCGCGGAATGAGGTTGCGCAACAAGCCGCGATTCTTATGTTTCGCTGTTGGGCTTCGCCTTGCCGAGGGCGCCATGAAAGTTTGTCTCCTCGATAATCCTCGCCAAGGCGCCTCGAAGGGAGAACCCCGCGGCGGGCCTGAGAGGGGATGCTAGAGGGTAACGCCCAGAGAGGTTGTAACGTGAGAAAATTCGACAGTATTAATCGTGTAACCGTCATGGGGGCCGGCTTGCTTGGTTCCCAGATCGCGATGCAGGCAGCATTCCACGGCAAGGAGGTAGTCATCTACGACGCCTTCCCCGAAGCCCTCGATAAGCTGTCAGAGCGATGGGAGTGGATGCGCTACCACTACCAAAAGGACTTGGGAAACGCTTACAGCGAAGGTCGATTCGAGGATGCGGTAGCGCGTGTTTCAACTTCCGGCGACCTGGCGGAGGCGCTTAAGAATGCGGATATCGTCATCGAAGCCGTTCCTGAAAACCTTGAGCTCAAGCGGAAGGTATGGAAGCAGATCGGAGAGGTTGCACCGGATAAGACGCTGTTCGCCACGAATACTTCCTCCTTGCTCCCTTCGACCTTCGCCGAAGCTAGCGGCCATCCGGAAAAGCTAGTAGCGATTCATTACGCCAATATGATCTGGATCAACAATCTTGCCGAGGTCATGGGGACCGAGCAAACATCAGCTGAAGCTGTAGAGGGTGCGCGGAAATACGCCGAGGAGACGGGCATGGTGGTTAGCGTGATCCACAAGGAGCAGCCGGGCTACTTCACCAACTCCTTGCTTATCCCATTCCTTCATGCCGCCGGCAAGCTCTATATCAATGGGGTCGGTGACCCGGAGGAGATTGACCGCAACTGGAGCCTGGCAACCAGCATGGCCATCGGGCCATTCGCGGGCTTCGATATCGTTGGCTTCCGCGTTGCCGCCAACATTGCTTCCGCTGACGAGGATCCCGATGTACGTCGATTCGGCGAATTCCTCCAGGAGGCTATCGAGGAAGGATACACGGGGCGGGAGAGCCGCCAGGGCTTTTATTACTACGATGAGGACGGAAACAAACTCGGCGCCGTGGAGAAGTGGAATCGCTACTCTTAAAGCCCGTAGCGGCCATCAACGTCTAGAATTGGCTGTTCCATGTCTATCGGCCTGCAATTAACTGCCCGCAGGCTGATAGCGCTCGCCAAGCCCTAGCTGCGCGGGGGCCGGCGCAAAAGTAACCTCAGATTCTTTCCACTGGTATTAACTCACCCCTTACCAGTTACCTCTTCCTAGTCATCATTGCACGCGGGCGGGGTGAAACCAGCGCCCATTTTGACTGAGGGTATTCCATCTGCGTTCTGCCGCTCCTAGACTGAACCTCACCAGCATGGCACTAGCGAAAGGAGAGTGGATGGCAGCAGAAGAAAGTCATTCTTCCTCGCGGTCACGGCTTCAGGAATTCGGATAGCGGCACAGCCATAATCTAACTTCCCCAAAGCAAATTTCGCTGAAGTACAGGAGCTTCCCGAATGCGAACCACGTGCACCGCGCAATCCGGGCAAAGTGTCTCATGCTAGAACACCGGGCCAAAGACATCCATTGATGACCGGCGGAATAACCATTGATTCGATCCGCACTAAGGCCGCAGGAGTTCACAGGGCGATGAACCTTTGTCCGGATTGTTAATTGTTCGGGCAAACTGGACTCACGGGTCTTCAATGGAGGGCGGAATTAACCGTAAGGTAACCCGGCTCAGTTGTGGGGGGTAGGACTGGAATCGGATGGGTCCGGGCTAGACGGTTAAGTGCCGGAAATTCTGGGCTTAGATCATTCACAATCTAGCCCCTATTTTATGTCTTGAACTGGCGATTTGTGGCGATAAATTGCCATGGTCTAAAGTTATTCCAGTCCGAAAGGAACGCGCCCCGTTCGTCTAGCGGCCTAGGACGCCGGCCTCTCACGCCGGTAACACGGGTTCAAATCCCGTACGGGGTACCATCGTGTGCTTACGCATACGAGTACGAAAGTTTTTAGAGAAAGCCAGGTCTTCGGACCTGGCTCTTTCTGTTTCTCGGGATATTTCCACCCCTATAGCCAGGTTCTCGTCCGGTTCTTGTTCTAGTACTGGCTCGGGTTGGTGCCCTAAGCCAATTGCCGGCTCCTCACGATTTAGAGTGCGTTGATCCGGGTGTGCAGCTGGCCGGAGTGCATCAGGGACCGCAAGATGTAGTGGTTGAGGTTCCTGAACCCCAGAGCGATGCCGCGCAGGTGCTCGAGGCGCCCGTTGATGGCTGCGCCGCCAGCTAGATCCTTAAACCGTGTTTCGCACCATGATGAAATCCAAGATCCACCGAGCCACCGTTACGCAGGCCGATCTACACTACGTCGGCTCCTGCACGATCGACGCTGACCTCATGGGGACTGCTGACATTTTAGAGGGGAGCAGATCGACGTCGTTAACATCAACAACGGCAACCGACTGACCACCTACGCCATCACGGGCGACCGGGGCACGGGCGTTATCGGCATCAACGGCGCCGCCGCCCGCCTGATCCGCCCCGGCGACCTCGTCATCATCATCGGGTATGCGCATTACGAGGAGCGGGAGCTTAAGGACTACAGCCCGCGGGTCATCTTCGTCGATGAGAACAACAAGCAGGTTGAGCTCGGCGAGGACCCCGCCCACGCGCCGGCGGGTTCCGGCCTGATCAACCCGCGCCACCCGGACTAAGCTCGCGAACCCGGCAGCACGCCGCAAAATGTGAGAAGCTATCTCACGATGTCTACACAGCAGGTTAAAGGTAACGTCGCCGAAGTCTTCTCCGTCTTCCTCCGCCTCGGGCTGACCTCCTTTGGAGGGCCGACGGCGCACCTCGGCTACTTCCGCGACGAGTTCGTGTCCAGGCGCAAATGGATGAGCGAGAAGAGCTACGCCGACTTGGTCGCCCTGTGCCAATTCTTGCCCGGGCCCGCCTCAAGCCAGGTAGGCATGGTGGTCGGGCTACAACGCGCCGGCTACGTCGGCATGTTCGCGGCGTGGTTCGCGTTCACCATGCCGTCGGTAATCGCGCTTGTACTCTTCGCCCTCGGGGTCGCGGTCATGGGAGACATCTCCGACGCCGGGTGGCTGGCGGGCCTGAAAGCCGCGGCGGTCGCCGTCGTTGCGCAGGCGGTTCTCGGCATGACAAAGTCGCTGATCACCGACAAGATCCGCGCGGGTATCGCCTTGGCGGCATTCATCCTTGTGCTTCTAATCCCCAACCCGATCGTCCAGGTCGGCGCGATCGTCGTTGGTATGGTCGCGGGGCTCGCAGCGCTCCGGGCGACTCCCGATGCAGACGATGACGTTGGGTTTAGCTCGCGGGTGCCGAAGAGCGTGTCGTTCGTGTCGCTCGCGGTTTTCGCAGCCCTGTTCGTGCTTCTGCCTGTGCTCGCGGCCGCGGCTGGCAGCACAACAGCCTTTATCGCTGACACCTTCTACCGCGCCGGTGCGCTTGTCTTCGGCGGCGGCCACGTTGTCCTACCACTGCTGGAGAGCGCGACCGTGCCCACCGGGCTGGTTGACCACGACACCTTCCTCGCCGGGTACGGCGCCGCGCAGGCGGTGCCGGGTCCACTGTTCACCTTCGCCTCGTTCCTCGGTGCATCCGCCCAAGGGGTCCACTGGGTGATCGGTGCCGTGGTGGCGACGATCGCGATTTTCCTCCCCGCCGCCCTCCTCGTCCTCGTGGCGTTGCCGCTGTGGGAGGGCTTGCGCAAGCACGCCGCCGCAGCGCGTGCAATCGCTGGTGCGAACGCGGCCGTGGTGGGCATCCTCGCCGCCGCGCTGTACGACCCTGTCTTCATCGCCGGTGTGACCTCCGCGGCCACGATGGCTGTGGCTGCGGCATCGTTTACCGCGCTGCAGGCGTGGAAACTGCCGGCGTGGGCGGTCGTGATCGCCGCCGCGGTCATCGGTTTGATCGCGCTGTAGCTCAATAGAGCAACCTGGCACTTTCTCGTAAGCGGTGTATCCTTGGACACGCACAATGAAAATTTTCATTACAGCAAAGGAAGTGTCATGACTGACATTAAGAACGTTTCCGTCATCGGTGCAGGCGTCCTGGGCGCCCAGATCGCATTCGTCATCGCCCACGCCGGGTTTAAGGTCACCGCATGGGACATCAATGACGACGCGGTTGAGGCCGCCAAGGGACGTTTTAACTCCATTGGCAAGTTCATGATCGCCGACCTCGACACCGCTAGCGAGGAGAGCGTTGCTAAGGCTCACGAGAACCTCTCGCTGACCACGGACATGGAAGCAGCCGTCGCTGAAGCGGACATTATTATTGAGGCAGTTCCGGAGAAGCTCGACCTGAAGCGCTCCACCTGGGAGAAATTGGGCAAGGCAGCGCCGTCGCACACCATCTTCTGCACGAACACCTCGTCGCTGCTCGGCAGCGAGATTGCGGACGCCTCCGGCGACCCGAAGCGCTTCATCAACACCCACTTCGCCAACCGCGTATGGGTCAAGAACATCGTCGAGATCATGCCGAACCCGGAGACGGACCTGAAGTACCGCGACATTATCGAGGAGTTCGCCCACGAGGCTGACCTCGCACCCGTCGTGCTGAAGAAGGAGCAGCGCGCCTACCTGCTCAACACCATGATGGTCCCGTTCCTGCAGGGAGCGCAGTACCTCTACGTCAACGATGTCGCTGACGTCGACCAGATTGATAAGGACTGGCGCATCGCCATGGGCACCGATATGGGCCCGTTCGAGATCATGGACATAATCGGCCTGCGCTCCATCGTTAACGTTGCTGAGGGTTCCGGCGAGGATCAGCCGGAGTGGAAGAAGAAGTTCACCGAGATCGCCAAGCAGATGATCGAGGAAGGTCGCTCCGGCCAGGGCGACGGCGAGGGCTTCTACAAGTACGACGAGGACGGCAACAAGATCGCGAAGTAACCCACCCGCGGTAGGGGTGCCGACATGCTGATTTGCCGGATAGCCGGGGCGTGTTCTATCTTTTAGGAGTCGCAAACGACAGATAGAACGCGCCCCGTTCGTCTAGCGGCCTAGGACGCCGGCCTCTCACGCCGGTAACACGGGTTCAAATCCCGTACGGGGTACAATTAGCGCCCGGGAAACCGCACGCTGTTAAACGAGGTAGTTAGTGATTATTCACTGACTACCTCGTTTGCGTTTTCCCACTCGATGTGGACTTTGGGATAGTGGCTAAGTGCGCTGTGCTCGGCAGTTGGAGGGGATGGATTAAAGGCCAGTATGCGTTCCGCTATTGGAAATGCCCCTATCGGAATGTGGCGTACTGAGAGCCGGGATGCCATTGAGGGTTTCTCCGCAGCTGAGCCTGGGACGCTATCTAACGCTCGGTTAGGGGTCAAGAGTTAGCGCGGCCTGTACCCGTGGGGCTAAATTGTAGGAACGCGCGGCCCTGCGAAACCCAATCGAACTGGTCCCATCCGAGCTATCCCAATTGAAGGTTGCCCCTGGGCTCCCTGTGGGCGCCGCGTCGGCGCGGTGGGAGAGCGGGGCGTGATTGAGGGGGTGCTGCGGGAAGGGCGCGGGGACAACCCGCAGCCCGGAAGAGCGGGCGTTGCTGCGGTTCCTGCTTGGGCAAGTCTCATACGCGCCGCTTCCTGCAATTGATTTAGCTCCCGGGCGCGGGTTATCTGGCTAGCTCTTAATCGGAGCCTGAGCCGTCATGACCGGCCAAGAGAGAGGCGAAATCAGTCACGTTGGCGTCCACGGTGGTATTCGTGCTTTCCCTCTTTGGCTTGTTGCCCGCGCTCGTGCCGGATTTCTCCGCGGCATCGAAATCGGGCCCAAATCCCGCCACAGAATCGCGCACATCGACGATACGCTCCGCGAGCTCGCGGGCGGCGCGGATGATTCTCGGATCTAGATCGGAATCTTGGCCGAAATCCTCGGTTGCGGCGAAGACCGCGGTGGGCATTGTGCTTGCGCGAAGGTAGCTAAAGAGCGGCCGGAGCGCGTAATCCAACACCAAGGAATGGCGAGCGGTGCCGGCCGTGGCGGCAATCAGGACCGGCACGCCGGTCAACGCATGATGGTCAAGGGCATCGAAAAACATCTTGAAAACGCCGGAATAGGAAGCATTAAACACCGGGGAGGCAGCGATTAAGGCATCGGCTTCCGCTACCGTATCGAGGCTGGCGCGGAGTCTTTCGTTATAAATTCCGGTGGACATTGCGGTAGCCAAATCCATGACAACGTCATTGGTATCAACATACGTTACGTCCAGTCCTTCACCGCGTTTGGATACCTGCGCGCTCACCGACTCGGCGATTCGCTCGGCAAGCATGCGCGTAGATGAGGGGTTCGATAGGCCGCCATTGACAACAACTAATTTCTTCATGATTTAGCTCCGGGTCTCCTTCACAGATTGTTCCACGCGTTTCTCGGCCGGGCGGATTTTCAGGTGAGGCGAGTCCGGCCCCTCGGCAACGAGCGTGGCATGGGTTGGCGGATCTGACGGCACGTGCGATGGGCGGCGTGCCTCAAACTCCTTGCGCAGCACCGGCACGATTTCCTTTCCGAGGATCTCCACCTGCTCGAGCGCCATCTCCAGTGGAAGGCCGGCATGGTCTAGGAGGAATAGCTGGCGCTGGTAATCGCCAATTTCGTCGGCGTAGCTTAAGTAGCGTTCGATGATCTGCTCGGGGGTGCCTACGGTCAGTGGGGTAATACGCTCAAATTCCTCCAGTGATGGACCATGGCCATAGACCGGCGCGTTATCGAAGTAGGGGCGGAAGGTGTCCTTGGCCTTCTTCTCAGTCTCTGCCGCGAAGAATTGCCCGCCTAGGCCAACGATAGCCTGGTCTGCCGAACCGTGGCCGTAATGCTCGAAGCGCTGGCGGTAGAGGTTGACCATGGCCCTGGTGTGCTCAATGTTCCAGAAGATATGGTTATGGAAGAATCCGTCGCCGTAGAACGCGGCCTGCTCCGCGATTTCGGTGGAGCGAATGGAGCCGTGCCAAACGAACGGTGCCACGCCGTCGAGGGGGCGTGGGGTAGCGGTGAACTGTTGCAAAGGGGTGCGGAATTGGCCGGACCAGTTCACGTTTTCCTCGCGCCACAGGGTGCGCAGGAGGTGGTAATTCTCTACCGCTAGGGCAATGCCCTGGCGGATGTCCTTGCCGAACCATGGGTAGACGGGGCCGGTGTTTCCGCGTCCCATAATGAGATCCACGCGCCCGTTGGCTAAGTGCTGAAGGTAGGCGTAATCCTCCGCGATGCGGACGGGGTCTGTGGTGGTGATAAGCGTGGTGGACGTTGAGAGCTGAATGTTCTGCGTCTGTGCAGCAATATTAGCCAGAAGCACCGGTGGGTTGGCGGGGGCTGCGAAGGGCGGGTTGTGGTGCTGGCCAGTCGCAAAAACGTCGAGGCCAACCTCTTCGGCCTTCTTGGCCAAGGCCACGGTTGATTTAATGCGCTCGTGCTCCGTCGGTGTCCTACCGGTTGTTGGATCTGTAGTGACGTCTCCGATGGTAAATATTCCGAATTGCATAGTCCCCACGTTAACCCCGTGATGTTGATGCGTCAACAAAAATTTAAACTAAAACCGGGAGGAAGTTTCTGCTGGTGTGAGCCGTGCGTAGACGGGGAAGGTTTGCCCAAGGTTCGGCGGCGGTTGGGAAGCCGCCCATTGGACTGGGTGCGGCTGCTTGAGGCTCAAGCCGGAAGTATTGGCTTAGGAAGGTAAGTCTCTTATTCCTTTGCTACGCCGGGGTCACAATTCCCGCATCGTGGGGCGGTCGCCGGGGTGCCGGCCCCGTCGTTCGGCGGGCTTGTAGGCTAAGGCCGCTAGAGGCTATCGCCTAGGCGCTTGGCGTAGGCCTTGAGGGTGGGACCAAACTTTTGGCCGGGGGAGGGGCGGAAGCGTTCGGCGGAACCGGAAATGGATAGCACGCCAATAAAGGCGCCGGTGGAGTCGATGACCGGAGCGGAACACGAGGCAAGGCCGGCCTCGCGTTCCTCAAGGGATTCGGAAAAGCCCCGGTTGCGGGCTAGGTCCACATCAGCGCGGCTGAAGGTGGCGTCCTTGACTTCGACGTCGGCAAAGGCGGCGATTACGCGCGCCGCGGAGCCGGAGGTCAGCGGGAGCTGGCGCCCAACCGGAACCACGTTGTGCAAGCCGCTTTCCGGCTCGCGTGCGGCCACGCAGGTGCGGGTGGTTCCGGTGAGCTGGTACAGCTGCACTGACTCCCCGGTTTCCTCGAGCAGCTCTTCCATGATCGGGCCGGCGGCCTCGATGAGGTGATCGCGGTTGCCCGGCAGGGCGGGCCCGGTGGTCCACCGCCCGTCAGCGGTGCGCGTGAGGATGCGGTGCGCCTCCAGGGCGGTGGCCAGGCGGTGCGCTGTGGCGCGCGGTAGGCCGGTGGTCTCACACAGATCGTTTAACGAGGATGGCTTGTTGGCGGCGGCCATCATAATAGCCACGGCGCGGTCTAGTACCTTGATGCCGGATACTGCGCTATACTCTCCCATATAATGAAATCTACGTCTCAATTAATGAGATTTCAAGTGGAGTGATGTGAATGTCTGAAAAGTTGACCTTGGCAGAGAAAGTCTGGCGTGACCACGTGGTCACCAAGGGTGAGAACGGTGCGCCGGACCTGATCTATATCGATTTCCAGCTCCTCCATGAGGTTACCAGCCCCCAGGCCTTCGATGGACTTCGCCTGGCCGGCCGCAGGATGCGCCACCCGGAGCTGCACTTGGCCACCGAGGACCACAACGTGCCGACCCTGGGCATTAAAACCGGTAACCTGCTGGAGATTAAGGATGAAACCTCCCGCACCCAGGTGTCCACCCTGCGCAAGAACTGTGAAGAGTTCGGCGTGCGCCTGCACTCCATGGGTGATGAGCAGCAGGGAATCGTTCACACCGTGGGCCCGCAGCTGGGTATTACCCAGCCGGGCATGACCATCGTCTGTGGCGACTCCCATACCTCTACCCACGGTGCCTTCGGTTCCATCGCCATGGGCATTGGTACCTCTGAGGTTGAGCATGTGATGGCGACCCAGACCCTGTCCCTGAAGCCGTTTAAGACCATGGCCATTGAGGTCACCGGCGAACTGCAGGAGGGCGTGGGCGCCAAGGACCTGATCCTGGCGATCATCGCCAAGATCGGCACCGGCGGCGGGCAGGGCCACATCATTGAGTACCGCGGTGAGGCTATCCGCAAGATGTCCATGGAAGCCCGTATGACCATCTGCAACATGTCCATCGAGGCGGGCGCCCGCGCCGGCATGGTGGCGCCTGACCAAACTACCTTTGACTACGTCCAGGGGCGCGAGTTCGCACCCAAGGGGGCGGATTGGGATGCGGCCGTTGAATACTGGAAGACCCTGCCCACCGATGAGGGCGCGGAGTTTGACACCGTAGTAGAAATTGACGGCTCCGCGCTGACCCCATTCGTCACGTGGGGAACCAACCCTGGCCAGGGCCTGCCGCTGAGTGAGTGCGTCCCTAACCCTGAAGACGCCGGCGATGACAATGCCAAGGCCGCGATTGAGAAGGCGCTGGCTTACATGGATCTGACCCCGGGTACGCCACTGCGTGAGATTGCGATTGACACCGTATTCCTTGGCTCGTGCACCAACGCCCGCATTGAGGACCTGCGCGAGGCAGCCGCGGTGGTCAAGGGTCGCAGTATCGCCGCCGGTACGCGCATGATTGTGGTTCCGTCCTCTGAAATAGTAAAGAAACAAGCCGAGGAGGAGGGCCTGGACAAGATATTCACTGACTTCGGAGCCGAGTGGCGCACCGCCGGTTGTTCGATGTGCCTTGGCATGAACCCGGACCAACTGGCCCCAGGCGAGCGTTCTGCGTCAACCTCCAACCGCAACTTCGAGGGCCGTCAGGGGCCGGGGGGCCGCACGCACCTGGTATCGCCAGGGGTTGCCGCGGCCACCGCGGTGGCCGGCCATCTGTCCGCCCCGGCCGATCTGAAATAAGTAGAAAGAAGGAACAGAACAATGGAAAAGTTCACCACGCACACTGGCACTGGCGTCCCACTGCGTTATTCCAACGTTGATACTGATCAGATCATCCCCGCCGTCTACCTGAAATCGGTCAAGCGCTCGGGTTTTGAGGATGGCCTATTTTCCAACTGGCGCAAGGACCCAAACTTCATCCTCAACCAGGATGAATTCAAGGACGGTTCAGTACTGTTTGCCGGGGAGGACTTTGGTACCGGTTCCTCGCGCGAGCATGCGGTCTGGGCGCTGGGTGACTACGGTTTCAGGGCCGTGTTTTCTTCCCGCTTCGCGGATATTTTCCGTGGAAACTCCGGCAAGGCTGGATTGCTCACCGGCTTGATGGACCAAGGCGATATCGAGCTCATCTGGAAGCAACTGGAATCCGGTGATACCCAAGTCACCGTCGATCTTGAGGCCCGCACGGTAACCGTGGGTGGCAACACCTATTCGTTCGATATCGATGATTACACCCGCTGGCGCCTCATGGAGGGCCTCGATGATATTGGCCTGACCCTGCGCGATGAGGATGCCATCACTGGTTATGAGGGCAAACGCCCAGCCTTCAAGCCCGCGGTGAACTAAACCCTACTCGCCACACGTTGCCTTAAGGCCCGGAACCGTTAGATCCGACGGTCCCGGGCCTTTTTATGCCTTTATCTCGCTGCGAATTACTTAACCGGCAGAGAGCTGGCCAGGTAATCGGCTCCCGTAAGGGTTCCACCATTGAAGTGGAGTACCCATACGCCACCCTTTTTAGTCTTTAGGGTCTCCTCGTCGCATTCGAGGAAATCGGGGGACAAGCCCTCGATTACCGCCGGGATGGTCAGCCCCTGTGAGCAGATGACCGGCACGCCGCCATCGGCGGCGATGTCTAGGAAGGCGGCGAGCGCTTTGGTTGGATTAGCCTCGCAGGTTTCATCGCCCAATTTTGCGTTGACGGTGACACCCAGCTCCAAATCTTGGGCCAGTGGCGCAACGGTCTGTTGGCAGCGGTTGGGTTTCGCCGAGTAGATGGCGGTGGGGTGGTACGCCTTCAGCATCTCCACGAGCATTTCGGCCTGCTTGCGGCCCTTCTTGTCCAGTGGGCGGAGGTTGTCATCGCCCTCCCAGTTTTTACGGTCGTGGGCGCGGCCATGGCGCACGTAGAGGACGCGGGTGGTGGGGGCGAGCCTAAGGCGCTTCGCGGCCTTCTTGAGCACGTCCTTATCCAGGTCGTAACTCACTAATTTCTTGGCCCCATCTAGTGTGAGCCAGCGGATTTCATCCACTTCGTCATTCTTCTTAAATTTACCGCCGGTAACCTTTGCCGCCCAGTAATAGACAACCTTGGTTCGGTCCTTGACGGGGTAGGTAACCTTCCCCAGGAGCTTGCCAAGCTTTACCTCGTAACCGGTTTCCTCGCGGATTTCGCGGACCGCCGTTACGGGCAGGCTCTCGCCCGGGTCCACCTTGCCCTTGGCTAGGGACCAGTCATCGTAATGCGGGCGGTGGATGACGGCGAATTCCGGATCCTGCGGGTCGCCGCGCCAGAGTACCGCCCCGGCGGCTAGCGTTGTGCGCTTGAATTCTTTGGCGGGATTAGTGGGAATGGTCTGGTGGCGGCCGGTCATGAACTCTTCGTGCTGAATGTCCTTGTCAGTCTCGTTGAGGTTCTTTGGCGTAGGCAATGATCGCTCCTTGAGCACAATAGACAGAAAACCACCCCGGAGTGCTTTCCGTGGCTTACTCTAGGTAAGTTTAGTCCTGACGGGCTAAATGTGCGCCAACCATCAAGGCCAATGGCTTAATATGTTAAGTCTTATGACAACTCGAGGAGAGGCTTCAAGCACGCATGGTTAAGGTAGCCGTAATGGGGGCAGGTTCGTGGGGCACCACATTGGCCAAAGTTTTCGCGGACGCGGGAAATGCGGTGCACCTGTGGGTCCGTAGGCCGGAACTCGCCGAAACCATCCGCGATACGCACCGGAACCCGGATTACTTGGGGAACATTGAGCTTCCCCAGTCCATCGTGCCCAATACCAGCCCGGCCGAGGTCCTGGAAGGCGCCGAGATAGTAGTCTTTGCGGTTCCGTCTCAGACCATGCGCAATAATCTGACGCAATGGGCTCCGCATTTGCCGTCCGATGCCACCCTGGTATCCATCTCCAAAGGCGTGGAAACCACATCTCTCAAGCGTATGAGTGAGGTCATCGTTGACTGCACGGGCGCGGACCCGTCCCGCATCGCAGTGCTTTCCGGGCCAAACCTGGCCCGTGAGATCGCCGAGGAGCAGGCAGCCGCTACTGTCATTGCCTGCTCCAACGAGGAGCGTGCACAGCAGGTTCAGGCGGCCGTCGCCACGGGCTACCTTCGGCCCTATACGAACACCGACGTGATAGGTGCTGAAATCGGCGGCGCGTGTAAGAACGTCATCGCGCTTGCCTGCGGCATGGCTGCGGGGCGGAGCATGGGAAACAACACCACGGCCACGTTGATTACCCGCGGACTCGCGGAGATCACCCGTCTGGGAGTGGCGCTCCATGCGGATCCTCGTACCTTCGCCGGTCTCGCTGGCCTGGGTGACCTGGTGGCCACCTGCACCTCGACCTTGTCTCGAAACTATTCCTTCGGATTCCGGCTTGGCAAAGGGGAAAGCCTCGATGAGGCCCGCGAGGCCACCCATGGCCAGGTCGCAGAGGGCGTCATCTCCTCGGATTCGGTGTTCCGTTTGGCGCAGAGCGTAGGCGTGGAGATGCCTATAACCCAGGCCGTGTACGGGGTGTGCCATCGCGACGTTTCCGTGGAAGAGATGATTGTGGCCCTCATGGGTCGTTCAAAGAAGTCCGAATAGAGAGGGAGTAAGGTTTAGCCCTATGACCACCAAGACCCGCGTAGCCGTTGTGTACGGCGGCCGTAGCTCCGAGCATTCCGTGTCCTGCGTGTCCGCAGGCGCGATTATGGCGAATCTGGATAGGGATAAGTTTGAAGTCATCCCCATCGGCATTACCCAGGAAGGCTTCTGGACCAGCGGAACCACGGAGGGGCTCGAAATCGTTGGCGACAAGCTCCCCGTCGTGGAAAAGGTCAATGAGTTGGCCTTGTCCCTGGCACCGGAGACCCGCGGTGAATTCTATGACACGGTCAATGGCGCCCTCTTCGCCAAGGCTGACGTTATCTTCCCGGTTCTTCACGGTCCGTACGGCGAGGATGGAACGCTTCAAGGCCTCTTCGAGCTTTCAGGCGTACCTTACGTTGGCGCCGGCGTCCTGGCGTCGGCCGCCGGGATGGATAAGGAGTACACCAAGAAGCTGCTTGCCGCGGAGGGCCTGCCCGTAGCCCCAGAGGTAATCCTGCGGGATCGCAGCGAGCTAACCGAGGCGGAAAAGGCTCTCCTCGGGCTGCCGGTCTTCGTCAAGCCGGCGCGCGCCGGATCATCCATCGGCGTCTCTAAGGTGACTGACTGGTCCCAACTGGAAGGCGCCGTCCGGCTAGCGCACGGCGCCGATACCAAGGTGCTCGTTGAATCGGAGATCACTGGTTCCGAGGTGGAAATCGGCGTACTGCAGTACCCAGACGGTTCCTTAAGGGCCTCGGTCCCCGCGCGTCTAGTGGGAATTGAGGATTCGGAAGAAGGCTTCTACGGCTTCGAAACCAAGTACATCGATGACGTGGTCTCCGCTGAAATCCCCGCCCAGTTCGATGCCGGTCTCGTCGAGCAGCTTCAGGAGATGGCGCTGGAAGCATTTACGGCGCTCAATTGTTCGGGATTGTCCCGAGTCGATTTCTTCGTCACTGACAAGGGGCCAGTGATCAATGAAATCAATACCTTGCCGGGCTTTACTCCAATCTCCATGTACCCGCAGGTGTGGGCCGCTTCCGGGGTGGGGTACTCGGAGCTACTGACCTTGCTCATCGAGTCCGCATTATCTCACCATGAGGGGCCCGTAGCCTCCGCCGATTAGTGACTCAGGACGCCACCTCTACGGTGGTGGCTTCGATAGCGGCTGAGAGATTAACCAGCGCCTCCTGCGCCGCATCCTGCGGGGCATGGACGGCTACGTTGACATCGCGCCCCATCGCATACCAGGCGCCGGCGGTGGTGCCCGCCGCCAAAGTGGTGTCCTCAAACCACGGAAGACCGTCAATCTGCTGGAGCTGAACGCCGGCTTCGTAGCCCTCGGCGTCTTGCACTCCGCAACGAACCACCACGGGTTCGCGGGACTGGGCGGTCCAGACGTGGGTGTGGTCCTTGCTGAACTCGCCGTTGTACGCGTATCCCTCGGCGAGCTCGAAGCCCGCGCGCAGATTCGCGTCCAAAGCTGCGCATCGTTCCTGTTCGCCAGCGGGCTTTAACTCGCTCAAGGGGCCGGGCCGCGGAGCCTGGTCTTCCTGCGCGAGCATAGCGGTGGATTCAGATAATTCAGTGGGGAACTCATCGTCCCAAGAGGTCAGGGCCACGTTAGGGAAACGATTGGTGCTGTACCACGTGGTTAACGTTGAACCCGGGGTCATGTCGGCAACCTCGAGCCAGCGGGTTCCATCTATTTCCTCCGTGGTTGAATACTCCGTGTATTGGAAGGGGAGGTCAACTCCACAGCGGAGGGTGGTGGGCTGGTCCGAGGTTTCCGCCCAAGCCGCGGTCCCCGCCGGTACGGGTTCGGCGATCTCGGCTCGGTCCAGACCGCCCAATTTTTCCGGCAGGGCTTCGATGAGGGCTGCGCATTCGGCCGAATCCGCCTGAGGGGAGGGCAGCGGCGTCATGGGGATGGGCTGACGCGCATATTCGTTAAAGAAGTATTTGGAACCAAATAACACGCCCACAACCAGGAATAATGCTAAACCCAATGAGATAAATACTGCGGTGCGGTTAAATGGATTATTCATAGGAGATCATCCTAACTGAAAGGTAGCTAGTGAATTTAACGCCCACCCTTGCAGAGGTAGGGGAACGCGCAGTGATCGACGCTATCAGGGCAGCCGCACCCAGTGGAGTCAACGGTGATGATGCCGCGGTGATACCCGCTACCGCGCCCAACTCGCGCACGGTTGCGGCAACTGACATGCTGGTTGAAGGCCGGCACTTCCGGCTCGACTGGTCTTCTGCTCAGCAGGTTGGATTCAAGGCGATCACCCAGAACTTTGCAGATATCGAGGCCATGGGCGCACGCCCCAGCTCCGCCTTGTTGGCCTTGGCGGCACCGGGCGATACGCCACTGCACGTCATCGAAGGGATTGCCCAGGGAATCGCCAAACGCTGCAAGGATTACCAGGCCGAGCTGGTAGGCGGGGACGTGACCCGTGCAGACCAAATCATCCTATCCGTCACCGCAATAGGGCAGTTGGGCGGCAGCAGGTCCCCATTGAGCCTAGATGCCGCGAGGGTTGGCCAAAAGGTGGTTGCGCATGGACACATTGGTTACTCCGCCGCCGGTCTGGCGCTTTTACAGCGCTTTGGAAACTACCTTCCACCGGGGGCTGAAGGGCTGGCGCGGCTGAAACAGGCGCACTGTGCGCCATCGATTACCGCCGGACGTGGATTAGTAGCCCGAGCCACTGGAGTTACCGCCATGACGGACAATTCAGACGGGTTGATCAAGGATTTGAGCCTCATAGCCGAGCGTTCCTCAGTGGCCGTAGACTTGGACGCCCGCGCGCTGGGGCCGGATGCGCTCCTAAAGGAGGCGGGCGAGCTTCTGGGGATCGACCCTTGGGAGTGGATTCTTACGGGAGGGGAGGACCACACCCTGCTGGGCACCACCCATAAGGATTGCCCAAGCGGCTTTAGGGTCATTGGGGAAGTGACTAAGAAAAACGGGGCGGGGCTCGTCACCGTCGATGGCGCCGCGCCCGCTCACCACCGCGGTTGGGAGTCTTTTGCATGAGTAACTTGCCAGAAATCAACTACCACCCGTCATGGGACCCCGTGCTGGGGCCAGTGCTGGAAAGGGTGTGGCCGGAGCTTTCGCGGCGTCTGAACGGCGGCGAGTACTTGCCCGCTCCGGCCGACGTTTTCCGCGCGTTTCGGACCCCTTTAGAGGCCGTTCGCGTCCTTATCGTGGGACAGGATCCGTATCCCACCCCTGGTCATCCAATGGGGCTGTCCTTTTCCACTCAACCCGGGGTCCGCCCGCCCCGCTCCCTGGTCAACATACACAAGGAACTGCACGACGATTTAGGCCTGACCCCACCCGCTGACGGCTCTCTTCTGCCATGGGTCGATCAGGGGGTATTGATGCTCAACCGGGTGCTGACTGTGGAGCCTGGCAATGCCGGATCTCATCGGCGCTGGGGCTGGGAGGCCGTGACTGAGGCCGCGATTAGCGCTTTGAATCGCGCCCCAATGGTGGCCATCCTATGGGGCAAGGATGCGCAGGCCTGCCAGCGATTCATTCCTGACGTTCCTACCATTACCTCAGCCCATCCTTCCCCGTTATCCGCCCGCCGTGGTTTCTTTGGCTCGCGCCCATTTTCCAGGGCAAATGCCTATTTACAAGAGCAGAATTCCTTCCCGATCGACTGGCAATTGTAGAATAGGCCACATGTCTAAAATCAACGCGCTTGATGCACAGGGTTTGCGCTCATGGGCAAACCGGGCCGTTGCGGAACTTACGCAGCGGCGCGAGGACATCAACGCGTTGAATGTTTTCCCGGTCCCGGACTCGGATACCGGATCCAATATGGCCCACACCATGGAATCGGCCCTGCAACAGGTAGAGCGCGGTGGAGACGTAGCCGAAGCTTTGGCCGTGGGTTCCGTACGCGGGGCGCGGGGAAATTCCGGGATGGTCTTATCCCAGGTGCTGCGCGCGGTATCTGACAGCACCCGAGACTCGGTGGTCGATGGGGAAGTGCTGGCGGATTCTCTGGAGTTGGCGGTGGCGCTGGTAACAAGGGCTATTTCCGAACCGGTCGAGGGCACCGTGGTTACGGTTCTGCGGTGCGCCGCCGAAGCGGCCAGGCAGGCGTTGGAAACCTCCGGTAACGATCTCCACGCTGTGGTCCAAGCGGCCGTGTTCGCAGCCCGAACCTCGCTACAACATACGCCCTCCCAGCTTCCGGCCCTGCGTGACGCCGGAGTGGTCGATGCCGGAGGCGCCGGCTTGGTGATCCTGTTGGAAGCCTTACTCGCAGAGGTGGATGGGACCGCGCAGCCGGAATCCGTCCCGGCCCTGAGCGCCGAGCCCTCCGGGGAGATCGAGGTGGTGTTTAACTACCGCGGTGACGTTGATGCGTTGGAACAGGCTCTCAGCACGATGGGTAATTCACTCGTGGTGGCGAGGATGAGCGATGGGACAGCTCGCTTCCATATACATAGTGCCGATGCCGGATCCCTCATTGAGCACGCCTTCGCCCAGGGTGCAGTGGAGGATTTGGCGCTGGAAGCCCTACCCGTTTCAGCCGTTGACCCAGCCCCAGATGCACAGCCAACGAGCCAGCGCCACATCTACGCCTGCGCACCACAGGGGGCCTTGGCGGATTTGTTCCGCTCGGCCGGCGCCAAGATTGTGGCACCCGGGGAAGCGATAACCGGAGCAACCAGCGAAGATATATTCATCCAGAATGGTTCGGTGGGGGATCCGGGTGAGTCACGGATCATCGCTACCGATTCCTATGTATCCGGATTCGCAGCGCTTTCCGTGTACGAACCCGGGAACCCTGACACGGATGCCATGGTTTCAACCATGCGTGACGCCTCCCGTTCCATGCGGGTGGCGATTCTGGAAGAGGATAGCCCTCAGGCCGTGGTGGATGCCTGCGCAGAGTTACTCGATGAAGGCGGCGAGCAGGTTACCATCCTGACGTCTATGGCCCTTGGTGACGAGGAATTGGCCCAAGAGTTGGGCGTTGAGACTCTAGTCCTACGCGTGCCGGGCATACGTACAGAAATTGGCGTGGAGTAGGAGACAACCATGTTGGGCTGGGAGTACTCCACGCCACTCATTCAGGTTTTAGATCCTAAAGTAGCCCGCACCATCACCTCCTCCCTTGGGTATGAAACGTGTGGAGAGCTTCTGATGCATTTTCCGCGCGATTACGTCCGCCATGGCCGCGACGTTGGCTGGGGTGGTGCCCAAGAAGGCGATATCGTCACCATCACCGCGACCATAGTTAATGCCTCGGTCAGGCCAATCAAACAGGGGCAAATGCTGACGGTCTACCTAGACCAGGGCATCAGCGCAAGCTTTTTCCGGGCGAAATGGCAGATAGGTCAGCTCAAACCCGGTGTGCGTGTAATGATGAGCGGCAAACTCAAATACTTTCGCGGGCAGCCTCAATTAAGCCACCCTGATTACATGGTGCTTGATACACCCGGTGCAGAAAGCAAGGCATCCACCGGTTCTCTGCGGAATTTGTCAAAGTTTGGTGACATCTACGAGTTACTGACGGATAGGGACTGGATCCCAATTTACCCAGCGACCGCCAAGGTTACGTCCTGGATGATTATGGGGGCTATTCACCAGGTATTAGCGCAGATGCCGGAGGTGGAAGAACCCATCCCGGGAGTCATGCCTTTGGTGGCACCCTTGACGTTTGATGCGGCGCTGCGCCAAATACATGAACCCGGACCGGACGGGCCCCACGGCGCTATAAGCCGCATGAAATATAACGAGGCCTTGGAGATAGGTCTGGTGATGGCTCTTCGCAAGCGCGATACTCTCCACCACAAGGCCCCGCCGCTCAAGCCGGATGAGACCGGTTACGTCCAGCAGTTGTTGCAGGACCTACCGTTTGACCTGACGGCGGGCCAGCGACGGGTGATGGGAGAAATCAGTTTAGACCTGGCTGACTCCGTGCCCATGTCACGCCTGCTGCAAGGCGAGGTGGGCTCGGGCAAAACCATGGTGGCCGTTGCGGCCATGCTCCAGGCTGTGGATGCGGGCAAACAGGCTGCTATTTTGGCTCCTACTGAGGTTTTGGCCTCTCAGCACGCAACTTCGATTGCGCGGTTGGTACCAGCTGGGGTCAACGTGGTGCTCCTGACCGGCTCTATGAAGACCGCAGAGAAACGGCAGGCCTTGCTGGACATTATTTCTGGTGAGGCCCATATCATTATCGGAACCCATGCCATCATTCAGGAAAGCGTTGAGTTTTTCGACTTGGGATTCGTGGTGGTAGACGAGCAGCATCGCTTCGGGGTAGAGCAGCGCGAATCCTTGCGAGCAAAGGCCCGTGAAGGTTTTATCCCTCACGTGTTGGTGATGACCGCCACCCCCATTCCACGCACGATTGCCATGACCGTTTTCGGGGATTTGGCCGTTTCAACCTTAAAGGAACTACCCGGTGGCCGAAAGCCGATTCAATCTGCGGTAGTCCCAGAGTTCAAACCGGATTGGGTGACTAGGGCTCTGGCCCGCATCGTAGAAGAAGTTGCCAAGGGCCATCAAGCTTTCATCGTGTGCCCTCGCATCGACGGCGAGGGCGGGGTCTTGGATATGGAGGAAAAGCTGAGTCGCGGGCCACTGCGCGGCTTATCCGTAGGAATCCTGCATGGACGCATGCAGGATAAGGACGAGGTGATGGCGGAGTTCGCCGCGGGCCGGTTCGATGTGCTCATCGCGACTACGGTGATCGAAGTGGGCGTTGATGTCCCCAACGCTACGGTTATGCTCATACGCGAGGCCGAGTCTTTCGGCGTGAGCCAGCTGCACCAGCTGCGCGGCCGAGTGGGCCGTGGCGGCCTGCCTTCAGTATGCCTATTCCACACGCTTGCCGAGCCGGGGCATCCTAGCGTGGAGTACCTGCACAAAATCGCGGCGACGAACTCTGGCTTTGAACTGGCGGAATTGGACCTGCAACAGCGGCACGAGGGTGACATTTTAGGCGTGAATCAATCAGGATCGAGGCGCAGCCTCAAGCTCCTCGATTTGCGTAAGGACCAGGACATTATTGCTCTTGCCCATTCGGACGCGCAGGAATTGGTGGAGGCTGACGCGGAATCCGCGGCGGCCTTGATCACCGGGCTGACGGACGAAGAGCAACAGTTCCTGGATAAGAACTAGCGTGCGCTAGTGTGTTAAACAATCAGGAGCAAACCCAGTTTAAGTGCTGCCTTAGGCTAAAACGCTTGGAGAAGGAGAGTATATGACCAGGATTATTGCCGGAGAGGCGCGCGGCCGAACCATTAAGGTTCCCGCTGAAGGCACCCGCCCTACCGCAGACCGTGCTCGTGAAGGCTTGTTTTCTTCTCTCGCCGTTCGTTGGGGGTTTGCGGATGTCCGATGCCTGGACTTGTTTGCGGGCTCGGGCGCGCTGGGGCTCGAAGCCGCAAGTCGCGGTGCCGAGGAAGTGGTCCTAGTGGAAAACAATCCAGCGGCATGCAAAGTCATCCAGCACAACATGGGGGTGGTTAAGCACCCACAGGTTACCCTGCGTGAGTCTAGCGCCAAGTCCTACCTGCAGGGCGCACCGAGGGGTTACTTCGATATGGTGCTCGCCGACCCACCGTACGAGTTCGACGAAATCGCTGAACTCGTAGAGCTCATCGAGCCCGTGCTAGCCGACGATGCAATAGTGGTCATCGAACGCCACACCGACTCCCCGCAGACCGAATGGCCTGAGGGGTTTCAAGCCACTGGCCAGAAGCTGAAGAAGCGCACTTTCGGGATAGCACGCTTCGATATGGCCATTTTTCGACGCGAATCCGAGTAGATCGGAGTAAGGTAGCCGCCGTGACTAAAGCAGTATGCCCCGGATCCTTCGATCCCGTAACCAACGGACACCTTGACATCTTCAATCGTGCAGCAGAGCTCTTCGATGATCTCACCGTCTTGGTTACCGGAAACCCAAGCAAGAAAACCTCCGGGCTGTTTAGCATTGAAGAACGCGTTGAGCTCATTCGGGAAGTCGTAGACCCTTCCATCAAAGTGGACTGGTGGGGTGGCCTCCTAGTTGATTACACCACCGCACACGGGGTAAGTACCCTGGTCAAGGGCCTGCGCTCTTCTTTGGATTACGAATACGAGTTACCTATGGCGCAGATCAATAGGCGCCTATCCGGCGTTGACACAGTTTTCCTGCTTACCGATGAAAAGTTTGGCTACATTTCTTCCAGCCTATGCAAGGAGGTAGCCAGCTACGGGGGCGATGTATCTGGCCTGCTCCCAGACCCGGTAGCTAAGGCTGTAGTGGAGCGGTACAAGAAATGATTATGGCGCTAGCCGTTCTAGTAGTCATTGCCATTGGCGCTTGCACCCAACGGATCTCGGGAATGGGATTGGGGCTGCTTGGCGGTCCGGTGCTGATGATCATGTTGGGCCCGGTAGAGGGCATTATGGTCGTCAACGTCCTCGCTGTCATCAACGCGGCCGCAACAACGATGACCGTTCGCGACCATGTGGATTGGAAGAAATTCGCCCAGATTGCGCCAGTGATGATCTTCGGCTCCATCCCAGCGGCGTTCCTGCTTTCCTCCATGGATGCCGCGCCCGTCATGGTTCTGGCCGGTGGGGCTATCTTAGTCGCTCTAGCGCTGGTGACTTTCGGTAGAAAGTTTGTGCCTCCCATGGAAGGCACGGGACCGGCGATTTCAGCCGGTATCCTGGGAGGTTTTACCAACACTCTGGCCGGGGTGGCAGGGCCGGTCATCACCGTCTACGCCCAGGCCGCGCGCTGGCCACACCAGGTCTACGCGGCAACGCTGCAACCCATCTTCATGGTGGGTGGCATAATCTCGGTTCTAACCAAGCTTTTCGTGGGTGCCGGGCAATTTAGCAATGTCTCGTGGCTTATCTGGCCCGCCGGCATCATCGGTATGGCGATCGGCATCCCATTGGGTGTATATCTTTCGAAGCGTATTCCTCGCAATATCGCGCACAAGATGGCGCTCATCGTCGCTGCCTTCGGCGCGGCCTACGCAATGCTGCGTGGAATAGTCCAGCTATGATTTAGCTCGAATACCTTAAGATAGGGCAGTGGCCCCTCGGGAAAAGAGATCCTGAGGGGCCACTTGCGATGCAGAATAGGCTGCAGTTGCTACAGCAGGGAGGATAAGAATTCCTGCGTGCGTTTTTCACGGGGATTATCCAACACCTCTGCGGGGCTGCCGGATTCAACAACCCGTCCGCCATCCATGAAGAAGACCTTGTCCGCTACCTCACGTGCAAAACCCATCTCGTGGGTGACTACCAGCATGGTCATTCCGTCGTCGGCAAGCTCACGCATTACGCGAAGCACTTCTCCAACCAGCTCAGGGTCCAGCGCTGACGTAGGCTCATCGAAGAGCATCAACTTGGGGTCCATCGCCACGGCGCGCGCGATTGCGACGCGTTGCTGCTGACCGCCGGAGAGCTGCACTGGGTACGCATCCGCTTTATGGGCCAAGCCCACCTTCTCGAGGAGTTCGAAAGCGCGCTGCTTCGCCTGATCCGCCGGAATCTTCTTCACGTGTACCGGCGCCTCGATGATGTTCTCCAGCACGGTCTTGTGGCTAAACAGGTTGAAGGATTGGAAGACCATGCCGATATCGGAACGCTGCGCGGCCGCTTGCTTCTCAGAAATCTCGTAGAGGATTCCATCGCGCTCACGGTAACCAATCAAGTCGCCATCGATGTACAAACGGCCGGCTGTAATTTTCTCTAGGTGGTTGCAGCAGCGGAGGAAAGTTGATTTGCCAGAACCGGATGGCCCTATCAGACACGCAACTTCACCCTGGGCTACCTCAATGTCAATGCCCTTGAGCACGTCGAGGCGTCCAAAGGACTTGTAGACCTGTTGGGCCTGAATCATAGGCTTTTTAGCGTCCATTTTTCTTAACCTCCGGAATGACGTTGATGTTGTGGGGAAGGTTGCCTTCGGCATCTGCAAGGGTGGCAAGCTGCCGGGAAGTCAGCTCGCGGGTGGCACCGCGGTCGAAGTACTTCTCGAGGTAGTGCTGTCCGATCATCAAAATGGAAGTTACTACTAGGTACCACGTGGCCGCGACGAGGAGGAGGGGAATCGGCTCGAAGAGGGCCGCAGAAATATCAGTGGAACGGCCAAAGAGCTCATTGGTGTAAGGAATTGCCACGACCAAAGATGAGGTCTTGAGCAGCGAGATGAACTCATTGCCGGTCGGTGGAACGATGATGCGCATAGCCTGCGGCATCACGGTACGGCGCATGGTTTGCCACCAGCTCATGCCCAATGCCTTGGCGGCCTCCTGCTGGCCCTCCGGGACTGCGGAAATGCCGGAACGGACAATCTCAGCCATGTAGGCGGCCTCGTTGAGGCCAAGGCCTAAGACAGCGAGCATGAAGGTGTTGGTGAGCACCTTTTCTAGGGATATCTCCGTAAAGCCTAAGTTGATTGACTGGTAGATTGCAGAAAGCAGGCCCCAGAATACGAGCTGAACGTAGATGGGCGTGCCGCGGAAGATCCACAGGAAAACCCAGGAGATACCGCGAAGCACAGGGTTAGGGGTCATGCGCATTACCGCGATTAATGCGCCGCCAACAACGCCGATAAACATTGCCAAGATGGTGATGGCCAGGGTATGAAGCGCGGCGATGGCGATTCGGGTGTCAAATAGGTACTGGAAGTACGTTCCCCACCCAAAGGCCTCGTTCTGAGCCGAGCTAATAATGAACCATAACGCGAGGGCCAGTACAACGACTGCAAAGACCCAACGCCATGGGTGGCGCAACGGGCGCGCCTCGATCTTCTCCGGGACCTCCGGGTTCTTGGTGGTCATTAAATAGGCCTTTCGTTAATCATTGCTTCTTCTACCAGTCCGTCAGTGATTCCCCATTGCTCGAGAATTTCCTGGTAGTAGCCCTCATCGATGAGATACTGCAGGGCAGCGGCCGCCGCGGGGCCGAGATTTGAATCCTTAGGCACAGCCATGCCGTACGGTGCCGCATCGAAGATTTCTCCAACTAATTCCATCTCGCCATTGGAGCGCTCAACGGCCCAAGCGGTGACGGGGGAGTCAGCCGATAAAGCCTGTGCGCGCCCCATCAGCAGGGCTAGCGCGGCGTTATCGGAGGTGTCATAGGACAAAACGGTGAGGTCACCGCCGCATGCTTCTTCCTTGGGGCGAACGTCGTCCGTGTCTGAGATGGTGGTGCGCTGTACCGCAACGGTCAACCCGCAAGGATTACTAGGGTCTACCTCAATGTCAGATTCGGTGCGTTTGGCCCATTGGATTCCGGCATAGAGGTAGTTGACGAAGTCAAAATTCGCGCGGCGTTCCTCGTTATCGGTAAAACCCGAAGCACCCATATCTAGTTGTCCTGACTGTACAGCCGGGAGGATCATTGAGAAGTCCTGCTCGACGGCCTTGAACTCCAACCCCATGACGGAGGCCATGGCGTGGGCCAAATCCATTTCCACGCCGATTATGTTTCCCTGATGGTCTTTCAACTGAAAGGGAGCAAAAGGTGGATTTGTGCCGACTGTTAGCACACCATCCTCGTCGTTGACCATCGCGGCGATCTCAGGCACAGCTTCCGGTGCGATTTGCTGCCAGCCTTCAGGGGTAGATTCCTCCACGTTGGTTACGCAGCCGCTTAGCATCGCCGTGGTGCTTAGCGCTGCTATTGCGCTAACGCGGGCTTTCCTGGCTTTCTTCATGGATTAAGTGGTCACTTTCTCTTCCTGGGCAGGTTCGTAGGAGTGTGCCTTGCGGTAATCGACGTAGATAAACACGCCGACTATCGCCACGCCGATTACAAACATGCCTACGATTGCGCCGATGCTCGCATCCTGACTTTCTCCCAGGGGCCATAGGGAACGCAGGGAGCCAAGCATAAAGCCGGCCATCGCTGCTAGCGTTACGTTGCGGTGGGTGTCCAAAAGCCAGTTGAGGACTTTGACAAAAGCCGCGAGTCCGCACAGCGCTCCGGCAGCGAAGACCACTATGACCGTAAGATCGCGGTCCGAAACTGCGCCGATGATTGGCTCGTATAGGCCCATGGTAAGCAGGATTAGTGAACCGGAAATCCCCGGCAGGATAAGAGCACACACGGCAATTGCAGCCGCGCCGAAGACGATAGGTAGCGATGGGTCCTGCACTGGTCCGGATTGCAGGCCAGTAACGATGAAGATCGCTACCGCCGCAATAAGGAACGACAGGATGTTCGCGGGCTTGGCACGGTCTTTGGCGCTTATCATCATCACCGGGACGATGATGGATATCGTGACCATTCCCATGAATAGGGCACTGGAGAGTGAGACATGGTTCTCCACGAAGTTACTGAGAACGGTGGACAGGCCGAAGACGGCTGCGAACATGCCTACCGCAACGGTGGCTAGGAAGCCCCATTCCACCTCTTTGAACTTGAGCTTGAAGAGGCTGTTGGCGTTGTGGAGGGCCCGTTCGTAGATGCCAACGATGAGGGCCACCGTGCCACCGGAAATTCCTGGGACCAACTCCGCTGAACCAATGAGAGCACCGCGAAGTGCGTTTAAAACGATCTGCATAGAGTGAATCTAACCTGAATTGATTGTTGACAAAGAGAGCGACGTACCTGCATGGAGGTTAATGTGCTGTTCGCGGATTCCAGTGAAGGACTAGTTTGCTTACCCTGCTCGGAACGGCGCTTTCGTTATGCATAATTTACACGAGGCGGCAATAGTATGAAGGCGGGGCGTTCAACTTCTATTGCGAGCTGTCATCAACTCTACATGTACAAATGGCGCGTTTTCCAATCAAAAGGCCCCGGTGGCTTATGGGATGCACTTCGGGAATGTATACGCGAAGACTGGGATTATGCATTGGGTTGTGTGCTCGCCCACTCGCGGAGCAATAGGACTTGTTGATCACTGCAAGCCGCTAGCGGCCCGCGGTTATGGAAAAAGCCACCCGCGGGAGCGGATGGCCTCGATGGCGTAGAGCCGCGAAAATATTGCTCGCGGGTGTTAAGTGCCTACTTAAGCGGAAGGAGTTTGGCGATTTCGCCGTAGATGCCGCCTACGACAATGAGTGCGCCTAGCCCGATGGCAGCATCTAGCAGCACGGCCAGGAAGCGGTTGAAGTGAACATTGTCAGTTGCGTCCTCCGTTGTGCTGCTGAGGAACTCGATGTATGAGGAGCTTTCCAGATCGATTCCCTTCTCGCCCTTGGCTGAAGACTGCGTGCCCGTTCCGGATGGGGCCGGGGCTTCCTGTGCGTAAGCGGTTGCTGGTGCCAGGGCTACTGCGGTAGCGGTCAAGGCGGCTACGACTTTACGGCGCATTAAAAATCTCCTGTTGTACGTGAACGTGCTTCTGCGGGATATGGTACACCCGAAATATACGAGTAAACCCGCTAGTTCTGGGAAGAACCTAGCGGGTTTGTTAGTGCCCCTGGTGAGGCTCGAACTCAGATCTACAAGCGCCTGTTAACCCTCTGAACTGCGCGTTAACCGGGACTCTGTACCGAGTTATGGCATTTCTATGGCGTTTTCTACAAGGGTGTTCTCTAGGTCTATGGCTGACATTTCAGCGGATGAAGCGTCCTGGGTTTCGTTCCGCTTCTTTTACTACCCCATACTGACGGGCTGGGTGAGATAGTACTCGATTTCTACTTCCTGCGGGGTGGCGTAGTCCAATGCTTGATGAAGTCGCTTAGTGTTCCACCAATGCACCCACCGCAAGGTCGCCAATTCAACTTCTCCGACCGACGTCCACGGGCCCTGGGCATGAATCAGTTCAGCTTTGTAGAGACCGTTGACTGTTTCGGCTAGTGCATTGTCGTAAGAATCTCCTACCGTTCCCACACTCGGGCGGATTTTTGACTCAGCTAGCGCAGTGGAATACTTCAGTGACACATACTGGCTGCCCCGATCGCTGTGGTGAATTAGCTGGTTTCCATGGATTCGTCCTGCAGTCGTTAACGCATGCTCCAAAGCCTCCATCGGCAGCGCGTCGGTGCGCATCGTCGAGCGTGTAGCGACACCAACAATTTTTCGGCTAAATACATCCACGACAAACGCGGTATAGGCGAATCCTGACAGGGTGCGAACGTAGGTAATGTCGGCAACCCAAAGCCTGCCCGGCGCTTGTGCACGGAAGTTTCGGCGCACAAGGTCCGGGCGATGATCCGGTGCCTTTGAGTTAATCGTTGTCACAGGGGTTCGTCCACGTCGGCGGGACCTGACCCCTTGATGGTGGACACGCTGAAACCAGCATTTCGCTGGGGAAGTGAGGTACCTTTCTACTATGCCACGCAAGACCTACACCGAGCAGTTCAAGCGTGACGCAGTCTCGTTGTACGAGTCGACCCCCGGAGCCACGCTCAACGCCATTGCCTCCGACCTCGGGGTCAACCGCAACTCTCTGCGCACCTGGCTCGACGCCTTCGGCACCGGCACCAAAACCAACGCCAACGGTGAAAAAGTCGCCAGCCCCATCGCCGCAACCAACAGCGAACGCACCCCTGCTGAAGGACTCTCCGATGCCGAGCGCATCCGCGTGCTGGAACGCGAGAACGCCAAGCTCCGGGAAGAACGAGAGAACCTGCGCAAGGCGGCCAAATATTTCGCTTAAAGAGACGAACTGGTGAACCGCTTCCGATTCGTTGACGACCACCGAGGCCTCTATCAGGTCAAGCGGTTATGTGAGGTCCTAAAGATCAACCGGTCCTCGTACTACACATGGAAATCTGCTGCTCCCCGTCGTCGGCGACGCTTCGTCGCCGATGCGGTGCTGGGAGCGAGGATCAAGGCCGTGTTCACGGCCGAGAACGGCTGCTACGGGGCGAAACGCGTGACTGCGGCCATCAACGCCAGCGACGATAACTCCGTCAGCGGCGTTGCTGCGCAGCGGGTCAATCACAAGCGCACGGCCCGGTTGATGCGGCAGATGGGTCTGTTCGGCTACACGAAAAGACGCCGGGTGAAGACCACCGTGTCATAGCGTGGGGAGTGCCCCACTCGCGTAACGTACGAGTTATCTGTTAGTCGATTTTTTTACCCTTAGATAGGTACTTGTCCACATAGTTGAAAATACCCCAAGAGACCAAGCCAATTGCGAGCAAAGTGAGTACCGCCAACATATCTTCTCCATCCTGTCGTTAGAGGTTTTAGGTCTGTCACGAAACATAACATACTTTCGAGGATTCAGCCGCGTTGGTAGTGAATTTCACCCCTTACGAGGCCGAAATCATCCGTTAGCTCGCGATACTCATTCATTCCGCGCCTACCTTAATTCGGACGGTATTGGAAGTGGGGTTGCCCGCAAATCGTGGACACGTAGTTAAGCGGCTTTAGTATTGGCCGCGGTAGTTGGGGTCTTTTTTGGGTGGTCTGGTTTTCGAAGGTAACGGGTGGGATCATCCCGATGGCCGAGTGTCGGCGCCGCCGGTTGTAGACCACTTCAATCCAATAGGCCACCGCCTTGCATGCCTGGTCCCTGGTGACCCACGTTGACCGGTCATAGAACTCGGTCTTGAGCGTGGACCAAAACGACTGGATCATCGCGTTATCAAAGCACACCCCTGTACGGCCCACAGATTGGGAAATCCTAAACCGGCCTGGGTTGGTGAGAGGGCATGATTTAACGCAGGAGGAACATTATGGCTATCAGCCCCTACGACCATGAGACCCGTCAGCGGGCGGTGCGCTTGTACTTCGAAGAGCTCGCTGACGGCGCTTCATCCAAGGCAGCTGCACTACGCGCTGTCGAAGCTGTCATCGGCATCAAAACATCCACTATCGGCAACTGGGCTGGGCCTTGTCACGCATGGCCTTCGTGCGCGCACGCTTTCCGGTGCCGTACTTCTTGACCCAAGAATGAAGCGAGGCACGGTTGATACCGAGCTCTGTTGATGCCGCGATCAGCGAGAGGTCCTCATTGCTTTCATAGAGGGCCACAGCATCGCGTTTGAACTGTTCGGAGTACCTGGACATGGTGGTAGATTACCTTTCTTCCCAGCCCGGCTGGGATGGATATCAGGTGTCCACCAAAAAGGGGTCAGGTCCGTTCACTCCACCAATTACGGTGTCTATGGTGTTCGTAAGATGTGGCACGCACTTCGACGAGAAGGCATCGATATTGGCCGTGAACAAACAGCTCGGCTAATGCGACTAGCTGGACTTTCTGGCAAAGGAAAAGGAAAATCTCCGATCACCACCGGCAAACCCAACAGTCCGGATCTAAGGCCAGACTTGGTATGTCGTGATTTCAAGGCGAGCGCACCGTGCCGGTTGTGGGTGGCAGACATTACGTATGTACGTACCCAGAAAGGGTTCGTGTACACCGCGTTTGTTACTGACGTATTCTTCAGGCGCATTGTTGGGTGGGCATTGTCGGATTCCATGCGCACCGAAGCCTTGCCGTTGCAGGCATTGAATCAAGCGATTGTGTGCGCGAAGGAAACCACCGGGCTGTTTCACCATTCTGATCATGGTTCACAGTACGTCAGTATCGTCTACAACGAGAGGCTTGCTGAGTATGGAATTGCTGCTTCTACTGGAACCGTTGGTGATTCCTATGACAATGCTTTGGCGGAGAATGTCAATGGCTCGTACAAGAATGAGCTGATTCACACTCGAAAGTGGTCTGATGTTGTTGAAGTGGAACTCGCGACGTTTGAATGGGTGAATTGGTGGAATGAGACCAGGCTCCATCAAGGACTTGAGTACCGCACACCGAGAGAGGTTGAGTCAGAGTTTTGGAAGAACAACCCAGCCCAAGAAATAATAAAAATTAAGGCAGATGCCTAGGAACAAAACCCGGGGCACTTCACCTCCCCAGCGACACACTGAAGAGACACGCTTTTGATTACTTAACCCGAATGCGTCCCTCGAAGCATAAGAAACGGTCCTTCACCTGCATTTCTGCCGGTAAAGGACCATTTTTTCTTGTGGTGCCCCTGGTGAGACTCGAACTCACACTGGACGGGTTTTGAATCCGTTGCCTCTGCCAATTGGGCTACAGGGGCGCTGGAGAAAGATATTAGCGCACAGGCCTTCTAAAAACTAATCGGCACCCTAAACCACCCCAGGAGCACACACTATGTCTACTTTTGCTTACACTTGGAAACCGTGACTTCTACTAAACCTCGCTTGCTGCTTATTGACGGACATTCCATGGCTTTCCGCGCTTTCTATGCACTACCTGCGGAAAACTTCTCGACATCGGGTGGTCAACACACTAACGCGGTGTATGGCTTCCTATCCATGCTGTCTAACATCGTGGCTGAAGAGAAGCCAGACTCCATTGCGGTTGCCTTCGATGTGGGGCGCAAGACCTTCCGCACGGAGATGTTCCCTGAATACAAAGCCCAGCGTGAGGCGGCGCCGGAAGAGTTTAGGGGGCAGGTAGACCTGGTTTGCGAGGTATTAACCACCCTGGGAATCACCACGCTCTCTCGTGAGAATTTCGAGGCCGATGACATTTTGGCCACGCTGGCCACGCAGGCCACGGACTATGAGACTCTCATCGTCACAGGCGACCGTGACTACTTGCAGCTGGTCAATGATTCCACGACGGTGCTGTATCCAATGAAGGGCGTATCAACGCTTCACCGTTTTACCCCTGAGGCTGTGGAAGAAAAGTACGGATTGACTCCGGAGCAGTATCCCGATTTTGCGGCATTGCGTGGCGATCCATCGGACAACCTTCCCAACATTCCCGGCGTTGGCGAAAAGACCGCTACCAAATGGATTCAGCAATACGGGACCCTGCAGGCGCTTTTGGATAACGCGGACGAAGTCAAGGGCAAGGTCGGTGAGAAGCTTCGCGCCCGGATCGAGCAGGTGAAACTCAACCGCGAGCTGACCCAGATGATTCGTGACATGGATCTTGAGGTGGGGCCGGATGATCTGGCCTTCAAGGGGGCAGCCGTTGCCGAGGTAGCCGAGCAGTTCGATTCCCTAGAGTTTGGCGGGAACCTGCGGGAGCGAGTATTGGCTGCCATCCCCAATGATGGCGGTTCGGTGGACAATGAGGTTGCTACTGAGGAAGCTCAAGTGTCTGTGGATTCCCTGGATGACACATCGTTGGCAGAGTGGCTCGAAGGCAAAAGCGGGGTAGCGGTCTATATCCAGGGTGATGGGCGGCCCGCGCGCGGTGATGCTCGCGCTATAGCGTTGGTGGATTCGGATCGCAGTGGAATTCAAATCGAACTGAGTGAAATCTCAGCAGAGGACGATAAGGTTCTGGCGGAGTGGTTATCCTCTGATGTTCCGAAGTATTTCCATGAGGCCAAGGCCGCCTTCCATATGCTCGCCGGTCGCGGCATTGAACTGCGAGGCATCGCGCATGACACCGCTATTGCCGCCTACCTGTTGCGACCGGGCCAGCGCACCTATGAACTCGGGGACGTCTACCAGCGTCACCTGAAGAAGTCTTTGGGGCAGGCCGGGGACCAGCTGACGCTCCTGGAGGATAATTCCCTGGTCGATCAGGCCGCCGCGATTGCCGAACTTGCAGTCCGCCTTACTAAGGAACTCCAGGCAATCGATTCTTATGAGCTGTATACGGACATGGAATTGCCGCTGGTCACCATCTTGGCCAAGATGGAAGCCACGGGCATCTCGGTTGACGTGGATACTCTGGAAGTACAGCTTGAGGCCTTTATTTCGCAGGTTGATGAGCAGCAGGCCGCGGCCCGTGAAATTGCGGGGGACAACTCACTCAATTTGAACTCCCCGAAGCAGCTCCAGACGGTTTTGTTCGACACCCTCGATCTGCCTAAGACCAAGAAGACTAAGACCGGTTATTCCACCGCGGCTAAGGAAATCGAGCAACTGGCGGTTAACCACCCTCATCCATTCCTCGACCACTTGTTGGCGCACCGCGAGTACCAGAAGATGAAGACCACCTTGGAGGGCTTGATCAAAACCGTCCAGCCGGACGGCCGTATCCATACCACCTTTAACCAGACGGTTGCGTCCACCGGTCGCCTATCATCCACGGAGCCGAATCTGCAGAATATCCCGGTTCGCACGGAGGCCGGCCGCAGGATCCGGTCTGCGTTCAAAGTGGGGGAGGGCTTTGCAACCTTAGTGACCGCGGATTACTCCCAGATCGAGATGCGCGTGATGGCCCACCTGTCCCAAGATCCAGGCCTGATCGAGGCTTACCGCAACGGTGAGGACCTCCATAACTACGTGGGCTCTAAGGTCTTTGAGGTTCCGGTAAATGAGGTAACCCCGGAGCTGCGGCGCCGGGTTAAGGCCATGTCTTATGGTTTGGTCTACGGCCTTTCGGCGTTTGGTCTTGGCCAGCAACTGGGAATCCCCGCCGGTGAGGCTAAGGGGATCATGGAAGCCTACTTTGACCGCTTCGGTGGGGTGAAGCGCTACCTGGATACTGTGGTCGATAAGGCCCGCAAGGACGGTTACACCTCAACGGTATTCGGCCGGCGCCGCTACCTTCCGGAGCTAAATTCCGATAATCGCGTGGCCCGTGAAAACGCGGAGCGGGCTGCGCTTAACGCTCCTATCCAGGGCACCGCCGCGGACATCATCAAGGTTGCGATGATTCGCGTGGATAAGGCGATGGAAGGCCTCGAGTCCCGCGTGCTGCTGCAGGTCCACGATGAACTGGTGGTGGAGGTAGCCCCTGGCGAAGAAGCTCAGGTGAAAGAGATTGTCGAGCGGGAAATGGATTCAGCCATTGAGCTCAACGTGCCGCTGGAGGTATCGGCCGGTTCCGGTAAGGATTGGGACGCCGCCGCCCACTAACCGTGTTGGCACCCCGGGGCCTCCGCAGGTGGTGAAGCTGACGGCAAACGCTGTTATGGGAACGCAAAGGTCAAAAGTGAGAGGGGGTTAGCTTTTGGGAACCTTCCTCCACGGATTCTGGCGCTGGCCGTTGAGGAGGACCGGTTCCACAAAGGCGCCGGCGAAGGAGTCGAATAGCGATCGCCCTTGCAGCAGGGTGCTTAGCCCCACGATGATGAGCACTATCTCGCCGGCGTATGCGAGGGCGTCGATATTAATTGCGCTTAAGCCTCCTAATAAAAGGTAGGAATTGCGCAGGGCTACCCGCCCTAGCGAAGGCCGGGCGTGGATGACCTCGAGGCGGAGGGAATACTTTCCCAGGGACGATGCCCACTTGTGCTCCACAACGAGCCGGTAGAGGAACATGCCTATGGTGAATCCGAGCACCGGCACTGCCGCGTTGGTGGACCAGTTAATGTCGAGACCAATTAGTTCGAGTATCCACAGAATCAACATGACTATGGCGGCTACGGCGAAGCCGTCGATATACCACGCAACGGTCCGCAGGCCCGTTAACTTTGCTCTTTCAACCATGGTCAACCACCTTATAGCAATCGCTCAATATCGTTGCTCCTTCTAGTGCAGCAGAATATCGCCGTGCCGGGGAAAACCTCCCCGCGCTTCGGGGACCATTGGCCCCAGGTGCGCTCGAGGTCCGCTGGCCACTCGGGTTCGATTAGATTATCGATGATGAAATTGCCACGGACCTGCAACGCACGGATCCAGTCACCCATCGTACGGTGAAACTCGGCGTAGCTAATTCGGCCTTCATCGTCGTGTTCCATGTAGGCGCGATCGAAATAACTGACCTCCGCCGTGAGGCTTTCGGGATCGTCTGGGAAAATCCACCGCATAGGATGATTGACGGAGAAGACGAAGCGGCCGCCAGGGATGATGACGCGGGAGACCTCGGCCAAAGCCGCGTCGAGGTCCGCGATGAAGGGAAAAGCACCAAAGGCGGAAAACGCTATATCGAACGAGCCGTCCTTAAAAGGTAGACGGAGGGCATCCGCTTGCACGAGGGGAAGGGGGTTTCCATCTTCATTGGAAGCGGCCCGCCGAAGCATGGCCGCTGAAATATCGCAGCCCACGGCAAGTTCGGCACGCCCCGAAACCCATCGGGTGCAAGAAGCGGAACCGCACCCGATCTCCACAACACGCTTGCCGTCCAACTCGCCTAGTAGGCGCGCGTCTTCCTCGCTGAGCATTTCGGGGCACCAGTAGAAATCGGCCAAGTATTCGGGGTGCGCGGCGTGGTAGCGGGCCGCATCCTGGTCCCAGAACGCGCGATTGGCGTCCGAGATGAGGCGGTGTAAATCAGGCATGAGGAATATTTCTCTCTTTTCTTCGCTCTCGGATTGCCCTCTAAGCTGGGAATATGTATGCTTGGGAAGGCGTGTCTGTGCCTGTCCGGACTAACTTGCTGCAATAGGAGAGCATCTTAGCCGGTCGGGTGGGATCGAAATCCATTCTAGACGTGAGCCGTTCACGCAGCTCACACCGGATTTTCGAGAGACATGTAACTGTCCATTTACGACCTCCTATTTTCTTTTTTCGGAGCATTTTTAACATATGTCTTCTAACATCCCACAGGTAGCAATTAACGATATTGGTACCGCTGAGGACTTCCTCGCAGCTGTTGACGCAACCATCAAGTACTTCAACGATGGTGACATCGTCGAGGGCACCGTGGTCAAGGTTGACCACGACGAGGTTCTGCTCGACATTGGATACAAGACCGAAGGTGTCATTCCATCCCGCGAGCTTTCCATCAAGCATGACGTTGACCCTGATGAGGTAGTCGAGGTTGGCGATCAGATCGACGCTCTTGTTCTTACCAAGGAGGACAAGGAAGGCCGTCTGATCCTTTCCAAGAAGCGTGCGCAGTACGAGCGTGCATGGGGCGCCATCGAGGAGCTTCAGGCAAAGGAAGAGCCTGTTACCGGTACCGTTATCGAGGTTGTCAAGGGTGGTCTCATCCTGGACATCGGTCTGCGTGGCTTCCTGCCTGCTTCCCTCGTTGAGATGCGTCGCGTCCGTGACCTGGAGCCATACATTGGCCAGGAGCTGGAGGCAAAGATCATCGAGCTCGACAAGCAGCGTAACAACGTTGTTCTGTCCCGCCGTGCATTCCTCGAGCAGACCCAGTCTGAGGTTCGCTCTGAG
Source organism: Corynebacterium endometrii (assembly GCF_004795735.1). NCBI lineage: Bacteria > Bacillati > Actinomycetota > Actinomycetes > Mycobacteriales > Corynebacteriaceae > Corynebacterium > Corynebacterium endometrii. The sequence continues at coordinate 1,164,893 of NZ_CP039247.1, forward strand.
TTCCTGCACCAGCTGCAGAAGGGTCAGGTCCGCAAGGGCGTTGTATCCTCCATCGTCAACTTCGGTGCATTCGTGGACCTTGGTGGCGTAGACGGCCTGGTTCACGTCTCCGAGCTGTCCTGGAAGCACATCGATCACCCATCTGAGGTTGTCACCGTTGGCGACGAGGTAACCGTAGAGGTTCTGGACGTGGATCTGGACCGCGAGCGCGTTTCCCTGTCCCTGAAGGCCACCCAGGAAGATCCATGGCGCGTATTCGCACGCACCCACGCTGTGGGCCAGATCGTGCCTGGCAAGGTCACCAAGCTCGTCCCATTCGGCGCATTTGTTCGCGTCGAGGAGGGCATCGAGGGCCTGGTTCACATCTCCGAGTTGGCTCAGCGCCACGTCGAGGTTCCAGACCAGGTTGTCAACGTTGGCGAAGAGGTAATGGTCAAGGTCATCGATATCGACCTCGAGCGTCGCCGTATCTCCCTGTCTGTTAAGCAGGCCGACGAGGACTACACCGAAGAGTTCGATCCATCCAAGTACGGCATGGCTGACTCCTACGATGAGCAGGGTAACTACGTCTTCCCTGAGGGCTTCGACGCAGAGACCAACGAGTGGCTCGAGGGCTACGATGAGCAGCGTCAGGAGTGGGAGGCACGCTACGCTGAGTCCGAGCGTCGCTTCAACCTGCACACCGCTCAGATCGAGCGCCACCGCGCTGCGGCCGCTGAGGCTGCAGAGTCCGGCGAGTCTTCCTCCAACTACTCCTCCGAGTCCAACGATGCAGCTCCGGCATCCGAGGGTTCGGCAGAGTCCGCAGGCTCCCTGGCTTCCGACGAGCAGCTCGCTGCCCTGCGCGACAAGCTGGCAGGCAACTAATTCTCAGCCCCGCTTAGCCGCGGTTAGGCAGTGAATATAAGGGGTCTGGCCTCGCCGAAAGGCGAAGGTCAGGCCCCTTTTCGATGTTTTAAACCAATGGGGTTTGTCTCGGTCCGGCGTTGTGGCCTGAGCGCTCAATAAACCTTGTGCCCGCATCGATGCCCGCGGTTGCTTCTGCCCGAGGGACCGGTTGAACGCTCGGGGTTTGGTTATGTGATGGCCCTTGCCTGAAAACTCTTGTGTGACCGGTCATGGGGGAGTAACGTTAGTAGACGATATAACCAGCTGGGCCTCGAAGGCCCAGCCATCAGGGTTGTTACTCTCTTACTTGAGGCAAGACCTGAGGGGTTCGCTTTGTCGGCCCCTCAGGTCTTTATTCGTTTTCACACTAGGGAGAAGGGCCTCGGCCCAGCGACTTTAGATGGCGACTAGATACCCGCGAAGGAGTGAGACATGTCAACGCAAACGCAGCAAACCGCCGAGGAAATCTTGGCCGGGATTGGCGGTGCTGACAACATCACCTCATTTACCCATTGTGCAACTCGCCTACGCTTCGAGCTGAAAGACGTAAGCAAGGTGGACAAGGCAGGCCTCGAGTCCATAAAGAAAGTTATGGGCGCCGTCCCTCAGGGTGGGCGCAATTATCAGGTCGTCATCGGCGGCGACGTGGCATCCGTCTACGATGACATCAACGCGCTGCCCGCGATGAAAAACGCTGGCGTCAAAAGCAACGAAGACGTCAAGGCCGAGGCCCGCGCTAAGTCGAAGGGCAAGCTGCCGTGGCTGGACACCTTCTTTGAATACCTCTCAGATTCGTTCCGCCCAATCCTGGGCGTCCTGTTGGGCGCATCACTCATCATTGCATTTACTGCGGTGATGGAGGCCGTGGGGGTTGTTGACACCCGTGACCCTAACAAAGCGGCCACGTGGGTGTTCATCGACGCTATGTGGCGCTCCGTATTCTTCTTCCTGCCGGTAATGGTGGCCTACAACGCCGGTAAGAAACTGCGCATCGATCCGTGGGTTCCTGGCGCCATCATGCTGGCCCTGATGACCCCAGAGTTTACCGGTCTTAAGGAAAACACAGGTGCCGTATGTAGCACCAATTCCTTCGGCTCGGAGCTTTGCTCCATCGAGCTATGGGGGATCAACATGCAGTTGCCTGATTACGGCGGCAACGTCTTCGTTCCGCTCATCATGGCGGCCGTGGCTGCACTCTTCTACAAGGGATTCCAGAGGATTATCCCGTCTGCGGTCCATATGGTTTTCGTGCCATTTTTGACCCTCGTGTTCATGATTCCTATCACCGCATTCATCATTGGCCCATTCGGCGTGTGGATGGGCTCCATTATCGGTGTCGGGCTGGCGTGGCTGAATTCCAATGCGCCGTTCATCTTCGCCATCATCATTCCAATGCTCTACCCGTTCCTCGTACCGCTGGGCCTGCACTGGCCGCTCAATGCCTTGATGCTGGTCAATATCCAAACCTTAGGTTATGACTTCATCCAAGGACCTATGGGTGCTTGGAATTTTGCCTGCTTCGGCGCCACCGCCGGTGTCCTGTTCCTGTCCCTGCGTGATCGCGATCCGGAGATGCGCCAGACCTCTGCCTCGGCCCTGGCAGCCGGCTTGTTCGGCGGTATCTCTGAGCCTTCGCTTTACGGCATCCACCTTCGCTTTAAGAAGATTTACCCCCGCATGCTTGTGGGATGCTTCGCCGGTGGCCTCACTATCGCGGTTTTGGGCACGGCGTCCGAGGGCGTCCAGACCTCTGCATTCGTCTTCACCTCTCTGCTGACCATCCCAGTCTTTAGCCCGGTTGTGACCTACGCCATCGCGATCGCCGTGGCGTTCTTCGTGGCGATGGGCCTAATCATCTTCTTCGATTACCGAACCGAGGAAGAAAAGGAACAAGCTCGTGCGCGCGCCCGAGAATTCGCGGCTCAGAATTCGGATTCCCGCGCTGAAGCCGAGTCCGCGCAGCCAGCTCCCACCAGCGGCAACGATGCCGCACGGCCCGCAGCGGCGGTTGCCACTGGAGCCACTGCAGTGGCCACCGCTACAAAGCCGCGGACGGACTTGGATACGGAGCTCTTGGTGGCACCAATTAGCGGAACGGCTGTGGAACTCAAGCAAGTCGATGACGCTGCTTTCTCCTCCGGCGCACTGGGCGAGGGCGTGGGAATCGTTCCGAGCGAATCCATCGTGGTTTCCCCGGTAGCCGGCGTGATCGCCACGGCAATGAAATCCGGCCATGCATACGGCATCAAAACCGATGACGGTGTGGAAGTACTGGTCCACATCGGCATCAACACGGTCAAGATGAAGGGCGAGGGCTTCGATATGGCCGTCGCCAAGGGGGATCGCGTAGAGGTTGGCCAGCCGCTGGCCACCGTTGACTTCAACAAGGTCAAGGATGCCGGCTATGACAGCACGGTCATCATGACAGTGACCAATACGCGCAAATTCACCAGCGTTGAATGCACCTACACCGGTGAGGTTCAAGCCGGAGATCGCGTAATCAGCATTACCAAGTAAGCACGCACGCTTAGCGCGTGTTGCCGCAAGCACCTGGCCCGCTCTACTAGACCATGAATGCCTAGGGGAGCGGGCCGCTAGCGTAACGCGTCAGTTACTTTTTATGGCGTAAAGTACGCACTAATGAAAATTCTTCGCGTATTCAACAACAACGTGGTCCTAGCCCGGGATGGCCGGCGTGAGGTCATTGTCACCGGCCGGGGCGTGGGCTTTAAGGCTCAGCAGGGCCAGGACGTCGACCCATCCCGGGTAGCCAAGGTGTTCGTCGCTGAGGATGGCCGCGACCCAGATCACTCTGCTGAAATGCTGGCCAACGTCCCCGGCTTCTACATCCGGTTGGTCATCGATGCTATGAGAGCGGCGGAGCTGCCGGAAGACAGCGCGAACAAACTGACTTTGGTTGTTGCTATCGCCGACCATATTTCCATGGCCGTGCGCCGCCAGGCCGAAGGTATTAGCATCGCCTATCCGCTGATGGCGGAAGTCCGTCACCTGTACGCGCAGGACTATCGCATTGCGCGAAGGCTGCTGGAAGCCATCAATGCGGGGTTGAAGGAACCGTTGGCCGAGGAGGAGTCCGTAGCTTTGACTCTTCACTTGGTCAATGCGGGTTTTACCTCGGGGGACTTGTCCTATACGTACCAGATGACCGGCCTAATTCAGCAGATGCTTGACGTGATTGGTCAGCACTACGGATGTGAGCTGCCTTCTGAGGACGTATCAGTGGCCCGTTTTATCACGCACCTGCGCTACCTGTTTGTGCGCATTCAGAAGCATAAGCAGCTCTCCGAGGAACACTCCGCCGTGGGTGACGCAATCCTGCACGCCTATCCTGAGGCGGCGGTGTGCGCACAGCGTTTAAGCAGCATTATTGAACTGCGGCTAGACGAGCCGCTGACTAAGGATGAGGAAGCGTACCTCACCATGCACGTGGCGCGGCTAGCCCCACGGTGAAGCCAAGGCTAGGCCGCGTTCGCGGGCAGGCTAGTACTCTGGTGGGCATGAAACTTATTGGTCTTACGGGCGGCATCGGCAGCGGCAAGTCAACGGTTGCCGCGCTTATGGCTGCGCAAGGATTTACCATCATCGATGCAGATCGCATCGCCCGCGATATCGTCGAACCGGGGATGCCCGCTTTGGCCGAGCTCGCCCGGGCCTTCGGCGAAGACATCCTGAACGAGGACGGCACGCTCAACCGGGGTCTGCTGGCGCAGCGCGCTTTTAGCGATGAAAAGCGCACTCAACTGCTCAACGGGATCATGCATCCGCGTATTGATGAAGAAACTCAGCGACGGTTCGAGTCAGCCCGCGCCAATGGGGAACAAGTAGTTATCTACGATATGCCGCTGCTGGTAGACAAGGGCCTGCATGAAGGCATGGACCAGACGGTAGTGGTGGATGTCGATGTGGAAACCCGCGTCAAGCGCCTTGTCGAACATCGCGGACTAGATGAGGAGGATGCTCGCCGCCGCATAGCGGCGCAAATCGATGATGATGCGCGCCTGGCGGTCGCTGACATCATCATTGACAATAACGGCTCGCTGGAAGACCTGAAGCCACAGGTGAAGTCACTGGTCGACAAGCTGCGAAGGTAACGGCGCTGAACTCCTGGACTTCGGCGCTAATGCCTCGACTGATACCATCTGGTGCGGTGAGAACTAGTTAGTCCCTCCTTCGTCGGAGGGGAATTCAGCCACCTTTACTATCTCTTCAATTACTATCCCGTCATCGGTGAGGTTGTGTTCAACCACGCGGTCTAGGTCGGATCGCATCAGCATGACGTTGTAGCCAGAGTATGCCGTTGCCACGTAATAGAGGTGTTGATCGTCCTGGTTCGGCAGCAGGAATCCGCCGTAGAGGTCTGGCACGGTCTCTTGACTTATCAGCAGGGACGGTTCAGACCATGGGCCGGTGAGCGTCTCCGAGGTTCGTAGAACAAGTCCTTGGCCTCGAAGCCGGTACAGCGCGACGTATTCGTTCAGGTAGGAGGAGTACGCAACGGATAACTCTGAGACGGGGGCGTTAATGACCGGCTCTGCCTGGCTCGCATCGTTGACCCAGGCGTGACCGTTCCAGAACTCAAACGCGGACTCCCTTGGGAAGTCAGTCTTGAGTGCGCGGCCAAGAACCGCGGGCCCGGAGCGGCCGTTGCGAGTGCTGAAACGATAGACGTAGCGGCTATCTTTTACGTCTTCGACATACGCGGACATCTGCAGGTTCTCATTGCCCGGGCGATACTCAGCCCCCTCCGGCAGAGTGATTCCTGTGGAGGAATTGGGGCGGATGGATTCCTCGACGCGCTCCCATGTGACCCCGTCATCGGTAGAGCGCATAGTGGCGGCATAGTTGGTGGACCATTCCCCCGGTTCGCCCCAGTGGCGGACGGACATGTAGTCCATATAGTGCACGCCGTCCACCACGATAGCGGTGGTGGGGATGGCGGTTACCTCTGTGCGCGATTCGTTAGGGGCATGGCGGGCTTCGATAAACTGCCTCGCCGTGCCGGATGGGGTGTATCCGTTGCCGGTTAGGGCGGTGCGCACGTTGAGGCCATCCCCGTAGTTGAGGTCATCGGTGCGCAAGATGACGTTCGAGCGCCAACCTCCATTACCCGAGCATGAAAAAGTATCCCCGAATACTAAGTTGGTGCTACGGATACCGCTGGCGTCTTCCGATTCGTAGGCGAAACCCAGATCGGTTGCGGTCACACCCCACTTTTTATCCGTGCGGTCAGGGGAGCCAGGGCCGGTAAGCAGCTGCAGGAACTGGGTGGGGCTCTCAGGCGTGGACTTGTATTTGACGATTCCCTTCTGCGTCACGGTGGCCGGGGCGATAGGTTCCGTGGCCGAAGAACGCGCGTAAGTCTTGCTCGAACCAGAGCTGCCCAGTTGGATAGCTTGGGGATGTGCTGGGGGCTTCTGCCAGTCCAAGCCCTGGCACTGCTGGATCTGGGCGCTAGCCGTGACTGCCGTCGGCGCGCTGAGCACGGCAAGGGCGGATACAAGTCCAAGGAGGCGGCATCGTTTCATGCGCCTTATCATATGCAGATGTGCGCCGGATTTACCATAAACGTTGCATTATCGCGGTTAGTCTTTGGGACACGTAGACTGGCAGGCATGGCTTTCGCTGCTGAACATCCCGTCCTTGCCGTATCCGAACACCGCCCTGTGGGCGAAATTGAGCGTCGCTCAAAAGAATTCGAGGTCATTAGTGAATATGAGCCTTCCGGTGACCAGCCCGCGGCGATTAAGGAACTAGATGAACGCCTGAGCCGCGGTGAACGCGACGTGGTGCTCATGGGTGCTACAGGCACAGGCAAATCCGCCACGGCGGCCTGGTTGATTGAAAAACAGCAGCGGCCAACGCTCATCATGGCTCCAAATAAAACCCTGGCCGCGCAGCTGGCCAATGAGCTGCGCCAGCTGCTACCCAACAACGCGGTCGAGTACTTCGTTTCCTACTACGATTACTACCAACCTGAGGCGTACATTGCCCAGACGGACACCTACATTGAAAAGGATTCGTCAATCAATGAGGACGTGGAGCGCCTGCGCCACTCGGCTACCTCGGCGCTGCTCTCACGCCGCGACGTTGTGGTGGTTTCCTCAGTGTCATGCATTTATGGCCTCGGCACCCCGCAGTCCTACCTCGATCGTTCGGTAGTGCTAGGCGTTGACGATGAAGTCGATCGTGACCGATTCCTGCGCCTCCTCGTCGATATCCAGTATGAACGCAATGACGTGGGGTTTACCCGCGGAACGTTCCGAGTCAAAGGGGATACGGTCGATATCATTCCGGCTTATGAGGAACGCGCGGTGCGTATTGAGTTTTTCGGCGACGATATCGATGCGCTGTATTACATCCATCCGCTTACCGGCGATGTATTGGAGCGGGTGGACGAGGTACGCATCTTCCCAGCCACCCACTACGTAGCGGGGCCCGAGCGAATGGAAAAGGCGATCGCGGCCATCAAGGAAGAACTTGGAGAGCGCCTCGAGGAGCTCGAAAATCGAGGAAAGCTGCTGGAGGCGCAACGGCTTCGCATGCGCACTGAGTACGACCTAGAAATGATCGAGCAGGTTGGTTTTTGTTCGGGCATTGAGAACTATTCGCGCCACATCGACGGTCGCCCGGCGGGCTCGGCGCCGGCAACCCTCATGGATTACTTCCCAGAAGATTTTCTCACCATCATCGACGAGTCCCACGTTACGGTGCCGCAAATTGGCGGAATGTTCGAGGGAGATATGTCCCGTAAGCGCAATCTGGTGGAATTCGGCTTTCGTCTGCCTTCGGCGGTGGATAACCGTCCGCTGACGTTTGAGGAGTTTGAAAGCCGCGTGGGCCAGACCGTCTACATGTCCGCGACGCCGGGCAATTACGAACTTACTGCGGCCGCGGGTGAGTATGTAGAGCAGGTCATCCGCCCGACCGGACTCGTGGACCCGCAAGTTACGGTCCGGCCAACCCAGGGCCAGATTGACGACCTGATCGATGAGATCCGCAAGCGCACCGCCAAACAGGAGCGCGTCTTGGTGACCACCTTAACCAAACGCATGGCAGAGGATCTCACGGATTATCTCCTGGAGCATGGCGTCAAGGTGAGGTATCTGCATTCCGATATTGATACCCTGCAGCGCGTGGAGCTGCTACGCCAGCTGCGTCTTGGCGAGTATGACGTCCTGGTGGGCATCAACCTGTTGCGTGAGGGCCTCGACCTGCCGGAGGTTTCCTTGGTAGCCATTTTGGATGCGGATAAGGAGGGCTTCCTGCGCTCCACCACGTCCCTCATCCAGACCATTGGCCGTGCGGCGCGAAACGTCTCGGGTGAGGTCATTATGTACGCGGATAAGATCACCGAGTCCATGCAGTACGCAATAGAAGAGACGGAGCGTCGCCGCGAAAAACAGATTGCGTACAACAAGGAACACGGGATCGATCCGCAGCCGCTGCGCAAAAAGATCGCAGACATTCTTGATCAAGTCTATGAAAACAACGGAGAGGAGGCGCCCGAGGCCGGGGCGGCCGATCCATCGGCAATGGTATCCAAACCGGACGTCTCCGCCATGGCTTCGGATGAGGTACAAGCGCTCATCGATGACCTCTCCGCCCAGATGGGGGCGGCGGCGCGAGAGCTCAAGTTCGAATTGGCGGGCCGGCTTCGTGATGAGATTATGGACCTCAAGAAGGAGCTAAGGGGTCTTAAAGAAGCGGGAATTTAATCTCTACCGAGCGGGGTCGGTGCAAGCCCACACTGGGCCGATGGCTCCGGAGGTTCGTTCCGTCAGAGGCAACGGGCGGTGTAACTGAACGTTCGCGGCGTTAGATTGTTAGACTGATAAGCGGTATTAATTCTTTAGGGGGCTAAAAGCCCCCAGGAAAGGTCATGATGAGCGATTACAACAAGATCGTAGTGGGTACTGACGGTTCCAAGTCCTCCATGCTTGCGGTGGAGCGCGCTGCCAAGATTGCAGCGGCGTTTGACGCAACCCTCATCATCGGTTGTGCTTACTACGAGTCCGAGGAAGAGGCTACCAAGACCCTGCGCCAGGACTCTGTGACGATCCTTGGCGATAAGAAGGCGCAGGCAAACCTCGAGGCTGGCAAGGCTCACGCGGAATCCTTCGGCGCGACGAAGATTGAGACCGCCGTAAGCCCCGGCACCCCCGTTCAGGCGCTGATGGCAATCGTCAACGCCAACAACGCTGACCTGCTCATCGTTGGTAACCGTGGCATCAATTCCCTCACCGGCCGCCTGCTCGGATCCGTTCCCGCCGATGTGGCCCGCCAGTCCGAGTGCGATGTGATGATCGTTCACACCGTAAACTAATTTGCCAACAAGGGCCCTCCCAGCTGGCAGAAAGTAAAGGGCGGATAAGCTTTTTCAAAGCTTATCCGCCCTTTACTCATGCCTCGGCTTGAACCTGCGGCGCAGGCGTGTAGGTCTAATCGCCGCAGTTAAAGTCGTGTGAGGTGCGCTTATCCTCTTCAACGCGCTCGAAGGGCTTCTCACGGTAGGCCTTCAACAGCTTGTGGCCGTCTTCGCCTTGAATCATGGGCACTTCAGTCCGGGCGCCGGAGTCAGTTTCCGATAGCGGGGTAGCGGTACCGTGAGCCAAGAGATGCTCCTGGGCTGACAGGTTACGGATAGCTACGCCGGCTACACGGTTTGGATGCTCATAGACCAAATCCGAGTAGGTGGTTGGATCGTGTTGACCGTCATCGCCAACCAGTACCCACTGAATTTCCGGGAAATCGATAATAAGATTTCTTAACTGGACCTTCTTGTGCTCAGCGCCGGAGCGGAAGAGCTTAGTCTGGGTTGGGCCCCAGTCGGTTAACAGCATCGGCGCCTTGGGAAAGCCGTGCTTCTCCATGAAAGCGGTCAGCGTGTCATAGGTATTCCATGCGCCGGTGGAGAGATAGAACGTTGGCGCGTTTGGGTGTTCGGCAAGCAGTTCCTTGTAGAAATCAGCCATACCCTCGACCGGCTTGCGCTTATCGGTGCGCTTGAACCAAGAGTTATAAGCCGCGATCAAGGCGCGCGGCAGCCAAGTGACCATCGTGGTGTCATCAATATCGCTGATAAGGCCGATGCGAGCCTCATCATCGACGATGAGTACCTCCGCGGTAGCGGGCTCTGCGCCCTCCGCGTAGATAGTGACTTCATGCCAGCCCGGCTCCAGCCCATGGTCGTGGACCAGGAGGTCAACGTAGCCATTGTCGTTGGTGTGCCCGGTAACCGTGGCGTCTCCTACGGTGGCCTTTACCTCGAGTCCGCCCACCTGGATGGTGAAGAACTGGCGGTAACCGCGCTGCGCCCAGTTGTCTTCGCGATCTTCGCTCTCTGGTTTTTCCATGAGCACGCGGCCCAACACGTGTGCGCGCTTGGAGGTTCCGTATCCCGCGTATCCCTTTACAGCCGGAACCCAACCCTTTTGAGAGGAGCGCTTGACGCCCACGGTGTTAATGGTCTTTTCAACTTTGCGTGCGATATCTGCAATTGCCATAGATTCAAGCTTACTGAACTCCGCCGAAACTAGCTTGGTGAGGTTTACCCGGAAGCTTGCGCGGGAATTCGCCCACTATCTCAAGGGTTTGTGTGGCGCGGGTAATCGCGACGTACAGGTCCTGGAGGCCTTGGGGCGAGGCATCAACAATACGCTGAGGATCGACCACGGTGACGTGGTCAAACTCCAGGCCCTTGATTTCGTGGACGTTGGTGGAATCGATCACCGCATGCAAACGACCGTGGTCATCAGTCCAGCTTCCGGGGGTTACATGCTCGGCTTCGGCGCTTTTTAGAGAGGTAAAGGTTACTTCCTGGCCAGGACGCACCGCAGTTGACGGTGTAGCGAGAGGGTTGATCTGGTGCAGCACCTCGTTGGCGAGGGCTGTGATGGGTTCTGGCGTGCGGTAATTGACGGTCAAAGTGTGGTGGCGGAAGCGCTGTCCCACGAATGGCTCAAGGCAGTCCTCCCAACTATCCACCCCGGCTGGCGAGCCGGTCTGGGCGGTATCCCCAACAATGGTCATCCAACGGGATGGCGAGCGGCGAAACACCATGCGCCATTCCATGGGGGTTAGCTCCTGCGCTTCATCGATGATCACGTGACCATAGGCCCATTGGTGGTCGGCTTGGGCTCGCTCGGCGGTGGTCAGGTTTGAGCGTACCTGCTGGCGGCGGGCGAGGGTCTCGGCGTCGATGACGTCATGCGCGGAGAGGATCTCCGCATCGAACATGTCATCGTCATTGTCCGTGCTATCCGAGGAGGCCAGAATGTCCAGCGCATCCTCAGCTTCGGCGACCTGGGCCTTCCACTCGGCTTCTTCCTTTTCGCGGAGGGTCTCTGGATCTGGGAGGCTGACGAGAACGGCGAGCTCGTCCAGCAGGGCGGCGTCGGACGGAGCCCAGGCGTCACCGTCCTCGCGGTACAGCGCGGCCAAAGTTTCATCATCGTAGCCTTTGGCCGCTACGGCGATTCGGTCGCGGCTGCTGAGCAAATCGCTGAGGATTTGGAGCGGATGTAGCTCGGGGAAATACTCGTCGATCAGATTTATTACCGGCGCAGATTCGGCCAAGTCGTCATGCAACTGGTCGATGTCCGCGCGCGATAACAAGTTCTGCCCACCAAGAGGATCGGCGCCGATGCGGTCCGCCATCTGATGCGCGAGGGTCTCGATGAGCTGTTCCGCGAAGATGCTCCGCGCCTCATTGTGCGGGCGGCGGGAGCGACGGGCCCTCGTGCGCGCCTTCTTGACCATCTCCGGGGTGACGTCCAACTGCAGCCCCTCCACCTCGATGCGGTGGGGCTCCTTGGGTAGCGTTTGATAGGCCTTGACCGCTTCACGCAGAATCTCGACCATGGCTTCGGAGCCCTTAACTTCGCGCACCAACAGGTCTTCCTTCGTGGTGCCTTCCACGCCGGGGAAGAGGCTGCCGATGGTGGATAGGACCACGCCCGTTTCGCCGAGCTCCGGCAGTACCCGGGAGATGTACTCAAGGAAAGTGCTGTTTGGCCCAATAATCAATACGCCGGAGGTAGCCAGCCGCTCACGGTGGGTGTAGAGAAGGTAAGCCACGCGGTGCAGGGCCACGGCGGTCTTGCCGGTGCCCGGGCCTCCCTCGACTACCATCACGCCGCGGGTTTCATCACGAATGATTTCATCCTGCTCGCGCTGGATGGTTTGCACGATAGAGGCCATGTGCCCGGTGCGCGCGGCCTGCAGCGCCTCGTAGAGAGCGGATTCACTAGCGACGGAGGTTATCTGCTCGGCGCCGCCCCCGCTACCGTCCAGAACTTCATCGTTAATGCCCGTGACGGTGCGGCCTTTGGTCCTGATATGTCGGCGTAGGGTAACCCCCTCTGGCTGCGCCGTGGTGGCCAAATAGAACGGGCGGGCCATGGGTGCGCGCCAGTCCAGCAGGAGCGTCCGGTAGTCATCATCGCGATCATCGAGCCCCATTCGGCCGATGTACCTGCGGTCTAGACCGTCCTTAGTTGGGTTATCTCCCGCCGCGTCAATATCAATGCGGCCGAATACTAGGCCCAATTGTGCAAGATTAAGCTTGTCAAGCTTGGATTGCAGGCCATGGTATTCCGTTTCGCGCCGCACCAATGCGTCCGGGTCCGGATTGGCTGGATCGACATCTGCCATGACCTGGTTCAGGCGTTCATTGGAGCGCTCAACCTCTGCATCCAGGCGGTCGAAAAGGCCGTCGACATACTGTTGTTCCAGCGCAATCTCATTGCTCAGCTGCTGGTCATCCACGATGTGGGCACAACTCCTTGAAAAAAGGCTAACGGGAAAACGAATCAACGGTCCAGCATACTAGCCGGACCGTTGAATTTTGCCTTTGTGCACGCCCGCGGGCGTTTGCAGAAAAGTATTAGTTAATCTGCTTGCCAACCTTCTTGATGGCCTTAGCTAGGCGCTTGTCGGCCTGCGCCTGAGCCTTGTCTGCACGCTTAGTGGCCTTTTTGATGGAGCGCTTAGTGCTCTTGGTGTCAATCTTTGCGAGCTTCTTATCCGCAGCCTTGCGCGCCTTGGCGGCCTTTTTGACTACGTTCTTGCGTGCAACCTTGGAATTCTTTTCAGCCGCCTTCAACCACGCGGAATTCTCAGCATTCTTCACGGCGTCACCGGTGGCCTTCCTGGCCTGATCCGCGTAGGACTTGGCGGAATCCAGCAGATCCTTGCCTGCACCCTGCCAGTCATCCTTGTTGTCATCGACGAAGGACTTAGCCTTGTCGGTGGCGGTGGCGGCGGCAGTGGTAGCGGCGGCTAGCACACCGGCGCCAGCCTTTTCCCAGTCACCCTTATTGTCCTCGACGTAAGCCTTGGCCTTTTCGGTGTTCTCGGCGAACCAGTCGCTAGCCTTGCCGCCAAATTCGGTGGCACGATCGGCGGCCTCTTCGTACATCTTCTGGGACTCGGACTTGGTTGGAAGGGCCTTCTGGATCTTCTTGTTTGCAACCTTGCCCGCGTGCTGGGTTCGCCACAGCAGGGAAGGCTTGCCGGCGGTGTCCTGGGTGGTGATGAACAGGCCACCCAGCAAAGCGGTAGAAGTCAGGAAGCTGGAACGCTTCTGGGACTTGGTGGCCTCATCGTTGGCCTCCCAGAACGCGTCGCGGCCAACCATAGTTGGAATGGTAGTAGCAGCCAGAACCGCAGCAGAGGTGCGAGGTGCCTTGCCTAGGGCCAGCAGGGAACCGGCGCCAACCTTAGCGGCGGCCAGGCCCTGGGTAACCGTCTCTGGGTCTTTAGGCACGAAAGAAGCGTACTGCGCTGGGAGGACCTTGCGCAGGCGGGTGAGCACGGTCTCAGTGCCCGAAACATGCTCAGAGGTATTGCGGAAGGTATCCACACCATCGTAGATGAATACGGAAGCCAGCATTGGGCGGGCAATCTTGCGGATCATAAAAATCGTGCTCCTTGGTTATGAGTACTGTTTGTCGCTGTACCAGTGTACGCGGGATTGAAAAATAGTGACTGATAGACGGAAATTAAAAGCCAAAGAAAAAGACGCGGGTGCCCGTTTAACCCCCGCTACCAGCGGCGGTCCCACCATTCGCCGAGCTTAGGGCGTTCTTCTCCTAGGGTGGTGGATTCACCGTGCCCTGGACGGACCACGGCCTCATCGGGGTAGATATCAAAAACGCGTTCCGTTACATCCTTATAGAGGCGAACAAAGTCACCCTCGGAGTTGGTTTTACCCACTCCGCCAGGGAAGAGGGAATCCCCAACGAAAAGGTTGGTAGTTCCATCGACCTGTGCCACTAGGGCGGCGCCGCCTGGGGTGTGGCCGCGCAGAATCACTACGGGGAAGGTGTGACCGTTCCACTCGATGGTGTCGCCGTGATCGAGCTCCACGTCGGCGGGGGCTGGGATGGCCGGCGCGTCGAGGAACGGGACGTAGTGCGTGGCGCCGGTTGACTCCAAAACTTCCTCAAGCGCTCGCACGTGATCCCAATGCCGGTGGGTGGTAAGCACTGCCGTGATGCGTACGCCCGCGTCCTCGGCGAGTTTGAGGATCGCCGGCGCGTCATCGGCGGCATCGATCAGTAGACCCTCGCCGCCGGATGCAAGCAGGTAAACATTGTTGTCCATATCGGAAACGGAAATATGGTGCAGTGAAAGTGTGTTAGTCATGGTGTCTACCCTACGGGTATCCTCGTTCGTTGGGCAGAAATCTTCTTAAGCTTTAATCAACTATTTCCGGAAGGGAAGTTATCACTATGGCAGACCGTTTGGTGGTCCGCGGCGCACGCGAGCACAATCTCAGGGGCGTGGATATCGACCTGCCGCGCGATAAAATGGTGGTTTTTACTGGCCTTTCGGGTTCCGGCAAATCATCCCTTGCCTTTGACACCATCTTCGCAGAAGGGCAGCGGCGGTACGTTGAATCCTTGAGCTCTTATGCGCGAATGTTCCTAGGACAAATGGATAAGCCGGACGTTGATTTCATAGACGGTCTATCGCCTGCGGTGTCCATCGACCAGAAATCCACGAACCATAACCCGCGATCCACCGTGGGCACGATCACGGAGATTTACGACTATCTGCGCCTGTTGTTCTCCCGGGCCGGAACGCCACACTGCCCAACGTGCGATGCGGTCATTTCCCGTCAAACGCCGCAACAGATTGTAGATACGATTCTAGGCCTTGAGGAACGCTTGAAGTTCCAGGTGCTGGCTCCCGTCGTGCGCAAGCGCAAGGGGGAATTCGTCGATTTATTCGCTGATCTGTCCGCACAGGGCTATTCCCGCGTTCGGGTCGACGGGGAGGTCTACTCTTTGTCTGACGTCCCTAAGCTTAAGAAGCAGGTCAAGCATGACATTGACGTAGTGGTTGACCGCCTGCAGGTTAAGGCGTCCGCCAAGCAACGCCTGACCGATTCCGTTGAGACCGCCCTCCGCTTGGCCGACGGCCTCGTCACCATCGATTTCGTCGACAATGAAGAGCTGACCCATACCTATTCCGAGAAGGCGGCGTGCCCCAATGGGCACCATTTGAGCGTAGAGGAATACGAACCCCGGGCCTTTTCCTTCAACTCGCCATTCGGCGCTTGCCCGGCCTGCGATGGCCTGGGGACCAAGTTGGAAATCGACGAAGACCTGCTCATCCCGGATTGGGATGCCCCGGCGGTCGAGGCCGTTCAGCCCTGGGCTAGCTCTCCCAACAGCCGTTACTTCGTAAAGTTGGTCGAGGCCCTAGGCAAGACCATGGGCTTTGATCCTAAGGCGCCCCTGTCCTCGCTGACCAAGGAGCAGCAGGACGCGTTGATTCACGGTTCGGATGAAGTGGTCAACGTCCGTTACAAGAACCGTTACGGCCGTCAGCGTTCCTGGTCCGCGCCCTTCGAGGGCGCCGTGGGCTTTATTCAGCGGAAGATCGAGACCACGGATTCTGAGTGGGCCAAGGACCGCATGATGCAATACACCCGCGAGGTAGCGTGCCCCACATGCAAGGGCAGCCGCCTCAAGCCGGAAATCTTGGCCGTGCGCCTCGAGTCGGGGGAGTTTGGCGAAAAGTCCATCGCGGGTCTGACCGAACTGTCCATTGAGGATGCATCCGGTTTCTTAAACTCCCTTATCTTGGGTAAGCGTGAGGAGATCATCGCGGGAGCGGTGTTAAAGGAAATTCAAGCCCGCTTGCGCTTCCTGATCGACGTGGGGCTTACCTATCTCACGCTAAATCGCGGGGCTTCGACCCTATCCGGCGGTGAGGCGCAGCGTATCCGGCTCGCAACCCAAATCGGCTCCGGTTTGGCGGGGGTTCTCTACGTTCTCGATGAACCGTCCATTGGATTGCACCAACGTGATAACCAACGCCTCATTGCCACCTTGAAGCGCCTGCGCGATATCGGTAACACCCTGATTGTGGTCGAGCACGATGAGGACACGATTCGCGAGGCCGATTGGTTGGTTGATATCGGGCCACGCGCCGGCGAATTTGGCGGCAACGTGGTTTACCAGGGCGCGCCCGAGGGGATCATCGAGTGTGAGGAATCCCTGACCGGGCAGTATCTCTCAGGCGCCAAGGTCCTGGGCGTGCCCGAACAGCGCCGAGCTATAGACCCGGAGCGCACGCTGAAGGTTGTAGGCGCCCGTGAAAATAACCTCAAGGGCGTGGACGTGGAACTTCCGCTGGGCGTAATCACCTGTGTCACCGGCGTGTCCGGCTCCGGTAAGTCAACCGTGGTCAATCAGATTCTGGCCAAGACCCTGGCCAATAAGCTCAATAAGGCCCGCCAGGTTCCAGGTCGCGCGACGCGTGTCGAGGGCGTGGAACATTTAGACAAGCTCGTGCAGGTAGACCAAAGCCCAATCGGACGCACGCCGCGTTCCAACCCGGCGACGTATACGGGTGTTTTTGACAAGATCCGTACTCTTTTCGCGGAGACGCAGGAAGCTAAAGTACGCGGTTACAAGCCGGGCCGATTCTCCTTCAACGTCAAGGGCGGCCGGTGTGAGGCGTGTCAGGGTGATGGCACGTTGAAGATCGAAATGAATTTCCTTCCGGACGTTTATGTTCCGTGCGAGGTATGTAATGGCGCCCGCTACAACCGCGAAACCCTCGAGGTTCTCTACAAGGGCAAAAACATTGCGGAAGTTCTAGATATGCCCATCTCCGAGGCCGCCACGTTTTTCGAGCCCATTACCTCCATCCACCGTTACCTCAACACGCTCGTCGAGGTGGGCTTGGGCTACGTGCGCCTAGGGCAATCCGCAACCACGCTTTCGGGCGGTGAGGCACAGCGAGTCAAGCTTGCCTCCGAATTGCAGAAGCGCTCCAACGGGCGAACGGTATACATCCTCGATGAGCCCACCACCGGGCTTCACTTTGAGGACATCCGCAAACTCATGCTGGTGATTCAGGGGCTGGCCGATAAGGGCAACTCCGTCATCATTATCGAGCACAACCTTGACGTGATTAAGGCTGCAGACTGGATTGTGGACATGGGACCCGAGGGGGGCTCTGGGGGCGGCACCGTAGTTGCGCAGGGCACGCCGGAGGATGTTGCCAAGGTGGACGGCTCATACACCGGTCAATTCCTTAAAGAGGTACTGGTTTAAGCGTGACCGCCGCCCGCTTTACGCGCTGTGGAAACGCATGCGGCCGCTAGCGCGTTAAGTGGGCAGGCATAGGGCAAAAGTGTCACGATTTTGAACATGGGGTGTTAGGTGTTAGTCTGTTTCTTACTACCGCCCGTTGCGCCTTTCCAGGGGACGCGGGTTACAAGCGGAGTTTCTCCCACCCCAAGCCGTTGAGAACTATCTCAACAGGATACGGGTAAAAGGTAATCGGCATCCAATTTATGTGCTGATAACTTTTTAGAGAGCTCCCGGCTACCCAAAAGGGTAACCGGGCTTTTCGTTTGTGAGCTCGGTAGGCACACCATTTTCCCTTCGACTTAGGAGACTCACATCAGCGCTGAAGCTCGCATCAATGAGCGCATCCGTGTACCAGAAGTTCGTCTTGTTGGCCCCGGTGGCGAACAGGTCGGCATTGTTCGCATTGATGACGCTCGTAAGCTCGCTTACGAGGCGGACCTCGACCTAGTAGAGGTGGCACCAAACGCCAAGCCGCCCGTAGCCAAGATCATGGATTACGGCAAGTTCAAATATGAACAGGCCCAGAAAGCTCGCGAATCCCGCAAGAACCAGCAGCAGACCGTGGTCAAGGAACAGAAGTTCCGCCCTAAGATCGATGATCATGATTATGAGACCAAGAAGGGCAACGTGGTGCGCTTCCTGGAAAAGGGTTCCAAGGTCAAGGTGACCATCATGTTCCGTGGTCGTGAGCAGTCACGTCCAGAACTCGGCTTCCGCCTCTTGGAGCGTCTCGCAGAAGACGTTGCAGAGTACGGCGTAGTTGAATCCCGTCCTAAGCAGGATGGCCGCAACATGACCATGGTGTTGGGACCATCCCGCAAGGGCAAGAAGTAGACCACACTCCACTGTAGGATTAAAGGACTTTATTCTCATGAAGCAGAAGACCCACAAGGGCACCGCAAAGCGTATCAAGGTGACCGGTTCCGGCAAGCTGCGCCGTGAGCAGGCTGGCCGCCGCCACCTGCTGGAGGGCAAGCCTTCCCGCCGCACCCGTCGTCTGAAGGGCACCGAGGCTGTCGCTCCTGCAGACACCAAGCGCGTTAAGCGTCTGCTCGGCCGCTCCTAATTAGCGCCGAATTCAACCCACATACCTACAACTAGATTTAAGGAAGTATTACCGTGGCACGAGTAAAGCGTTCGGTTAATGCAAAGAAGAAGCGCCGCGCGATTCTGAAGTCCGCTAAGGGTTACCGCGGCCAGCGCTCCCGCCTCTACCGCAAGGCTAAGGAGCAGTGGCTGCACTCCATGACTTACGCGTACCGCGATCGCCGCGCACGCAAGTCTGAGTTCCGCAAGCTCTGGATCCAGCGCATCAACGCTGCAGCCCGCATGAATGACATCACCTACAACCGTCTCATCCACGGACTCCGCCTGGCTGAGATTGAGGTAGACCGCAAGATCCTCGCGGAGCTGGCTGTCAATGACTTCGAGGCATTCTCCGCTCTGTGTGAGGCCGCTAAGGCCGCACTGCCAGAGGACGTCAATGCTCCTAAGGCTGCTTAATCAGGCTTATAACTAAGCTGTTTCTGAGGCCCTGCACCCGATACTACTGGGGTGCAGGGCCTTTAGCATGCTCTGGATCCGATATGGGGTTGGCGGTCTCAGCCGGTAGGATAAACCCCATGCACCTAGATTTCGAGCAGCCCTTCACGGAACGCACTCCACGAATAGTTAACGCAGCTAAGCTTCACCGTTCCTCCGCGCGCAAGAAGGCGCAGGCGTTTATCATCGAGGGCGAGAATGCGGTAGACGCGGCCGTGTCCACCGGAGCCGCTCGCGACCTATTCGTCACCGAAAGGGCGGCGGAGCGTTTCGCAGACATCGTCACCGCGGCCGGCTACATGGACGTCTACGTTCACCCCATCACGGAGAAGGCCGCGCGGCATCTATCCGATACACAGACTACGACCGGGATCTTCGCCGTGTGCGAACCGGTGCTGTGGAAAGCCGGCAAGATTTTGGCGAGTAAGCCACGCTTAGTTTCTGTCCCCGTTCTCACCTCCGAGCCGGGTAACGCCGGGACCCTGATCAGAACCTCCGATGCCATGGGCGCGGATGGCGTTATTTTCGCCGGGGAGACCGTGGATCCCCTGGGCTGCAAAGTGGCCCGGGCCTCGGCGGGCTCATTGTTTCACGTGCCCGTGGCTCGCGAGCCCAATATTAAGGACGTGCTGGGGCAGTTGCGTGCGGCCAAGCTGCAGGTGTTCGCCACCGCGGCGGATGGGGAAGCTGATCTCGCGGAGGTAGATCTCACCCAGCCGACTGCGTGGCTGTTTGGAAATGAGGCGCACGGCCTTGGTGAGGAACTCCTCGGAGAGGCGGACGTGCGGGTTCGGATACCTATCCTTGGCCGGGCTGAATCTTTGAATCTGGCTACCGCGGCGAGCATCTGCCTCTACGAATCCGCCAAAGCTTTATATCGGCGCTAGAGCGGCCCGCGCGTGCTGCGTCCCACCCAGTGGGAGCGGGGGAGTCGGTGCGTGAAACTGCCCTTGCAAGGGGTATGATTACCGGCGTTAGTTTTCGCGCAAGTAGAAGGTACTTTAGGCACGTGTCAGATACCCCTCAGATCGAATTGACCGAAGAAGCGTTGAGCGCCGCCGCCGATGAGGCGATTGGCGCCTTCGATGCCGCGTCCAACCTTGAGGAACTCGCAGCTGCTCGGCGTGAGCACCTGGGTGACCAGGGTTATATCCCGCAGGCCCGCATGTCCCTAGGAAAGATTCCTAAGGATCAGCGCAAGGAAGCGGGACGCAACGTTAACATGGCGCGCGGAAAGGTAGAGAAGCGCTTTGCGCAGGTCAAGGAAGTCCTTGAGCAGCAGGCGCGTGAGGCACAGCTGGCCGCAGAGACGGTAGACGTCACCGTCCCTACCACCCGCACTCAGACCGGTGCGTTGCACCCGATCACCGCGCTGTCTGAGCGCATCGCCGATATTTTCGTGGGCATGGGCTGGGAAATTGCCGATGGTCCCGAGGTAGAGGCGGAATACTTCAACTTCGACGCCTTGAATTTCAAGCCGGATCATCCCGCGCGTACTCTGCAGGATACCTTCCACGTCTCCGTTGAGGGTTCCAAGCAGGTTTTGCGCACTCACACCTCCCCAGTCCAGATGCGTTCCATGCTCGAGCGCGATGTACCGCTTTACATCGCCTGCCCAGGCCGCGTATTCCGCACCGATGAGCTCGATGCAACCCACACCCCGGTCTTCCACCAGGTCGAAGGGTTGGCGGTAGATAAGGGGCTCACGATGGCACATTTGCGCGGCACCCTGGATCACCTTGCAAAGACCTTGTTTGGGCCAGAAACCAAAACCCGCATGCGCACCAACTACTTCCCGTTTACGGAGCCCTCCGCAGAGGTGGACGTGTGGTTCCCCAACAAGAAGGGCGGCGCCGGCTGGATCGAGTGGGGCGGCTGCGGCATGGTGAATCCCAACGTTCTTCGAGCTGCGGGCATCGATCCTAAGGAATACACGGGATTCGCATTTGGCATGGGACTTGAGCGCACCCTCCAGTTCCGCAACGGTCTCACCGACATGCGGGACATGGTCGAGGGCGATGTTCGTTTCACCCTGCCGTTCGGAATCCAGGCATAAGTTACCCGGAGATTTAGGAAGAGAGATTTAGATACGATGCTTATTTCCCAGAATTGGGTAACCCGCCTGCTAGAGAAGAACAATCCCGGCTGGAGCGTCTCGCCTGAGGAACTCGATGCGGGTTACGTGCGTGTTGGCTTCGAGACGGAGGGGTATGAGTCTCTTCCGGAGGTGAAGGGCCCGCTGGTCATCGGACAGGTGGCTGAGATTGAAGAACTGACCCAGTTTAAAAAGCCTATCCGCTACTGCCAGGTAAACGTTGGTGACGCCAATGGCACCGGCGAACTGCAGGGCATTATTTGCGGCGCGCGCAATTTCAAATTGCACGATTATGTGGTGGTTTCGCTACCTGGCGCGGAACTTCCTGGTGGATTCAAGATCGCCGCACGCGAGACGTATGACCACATCTCCAACGGAATGATGTGTTCCGCAGCTGAGCTTGGCATTGCCGATAAGTCTGAGGGCATCATCACCCTTGATGAGTCCTTCGCCGACCACGTGGGTAAGGACGCGCGACCGTTCATCGGCCTAGAGGACACGGTCTTTGACGTAAACATCACACCTGATCGCGGTTACGCGCTCTCCGCCCGCGGATTGACCCGCGAGTTGGCGTCCGCCTTCAACCTGGAGTACGTGGATCTAGCCGAGGATACGTCCGTGTCTGGCATCGATGTCTCCCGCGTGCCCGCACCATCCGGTGAATTAATAGATGTTGATTTGCGTGAAGAAACCAAGGTAATGCGCTTTGGCCTGCGCAAGGTCACCGGCATTGATCCAGAAGCCGCTAGCCCCTTCTGGCTGCAGCGCGAGTTGATGCTGTCCGGTCAGCGCCCGGTGAACGCGGCCACCGATGTGACCAACTACGTCATGCTGCTGCTGGGGCAGCCGATGCACGCTTTCGACGCAAACCTCGTGTCCGGCAACTTGGTTGTCCGCAATGCTGAGGCCGGGGAGAAATTCGAAACCTTGGATCACGTGAATCGTGAGCTCAACGGAGAAGACGTGGTCATCTGCGATGACAATGGCATCCAGTCTTTGGCTGGCGTCATGGGCGGAACCACCACTGAGATCAGCGATTCCACCACCGACGTCTACTTCGAGGCGGCAACCTGGGACCCGATCACCGTTGCCCGAACCTCCCGCCGCCATAAGCTCTCCTCTGAGGCATCCCGCCGATTCGAGCGAGGCGTGGATCCAGCCGTGGTCGAGGTGGCGCTGGATTACGCATGTGCGCTTCTCGTTGAGATTGCTGGCGGCACCATCGAACCGGGACGGACCATCAAGGGCGAGGTACCGGCCGTTGACGCGATTGAAATGCCGGCATCGATGCCTTCAACGTACGCCGGTGTGGATTACCCGCGAGAGACGGTATTGAACCGCCTCCGCGAGGTAGGTTGTGCGTTGGAGGAAAAGGGCGATGAACTCGTTGTCACCCCCGCGACCTGGCGCACCGATATTTCAATGGACGTGGATCTGGTTGAAGAAGTCTTGCGCCTCGAGGGCCTTGAGGACATACCTACCATTTTGCCAACCCCTAAGGGCGGCCGCGGCCTGACCCCTGCACAGAAGCGTCGCCGAGCAATTGGTCATGGACTGGCATACGCCGGCTACGCCGAGGTGCTTCCGAGCCCGTTCATCGCCAACGATACTTTTGACGTGTGGGGCCTCGATGAGGCCGACGAGCGCCGGAAGACGGTTGAGGTGCAAAACCCTCTCGAGGCGGATAAGGCCATCCTTGCCTCAACCCTGTTGCCTGACATGCTGGTGGCTCTGGGGCGCAATGTCGCCCGCGGCCGCACTGACCTCGCTCTGTACGGACTCCAGCAGGTGTCCTTCAAGAGGTCTGATGCATCCCCGATGCCTTCGGTTGAGACCCGCCCTGAGCAGTCCGTCGTAGATGAGCTGGTTGCGTCGCTGCCGTACCAGCCGCTCCACGTGGCTACGGTCGCTACCGGCGCCATTGAGCACGCTGGACCATGGGGCGATGGCCGCGCTTATACCTACGCGGACGCAATCGAGTCAGCGCGATTGGTAGCCCGGGCTTCCGGCGTTGATGTAACAGTTGAAAGCGCTGAGAACCTTCCTTGGCACCCGGGCCGCTGCGCGGCTATCAAGGTAGGCGAGACAGTGGTGGGTTATGCGGGTGAGCTTCATCCTCAGATCCTCGAGGCGCTTAATCTGCCTGCTCGCACCTGCGCGATGGAACTGTGCGTCACGGATCTGCCCTTGGACGAGGCGTTCCCAGCGCCCGTTTTGTCCGCCTTCCCGGCGCTCCACCAAGACATTGCACTGGTGGTGGACGAGTCCACGCCTGCCGAAGCCGTGCGCCAGGTTGTTGAGGAAGCCGCAGGCGACCTGCTCGAAAGCGTCGAACTATTCGACATCTTCCGCGGTGAGCAGCTGGGTGAGGGCAAGAAGTCCCTAGCCTTTAAGCTGGTCTTCCGTGCCGGCGATCGTACTCTGACCGACGATGAGGTCAATGAACATCGTTTGGCAGCGGCCAAACTGGCCAAGGCTAAGCTGGGCGCGGAGATGCGCGCTTAAGCACTAGCTAAACACTTCATCATGGGGGCGTTGACTGCAAAAGGTCGGCGCTCCCATTTGTTATGTCCGCATCCCGCGGCGTAACACGGCTCACAATAGTTTCGATAATCAAAGTGAAGGCAATTGCCATTCAGTCATAGCAATTCAGAATGTGAGGTGCATGAAGTGTTTGATGTCAAGAAGATAATCATCGCAACCACGGCGGCCATTACAGTTGGCCTTGGCGGCGCTGCAACGGCGCAAGCGCAGGAGTACGGGCCAATCACTGGCTGGTCAAACGCCGCAGGAACAGTCAAGTGCGATCACCTGACGGTAGATGGGAAGCACTACATCCGCTGCGTGTCACCTGAAGCGGTAAAGGTGATGCCTGAATGCAGCCCGCCACAGGAGCTGGTCCCATCATTTAGCCTGGAGAACGGCCGTTCCTTCGCCAGCTGCTGGAATCAGGGTTTGGTTGCACAATCCCACCCGGTGCGGGTCGCGTGGCAACTTTTCCAGAAGGGGGATATCTGGATTTTGCCAACCGCGAGCCAGGGATTTCATTTCTTTAGCCTTCGTGGATACCACGGCTATGCAGGCCCAGATGCGGTGGATACTGCCGCGGGTTTAGGTAAATTGTCGTCGCGACTGTTCTGAGTCAGAGCCCGCGAACGGGGTTGCGCCACGCCGGATTAATGCATAATTTACATCCGGATGCATATTTGTTACTATTCCTGCATGACTATCAGTGTAGCTATCGCAGGTGCCACCGGGTACGCCGGTGGCGAAATTTTGCGCCTTCTTCTGTCGCACCCGCTCTACCTTTCGGGTGAACTGAAAATCGGCGCGTTGACCGGCCATTCCAATACCGGCCAAAAGGTAGGGGAGCTCATGTCTCATGTGACCCCGTTAGCTGATCGCGTCATCGAAGACACCACGCCAGAAGTCCTGGCTGGCCATGACATTGTCTTCTTGGGCCTGCCTCACGGCCTTTCAGCAGAAATTGGTAAAGCTTTAGGGGACAACACCACGGTCATTGACTGTGCGGCTGATTTCCGCTTAAAGAACGCCGAGGACTGGCAGGATTTCTACGGCACAGAGCATGCCGGCACTTGGCCATACGGCATTCCAGAGCTGCCTGGCCACCGCCAGGAATTGGCCAAGTCCAACCGGGTTGCGGTACCAGGTTGTTTCCCAACCACTATTACGTTGGGTGCACTGCCAGCAGTAGCAGCGGGCCTCATCGAACCAGACTTGACGGCTATCGCCGTCACGGGAGTATCGGGAGCGGGTAAGAAAGCCTCGGTCGCGCTGTTGGGCGCTGAAACCATGGGCAACGTGCGTGCCTATAACCCTGGCGGACGCCATCGCCACACGCCAGAGATTATTCAAAACCTGTCAGAAGTAACCGATGAACAGGTATCGGTTTCGTTCACTCCCGTGTTGGCGCCGCTGTCCCGCGGCATTCTGGCAACGATTACCGCGCCACTCAAAGCAGGCGTCGACCAAGCACAAGCTACGCAGGTTTATCAAGACTTCTATGCCGATGAAAAGTTCTGCCACGTGCTGCCTGTTGGTCAGCAGCCGGAAACCCACAACGTGACCGGTTCGAACATGGTCCATATTCAGGTTCACGTCGATGAACGCGCCGGCAAGCTGATCATGACGGCAGCGCTGGACAACCTCACCAAAGGCACCGCTGGCGCCGCAGTTCAATGCATGAACATCACTCTTGGCATCGATGAGTCCATGGGCTTGCCGCAGGTCGGACTGGCACCATAAGTATTTTTTGATTCACACGACATATTCCCACGACCCAAGGAGAATCTCCACAATGAGCACCACCGGAGTAACCGCCCCGCAAGGCTTTACTGCTGCGGCAACCACCGCCGGAATTAAGCCTTCGGGCAAGCCTGACATGGCTCTTGTCGTCAACGAAGGTCCACGTTTCGATGCGGCAGCAGTGTTTACGCGAAACCGTGTGGTTGCGTCTCCAGTGAAGTTCACGCGGGATAGCTCCGCGGACGGCCAATTGAAGGCCGTGCTGTATAACTCGGGCAATGCGAATGCCTGCAACGGCCAGCAAGGCGATGCGGACGTTGAACAGGCGGTGTCAAAGGCAGCACAATTGCTGGGCCTTCAGACAAACGATTTTGGAGTGTGTTCCACTGGCCTGATCGGCGAATTGCTGCCGATGGACAACGTGCTGGCCGGCATCGATCAGTTGGCTCAGGGCTTGGGCGATAATGGCCAGGCCGCGGCTGAGGCGATCATGACCACCGATACCGTCGCTAAGGAATCGGTAGCTACCGGCAACGGCTTTACCGTGGGTGGAATGGGCAAGGGCGTTGGCATGATGGCGCCGTCGCTGGCGACGATGCTGGTGTGCATTACGACTGATGCCATTGCTAGCCATGATGCCCTTTATAAGGCGCTGGTTGCCGCGTCGAACGTAACCTTTAATACCTTGGACATCGATGGTTCGACATCGACCAATGACACCGTCATCGTGATGGCGTCGGGCGCATCCGGCGTAGAACCATCCCAGGACGAACTCAACGCAGCTGTCCTTGAGATCTGCACGGATATTGCCAATCAGATGCAGGCTGACGCAGAGGGTGTGACTAAAAGAGTCACCATCACCGTCAAGGGCACGGACAGCGACGAAGATGCCCTCAATGCGGCACGTACCGTGGGTCGCGACAATCTGTTCAAGTGCGCGATGTTTGGCTCTGATCCCAACTGGGGTCGCGTGCTAGCGGCCGTGGGCATGGCCGATGCTGCAATGGATCCCGAAAAGATTGCCGTGCAATTCAACGGCCAGGCGGTGTGCGTCGATTCCACCGGGGCGCAGGGGGCCCGCGATGTGGACCTATCGGGCGCAGACATTGACGTCCTCATTGACCTTGGTACCGGAGGCCCAGGCACGGCTATGGTGCGCACCACCGATTTGTCCCATGCCTACGTAGAAATCAACTCCGCCTACAGCAGCTAGATTCTTCTAGAGTGCCGCGACTCCAGTTTCCCCGTAAGGAGCTTAGAGAATATGACCTTCAATCTTGGTGATATCACAAACCATGATCGAGCCACCGTGCTTGCCGAGGCCTTGCCCTGGCTGAAGCACTACCGTGACAAAATTGTGGTGGTCAAGTACGGCGGCAACGCCATGGTCGATGAGAAACTCAAGGAAGCCTTCGCGGCCGACATGGTGTTTTTGCGAACCGTTGGCTGCAAACCCGTCGTGGTTCATGGCGGCGGACCGCAGATCAACGAGATGCTCTCCAGGCTGGGGATCGAGGGCGAGTTCAAGGGAGGCTTCCGCGTCACTACGCCCGAGGTCATGGACGTTGTACGCATGGTGCTTTTTGGGCAAGTGGGCCGCGGGCTGGTCAACTTGATTAACTCCCATGGCCCCTATGCCGTAGGTACTTCGGGTGAAGATGCCGGGCTGTTTACCGCCACCAAGCGATACGTGGAGCTCGATGGGAAACCAACGGATATTGGCTTAGTCGGAAATATCACAAACGTTAATCCTGAAGCGGTCATGGACATCATCGAGGCTGGCCGCATTCCGGTAGTCTCCACCATTGCGCCGGGCAGCAACGGCGAGGTCTACAACATCAATGCGGATACCGCCGCCGGGGCACTTGCCGAGGCAATCGGCGCGGAGCGATTAGTAATGCTCACCAATGTCGAGGGCCTCTACACAAACTGGCCAAACAAGGACTCATTGGTCTCCAAGATTGTCCCTAACGAGCTTGAAGCGGTGATGCCAAGCCTGGACTCGGGGATGATTCCAAAAATGGAATCCGCGTTATCCGCTGTCCGAGGCGGCGTGAACGCCGCACACATCATCGATGGCCGGATTGCCCATTCAGTGATCCTCGAGCTGTTGACCATGGGGGGCATCGGCACGATGGTGCTGCCCGATGACTACGACCAGGCCAATTATCCCGAGGGGACCGTCTTTAGGAAGGACGAAGAGCAATGAACATTATTCAGAAGTGGGACGAGGCAATCCTCAACACGTACGGCACTCCACCCGTAGCGCTGGTTTCGGGCCAGGGAGCCCGGCTAACAGACGAGGAGGGCAATGAGTACATCGATATGCTCGCCGGCATTGCGGTCAACTCTTTGGGCACCGCTCACCCGGCGATAGTAGAGGCTGTGACCGAACAGATTCAAAGGTTGGGCCACGTTTCCAATCTATTCGGCTCTCAACCCGTCGTGGACGCTGCGGTCAAATTGAGGGCCCGCGTAGGCGATGAGTCCGCGAGGGTGTTCTTCTGCAATTCGGGCGCGGAGGCTAACGAGGCGGCCTTCAAGCTTGCACGCTTGACCGGAAAGCATAGGGTGCTCGCTGCCCACCACGGTTTTCACGGCAGGACCATGGGATCATTGGCCTTGACGGGCCAGCCTTCTAAACGCAAGGCCTTTGAACCGCTACCTACAGGGGTTGAGTTTTATCCGTACGGCGATACCTCCTACCTGAGGGAATTGGTCGAGCAAAACCCCGGGGACACCGCGGCTATTATCCTCGAACCAATCCAGGGTGAGACCGGTGTGATTCCAGCGCCCCACGGTTTCCTCAAGGCGGTTCGTGACCTATGCGATGAGCACGACCTGCTTTTCATTGCCGACGAGGTGCAAACCGGAGTGGGACGCACCGGAAAATTCTTTGGATATCAGGCGGAAGACGTTCTGCCTGACGTTATAACCATGGCCAAGGGGTTAGGCGGAGGACTGCCGATTGGGGCGTGCATTGCCCGAGGCAAGGCCGCTGGACTGTTCACCCCGGGTAGCCACGGCACCACCTTTGGTGGCAACCCGGTGGCGACCGCGGCGGCTAATGCCGTCCTCGACACCGTGGATGGGGCGTTTATTGAAAACGTCAGCGCTAAGGGGGCTTTGCTTGCGGACAAGGTTAGCCAACTCCCGCAGGTCGCTGAGGTGCGTGGTCGTGGCCTTATGCTCGGAGTGGTGCTGAAGGAGCCCATTGCTAAGGCGGCCGTATCCGCGGGTCTGAAGCGCGGCCTGATTCTAAATGCGCCGTCAGAATCGGTAATTCGCCTTACACCCCCGCTTGTCATCAAAGAAGAGGATATCGTTGAGGCAGTAGACCGCCTCGGTGACGTGCTTAATAGTCTCTCGTCGGTGAAGCTTTAAGTTGCGAAGACAAGGAGATGATTGGAAACCATGACTAACACATTGCGGCACTTTTTAGCCGATGATGACGTGACGCCAGCTGAGCAGGCCGAAATCCTTAACCTGGCTATTCAACTGAAGAAAGAACCGCTTTCGGCACGGCCGCTTGAGGGCGGCAAGTCAGTGGCGGTCCTCTTCGATAAAACATCGACCCGGACCCGGTTCTCCTTCGCCGCCGCTATCGCCCATATGGGTGGCAATGCGATCGTGGTTGATTCTGGTGCATCGCAGATGGGTAAGGGGGAGACCTACCAGGACACCGGGGCGGTTTTATCCCGCATGACTGAAGCGATTGTATGGCGAACCTACGCGCACCAAAACCTCGTAGACATGGCTGAGACCGCCACGGTTCCAATTGTTAATGCCTTGTCAGACGATTTGCATCCATGCCAGATTCTCGCCGACCTTCAAACCTGTGCCGAGGAGTTTGGTGGGGTGGAAGCGCTCAGGGGGAAGAAGGCTGTCTACTTGGGTGATGCCGCCAACAATATGGCCAATTCGTATCTGATTGGCTTTGCGACCGCAGGTATGGATATAACGGTAATCGGACCCGAGGGCTTCTTGCCCGAGCAAAAGTTCATTGACCGTGCGCGTACTCGAGCGCAAGAAACAGGAGCTTCGGTTACTGTGTCCAGCGACCCGGCGGAGGCTGCCGGGGCCGATGTCATCATCACAGACACATGGGTTTCCATGGGACAGGAAAATGACGGCAAGGATCGCCGCACGCCGTTTCTTGCTTACCAAGTCAATCAGGAACTTATGGCTCGGGCAGTTAAGGATGCCATTTTCTTGCACTGCCTGCCGGCATATCGCGGCAATGAAGTGACCACCGAGGTTATTGACGGACCTCAGTCCCGGGTATTTGATGAAGCGGAAAACCGCCTTCACGCTCAGAAAGCCTTACTGGTGTGGCTGTTGGAAGGACAAGAAAGGGCCAATTAGATGACCGTTCCGAGCACTCGAAATGCGCGCCAGGCCAAAATTCTCGAAATTTTGGACAAGACTCGTGTCACTAGTCAGGTTCAGCTATCGGATTTGCTGCTTGATGAGGGGATTGACATCACTCAGGCAACGCTCTCTCGCGATCTGGATGAGCTAGGGGCGAAAAAGGTCAAGCGCGACGGTGGACGTTCGTTCTATGTAGTGGGCGATGACCTGGAGCATTTCGATGATCAGGTCAACGGCCCCCGGGAGAAGCTTCGCCGGATGATTGATGAGTTGGTTGTCTCGTCCGATCATTCCGGCAATATCGCCATGCTGCGCACGCCAGCGGGTGCAGCCCAGTACCTGGCCAGCTTTATCGATCGGGTCGGCTTGCCGGATGTAGTGGGCTGCATCGCAGGCGATGACACCATATTCGTCCTGGCACGCGAACCGCTTCAGGGCAGAGAGCTGGCCGAGCGTCTTACCGGCCGCGAGGCGGGTAAGTAGCGACTCACGCCCAACCGCATATATCCGATTCCGGTTATAAAATAGTAGCGCGAGGCTATCCGTCCATTCCATGCATAGGTGTTGTGCTTTGCATGTGATGTATATTATGATAGCTAATGTATATTTTTCGTGGAGTTGTTCCTCCGCGTAACGTCCATTCCACAAGGAGAACATTCTGATGACCGCACGCGTTGTGCTTGCTTACTCCGGCGGACTTGATACCTCCGTCGCCATTCCTTACCTCGCCAAAATGACCGGCGGCGATGTTGTTGCCGTCTCCCTCGACCTTGGTCAGGGCGGCGAGGACATGGAGTCCGTACGCCAGCGCGCATTGGACTGCGGCGCCGTTGAGTCTATTGTCATCGACGCCAAGGATGAGTTCGCTGAGGAGTACTGCCTGCCAACCATTCAGGCCAATGGCATGTACATGAAGCAGTACCCGCTGGTATCCGCAATCTCACGCCCGCTCATCACTAAGCACCTCGTTAAAGCGGCCCAAGAGCATGGTGGTACGCACGTGTCCCATGGTTGCACCGGTAAGGGCAACGACCAGGTGCGTTTCGAGGTGTCCTTCCGCGCCTTGGACCCATCGCTGGAGATTATCGCCCCAGCTCGTGATTATGCGTGGACCCGCGACAAGGCCATTGCCTTCGCGGAGGAGATCAACCTGCCTATTGAGCAGTCAGCATCCTCACCATTTTCGATTGACCAAAACGTATGGGGCCGTGCGGTTGAGACCGGATTCCTAGAGGATCTGTGGAACCCGCCCACAAAGGACCTCTACGCCTACACCGAGGATCCTGCGCTGGGTAATGCGCCGGATGAGGTGGTCATCTCCTTCGAGAAGGGCAAGCCGGTGGCGATCGATGGCAAGCAAGTTACGGTCCTTCAGGCCATCGAGGAACTTAACCGCCGTGCCGGTGCGCAGGGCATCGGTCGACTCGACATGGTCGAGGACCGCCTCGTGGGCATCAAGTCCCGCGAGGTGTACGAGGCGCCCGGTGCTGTGACGCTTATCAAGGCGCATGAGGCACTCGAGGACGTCACCGTCGAGCGCGAGCTGGCCCGTTACAAGCGCCTTATCGACGCTCGCTGGTCAGAGGAGGTCTACGACGGTCTCTGGTACGGCCCGCTGAAGAACTCGCTGGACGCGTTCATCGCCTCCACCCAGGAGCACGTCACTGGCGATATCCGCGTCGTGCTGCATGCGGGTCAGGTCACAGTTAATGGCCGCCGTTCCTCCGAATCCCTGTACGATTTCAACCTTGCCACCTACGACACTGGCGATACCTTCGACCAGACCTCCGCCAAGGGCTTTGTCCAGCTTCACGGCCTGTCTGCGCAGATTTCTAACCAGCGCGGCCGCGACGGTGGCTTCCCAACCGGAGCTGAGAAGTAGATTATGCAGCAGCACAAAACCAATGAGGGAGCCCTGTGGGGCGGCCGCTTCTCCGGCGGCCCTTCTGAGGCGATGTTCGCTCTAAGTGTCTCCACGCACTTTGACTGGGTGCTTGCGCCCTATGACGTCCTAGCATCCAAGGCCCACGCCAAGGTGCTGCACAAGGCTGGATTGCTGTCCGACGCGGACCTTTCCACCATGCTCTCCGGCTTGGACGAGTTGGGGGAGAAGGTAGCCTCGGGCGAATTTCGCCCATTGCCTTCCGACGAAGACGTTCATGGGGCGATGGAACGCGGCTTAATCGATATCGTCGGCCCAGAGGTCGGCGGCCGCCTTCGCGCTGGTCGTTCCCGTAACGATCAAGTTGCCACCCTGTTTCGCATGTGGGTGCGCGACGCGGTGCGAGACGTGGCCATCCAGGTTACCGAGTTGGTCGATGCTCTCGCCTCCAAGGCGAAGGAGCATCCGGACGCAATCATGCCGGGAAAGACCCATTTCCAGGCGGCCCAGCCAATTCTGCTCGCGCACTCCCTCCTCGCCCATGCACAGCCACTGTTGCGCGATGTGGATCGCCTCAAGGACTTGGATAAGCGCTTAGCGGTAAGCCCGTACGGTTCCGGCGCCTTGGCTGGTTCCTCACTCCAGCTGGATCCCGAGGCTATTGCCGAGGAACTTGGATTCGATTCTGCCGTGGAAAACTCCCTCGACGGCACCTCCAGCCGCGACTTCGCCTCCGAGACGGCCTTCGTCCTGGCGCAGATTGCGGTTGACATGTCACGCCTTGCGGAGGAGATCATCGCATGGTCCACCCCAGAGTTTGGCTACGTCATTCTCCATGACGCTTGGTCTACGGGGTCCTCCATCATGCCGCAGAAGAAGAATCCTGACGTTGCTGAGCTCACCCGTGGCAAGACCGGACGCCTTATCGGAAACCTTGCCGGCTTGTTGGCTACGCTTAAAGCCCAGCCGCTGGCTTACAACCGCGATCTGCAGGAAGACAAAGAGCCCATCGTCGATTCAGTTGCGCAGCTCAACCTGCTCCTGCCTGCAATGACGGGGCTCGTCTCGACACTGACGTTTAATGAGGAACGCATGCGTGAGTTAGCTCCGCAGGGTTACACCTTGGCCACCGACCTGGCCGAGTGGATGGTCCGCGAAGGAGTTCCTTTCCGCGAGGCGCATGAGGCCTCGGGGGCCTGCGTTCGCATTGCCGAGGGCCGCGGCGTGGACCTCGTAGACCTCACCGACGAGGAACTGGCCAGCGTCGATTCTCGCTTGACGCCAGCCGTCCGCGACGTGCTTACCATCGACGGCGCGGTAGCCTCCCGCGCCACCAAGGGCGGCACCGCAGGCGTGCGGGTTCAGGAACAGCTCGCTAGGGTCGTTGAACTCTCTCGCGAATACAACGAGTGGGGGCACCACCGCTTGTTCTAGACCCTTACTAAACTAAAACTCCCAATTAGACTACTTTGCCTTCCCGAAACGGGAGGTTCTAGTCCCTAATTGGGAGTTCTTTTACATTTGCCGGACTATGTTTCATTCCAAAGCCTGCAGATATATCGGATTTGCAAGTGCGGTAGTAGGCAAAACGTGGGGCTTTGAGTGAGGCGGATAGCGTCCAGATACTAAGGGGTATCAGCGTATTTCGCTTACCGATCGATAGCGTTTAATGCCTAGGAACGGTACGCAGCTTTAGATTTTTGATAGGCCTCCCGACTGCCGAGGCCCAATGTGCGACAGTGATGGTGCGATGGGGTAGTATTTTGCACCATGAGTCTAGATCCGCAGCTGCTAGAAATACTCGTTTGCCCGCAGGACAAGGGACCATTGGAGTATCTCGAAGGCGAGAATGTTTTGGTTAACGAGCGGCTGGGTATCGCCTATCCCATTGAGGATGGTATTCCCGTAATGCTTGAAGGCGAGGCGTATCTGTGGCCGCCCAAAGATAGTGGGGAATAAGCGGCGATTGCTGCTTCGTAGGCATATACAAAACACTCATCTCACCTGTTTTTACATCAAAGGATTAACATGACTTCGAACATCATCGATGAGCTATCGTGGCGTGGCTTGATTAACCAGTCCACTGACCTGGAGGCGCTTCGCGAAGAGTGCCAGCAGCCGATCACGCTGTACTGCGGTTTTGACCCGACCGGTGATTCCTTGCACGCTGGCCACTTGGTCCCGCTTATTATGCTGCGCCGTTTCCAGCAGTTTGGGCACCGACCCCTGACCCTAGCCGGCGGCGCCACCGGGTTTATCGGGGACCCCCGCGACGTTGGTGAGCGTTCCATGCTGACCCAGGAGGTACTGCAGCACAATCTTGAGTCGATTAAAAAGCAACTTCGGAAGTTTGTCGACTTTGAGGGCGCGGGCAACAATGACGCCGTGATGGTCAATAACGCAGATTGGACCATGAAAATCTCGGTGATTGACTTTCTGCGTGATGTGGGAAAGAACTTCTCCCTCAACACCATGCTTGACCGCGACACCGTAAAACGCCGCCTCGAATCTGACGGAATCTCCTACACCGAGTTTTCCTACATGCTGCTTCAGGCAAACGACTATGTGCAGCTCCATAATGACTTTGACTGCGTACTGCAGATCGGCGGCGGGGATCAATGGGGCAACATCGTTTCGGGCGTTGACCTGAATCGCCGAGTAAATGGCGCGAAGGTACACGGTCTCACCGTTCCGCTGGTAACCGACGCATCCGGGCAGAAGTTCGGTAAGTCCACCGGTGGAGGAAAACTATGGTTGGATCCCGAAAAGACTTCCGCTTACTCGTGGTACCAGTACTTCCTCAACGCGGGGGATAGCGTTGTCATTGACTACTTGCGTTGGTTTACTTTCCTCACTCAGGAGGAGATTGCCGAATACGAACAGGCCGTCAAGGAAGAACCCTTCAAGCGGGCGGCACAGCGTCGCCTCGCTCAGGAGCTGACCACCCTGGTGCACGGGGAAGAGGCCACTAGGTCAGTGGAGCTTGCAGCGCAAGCTTTGTTCGGCCGCGCAGAGCTGGAAGAACTCGACGAAACGACGCTCGCCGGTGCACTGGCTGAGACTACCGTCGCCGAAATTACTGGCGACGCCCCTCGCACGATCGTCGACTTGCTGGTAGCTACGGGTCTGGCTGCTTCGAAGGGCGCCGCCCGCCGCACGATTAAGGAAGGCGGTGCGTATGCCAACAACAAGCGAATCGAGACAGAGGAATGGCAACCAGGGACGGAAGATCTCCTCCATGGGTCCTGGATAGTTCTTCGTCGAGGTAAGAAGAACTTCGCCGGCGCGAAATTTATTTAACAACCGGCTCTACGAATCCCGTCACGTCATTCGGCACAAGCTATGCCGTAAGCGTGACGGGATTTTTGCTACATGAGCTGGCGATTTGTAAGTGTTTCGGTAGAGGTGTAACTTAATCCAGGCAGCCGCGAGGGAGTCAACAAAAAGACAAACAAGCGGGGCTGGAAAAGTTCGAAATTGACTTTTCAAAAAGTTAATGTAAGATGAATATTCCAGCTGTCAAGCGCGGAGAAGCTTCAGAATAACAATGCTTCGAAGCCTTGTGCCAATGATGTTTGAGAACTCAATAGTGTGCCAATGTACTTAATTTTTTCTGCAATGGTTTGTGTTGTGGTTGGTTTGTTTGTGCTGGCTGGGCTTGTGTGGTCTGGTTGGTTGGTGTGTGCCGGGTGGCGTGTTTCGATATGTGCGTCACTGTAAATAATGAATATTGTTTATCGGCTATCACTTGGATGAATCGCTGCAATCTTCGATTGCACGGCCAAGCCTGCTGTGACCCCGTCGGGTAGGGGGTTTGGTTGATTTTTCTTTAGTTATAGTAATTTTGGTCAGCTTTTCAATGAGCGTGAGCTTGTTGAATAAGTTTGTCTTTATTTTTTGTTAGGTATTGGGCTTTTCACGGCCTTTAGTCTTTATTTTTCTTATAGAGATTTTTGTGGAGAGTTTGATCCTGGCTCAGGACGAACGCTGGCGGCGTGCTTAACACATGCAAGTCGAACGGAAAGGCTTCTAGCTTGCTAGAGGTACTCGAGTGGCGAACGGGTGAGTAACACGTGGGTGATCTGCCCCTAACTTCGGGATAAGCTTGGGAAACTGGGTCTAATACCGGATAGGACCATGCTTTAGTGTGTGTGGTGGAAAGTTTTTTCGGTTAGGGATGAGCCCGCGGCCTATCAGCTTGTTGGTGGGGTAATGGCCTACCAAGGCGTCGACGGGTAGCCGGCCTGAGAGGGTGTACGGCCACATTGGGACTGAGATACGGCCCAGACTCCTACGGGAGGCAGCAGTGGGGAATATTGCACAATGGGCGGAAGCCTGATGCAGCGACGCCGCGTGGGGGATGACGGCCTTCGGGTTGTAAACTCCTTTCGCCAGGGACGAAGCGTTATGTGACGGTACCTGGATAAGAAGCACCGGCTAACTACGTGCCAGCAGCCGCGGTAATACGTAGGGTGCGAGCGTTGTCCGGAATTACTGGGCGTAAAGAGCTCGTAGGTGGTTTGTCGCGTCGTCTGTGAAATTCCGGGGCTTAACTCCGGGCGTGCAGGCGATACGGGCATAACTTGAGTGCTGTAGGGGAGACTGGAATTCCTGGTGTAGCGGTGAAATGCGCAGATATCAGGAGGAACACCGATGGCGAAGGCAGGTCTCTGGGCAGTAACTGACGCTGAGGAGCGAAAGCATGGGTAGCGAACAGGATTAGATACCCTGGTAGTCCATGCCGTAAACGGTGGGCGCTAGGTGTAGGGGGCTTCCACGTCTTCTGTGCCGTAGCTAACGCATTAAGCGCCCCGCCTGGGGAGTACGGCCGCAAGGCTAAAACTCAAAGGAATTGACGGGGGCCCGCACAAGCGGCGGAGCATGTGGATTAATTCGATGCAACGCGAAGAACCTTACCTGGGCTTGACATATACAGGACTGGTGCAGAGATGTATCTTCCCTTGTGGTCTGTATACAGGTGGTGCATGGTTGTCGTCAGCTCGTGTCGTGAGATGTTGGGTTAAGTCCCGCAACGAGCGCAACCCTTGTCTTATGTTGCCAGCACGTTATGGTGGGGACTCATGAGAGACTGCCGGGGTTAACTCGGAGGAAGGTGGGGATGACGTCAAATCATCATGCCCCTTATGTCCAGGGCTTCACACATGCTACAATGGTCGGTACAACGCGTTGCGACATCGTGAGGTGGAGCTAATCGCTGAAAGCCGGCCTTAGTTCGGATTGGGGTCTGCAACTCGACCCCATGAAGTCGGAGTCGCTAGTAATCGCAGATCAGCAACGCTGCGGTGAATACGTTCCCGGGCCTTGTACACACCGCCCGTCACGTCATGAAAGTTGGTAACACCCGAAGCCAGTGGCTCAAACTCGTTAGGGAGCTGTCGAAGGTGGGATCGGCGATTGGGACGAAGTCGTAACAAGGTAGCCGTACCGGAAGGTGCGGCTGGATCACCTCCTTTCTAAGGAGCATTTATTTTTTGCCTGCAGTTGCAGGTCCCGCACAGTGATGTGTGGGTGCGTATTGAGTAGGCGAGTGTTCTACTGTGCGCTTTATTTTTTTAATCGGGTGGAGACACACCACACGATGAACATGTCAATGGTTATGCGGCATGAAGTGTTGTGGAAAAGATTGTTGTGGGTATGTTGGTGCATTGTTGGGTGTCTGGGGCATTATTGTTCCTGGTTTAACCCCGCTAGAGTGATGCTGCAGATAGCACGTGTGTGTTGTGTGTGGTTGATGGTTGGTGGGGGTGTTGTGTGAGAACTGTATAGTGGACGCGAGCATCCATCACGCTGATGCATTGTTGTGTGTTGGTGTGGTGAGTGTATATTTCTTTATTCTTTTTGTGTTTTGTGTAGTTCACCGTGCATTACATGGTCTTCTTTCGCTTTTTGTGTAGGGGTTGTGTGGTGTGCGTTGTGTGTTCGTTATGAAGGGCGCATGGTGGATGCCTTGGCATGCTAAGCCGATGAAGGACGTGAAAGGCTGCGTTAAGCCTCGGGGAGTTGTCAATTAAGCGTTGATCCGAGGATGTCCGAATGGGGAAACCTACTTGTCGTTATGGGCAGGTACCTGCAAGTGAATTCATAGCTTGTGTGGGGGTAACGCGGGGAA
Organism: Corynebacterium endometrii; assembly: GCF_004795735.1. Taxonomy (NCBI): domain Bacteria; kingdom Bacillati; phylum Actinomycetota; class Actinomycetes; order Mycobacteriales; family Corynebacteriaceae; genus Corynebacterium; species Corynebacterium endometrii. The sequence goes on from NZ_CP039247.1 coordinate 1,202,701, forward strand.
GTGAAACATCTCAGTACCCGTAGGAAGAGAAAATAATAATGATTCTGCTAGTAGTGGCGAACGAACGTGGATGAGGCTAAACCGTGTGTGTGTGATACTTGACAGGGGTTGCGCATGCGGTGTTGTGGGCCTAGGCGTATCACAGCTGTTGATGTGGTGCCATATTGGATGATTGTTAGTTGAAGTGGTTTGGAATGACCCGCCGGAGAAGGTGAGAGCCCTGTAGGTGAAGGTGATTATCGTGTGGTTGTCTAGTTGCCCGAGTAGCAGCGGGCTCGTGGAATCTGCTGTGAATCTGCCGGGACCACCCGGTAAGCCTAAATACTTAGCGTGACCGATAGTGGATAGTACCGTGAGGGAATGGTGAAAAGTACCCCGGGAGGGGAGTGAAATAGTTCCTGAAACCATGTGCTTACAATCCGTCAGAGACCGTGAGTGTGGTTGATGGCGTGCCTTTTGAAGAATGAGCCTGCGAGTCAGCGGCATGTCGCGAGGTTAACCCGTGTGGGGTAGCCGTAGGGAAACCGAATCCTAATAAGGGTGTATGTAGTGGCATGTCCTGGACCCGAAGCGGGGTGATCTACCCATGGCCAGTGTGAAGCGATGGTAAGACGTCGTGGAGGCGCGAACCCACGTAGGTTGAAAACTGCGGGGATGAGCTGTGGGTAGGGGTGAAAGGCCAATCAAACTCCGTGATAGCTGGTTCTCCCCGAAATGCATTTAGGTGCAGCGTCGTATTAGCTTGTTGGAGGTAGAGCTACTGGTTGATTGAGCGGGACTACAATCTTAGCAATGTCAGCCAAACTCCGAATGCCAGCAATGTGGTGTACGGCAGTGAGACTGTGGGGGATAAGCTTCATAGTCGAAAGGGAAACAGCCCAGATCGCCGGTTAAGGCCCCTAAGGGTGTGCTAAGTGGAAAAGGATGTGGGATCGCGAAGACAGCCAGGAGGTTGGCTTAGAAGCAGCCATCCTTGAAAGAGTGCGTAATAGCTCACTGGTCGAGTGGTTCCGCGCCGACAATGTAGTGGGGCTCAAGCACACCGCCGAAGCCGCGGCAATATTTTTATATTGGGTAGGGGAGCGTCGTGTACTGCGTTGAAGCGTTACCGTAAGGCGGCGTGGAGTGTATACGAGTGAGAATGCAGGCATGAGTAACGAATTGAACAGTGAGAATCTGTTCCGCCGGATGACTAAGGGTTCCTGGGTCAAGTTCGTCTTCCCAGGGTGAGTCGGGACCTAAGGCGAGGCCGACAGGCGTAGTCGATGGACAACCAGTTGATATTCTGGTACCCGTAAACACGCGCCCATGGTAAAGCAGTGATACTAACCACCCACAATGTTTCCCGCCTTACTCTTTGAGTAGGTGGGTTACTGCGTGCGTGGGGCCTAAACTGTGGTCCAAGCGATGGGGTGACACAGGAGGGTAGCCAAGCCACTTATTGGATTGTTGGTGTAAGCGTGTAGCCGATGGTGTAGGCAAATCCGCACCTGGTAGGTCAGACGTGACGCATAGCCCTAAACAGGGTGAAGTTGGTGATCCCATGCTGTCGAGAAAAGCCTCTAGCGATGTGTGTTTATGGCCCGTACCCCAAACCGACACAGGTAGTCAGGTTGAAAATACTAAGGCGTTCGGGTGAACTGTGGTTAAGGAACTCGGCAAAATGCCCCCGTAACTTCGGGAGAAGGGGGACCACACGAGGTGACAACCCATGCGGTTGAAAGCGTTGTGTGGTCGCAGAGAATAGAGGGAAGCGACTGTTTATCAAAAACACAGGTCCATGCGAAGACGTTAAGTTGATGTATATGGACTGACGCCTGCCCGGTGCTGGAAGGTTAAGAGGACCGGTTAGAAACCTTTGGTTTCGAAGCTGAGAATTTAAGCCCCAGTAAACGGCGGTGGTAACTATAACCATCCTAAGGTAGCGAAATTCCTTGTCGGGTAAGTTCCGACCTGCACGAATGGCGTAACGACTTCCCTGCTGTCTCAACCACAGGCCCGGTGAAATTGCACTACGAGTAAAGATGCTCGTTACGCGCGGCAGGACGAAAAGACCCCGGGACCTTCACTATAGCTTGGTATTGGTATTCGGTTCGGTTTGTGTAGGATAGGTGGGAGACTATGAAACCGTCACGCCAGTGATGGCGGAGTCGTTGTTGAAATACCACTCTGATCGGATTGGATACCTTAACCTTGGCCCATGATCTGGGTTGGGGACAGTGCCTGGTGGGTAGTTTAACTGGGGCGGTTGCCTCCCAAAAAGTAACGGAGGCGCCCAAAGGTTCCCTCAGCCTGGTTGGCAATCAGGTGGTGAGTGTAAGTGCACAAGGGAGCTTGACTGTGAGAGAGACATCTCGAGCAGGGACGAAAGTCGGGACTAGTGATCCGGCACCAACTTGTGGATGTGGTGTCGCTCAACGGATAAAAGGTACCCCGGGGATAACAGGCTGATCTTCCCCAAGAGTCCATATCGACGGGATGGTTTGGCACCTCGATGTCGGCTCGTCGCATCCTGGGGCTGGAGTAGGTCCCAAGGGTTGGGCTGTTCGCCCATTAAAGCGGCACGCGAGCTGGGTTCAGAACGTCGTGAGACAGTTCGGTCTCTATCCGCCGCGCGCGTTGAAACTTGAAAAAGGCTGTCCCTAGTACGAGAGGACCGGGACGGACGTACCTCTAGTGTGCCAGTTGTTCCGCCAGGAGCACCGCTGGTTGGCTACGTACGGAAGGGATAACCGCTGAAAGCATCTAAGCGGGAAGCCTGTTTTAAGATGAGGTTTCATTCGAGGTCCCCTAAAGACTATGGGGTTGATAGGCCAGACATGGAAGCATCGCAAGATGTGAAGTCTACTGGTACTAATAGACCAAAACAAACACCAAAAAGACAACACAAACACCAAAACAAGAAACACACGCACGCCGTGCACGCGTCCACTATGCAGTATCTGACACAACACCAGGCCAGCACACACACATGTGCCCCGGTGACTTGTCGGTGGTCAATAGCGGCAGGGAAACGCCCGGACCCATTCCGAACCCGGAAGCTAAGCCTGCCCGCGCTGATGGTACTGCAACCGGGAGGTTGTGGGAGAGTAAGTTACCGCCGACACCAAACATAAACAACTAGATAGAGGATGATAAGGCTCTAGAGGATAATTGCATCCTCTAGGGCCTTATCGCCGTTTTACCTGCTTGTTAATTCGTTTCCTTTTAACGTTGCGATTGCAGATAGAATGGCGCGAGACCAGTTTCTTACACTTACGACTTAAGCCTAGAAAGAGAAACCTTTTATATGTCTGATCGATACAACAACGGCAATCGCGATTCTGACCGCCGTGGTGGGAAGTCTCACGGAAGCGATAATCGTCGTGGCGGCGGGCGCCGTTTTGATCGGCGCAAGGATACTCGGGACTCCAGAGACGGCGAGCGTCGTGAGGGCAGGGGAGAACGCAACCGCAATTATCGCGACCGCGACGACGCACGCGGGTATGGCAACCGCGACGATCGGAAGGGGGGACGCCGTGGCGGCGGGCGCGACGATCGACGGGAGTACGATCGGAATAACGATGAACGCCGCACTAACCGGCGCTCTGACAATGGCGACAATCGCCGCGATCGCGGCAACCATCAGCGCCGTGACAACCGTGGACACCGCAAGGACGAACGCCAGCGGGATAAGAAAATCTCTCCACAGCGTGCCGGCTTCCGCGAGGAGCGTCTTAACCGCCGCATGACCGATCCGGATATTCCTGCTGACATTAACCCGGAGGATTTGGATCCACTAGTGCTCCAGGATCTAAAGGTTCTGTCCAAGGAGAATGCCGATGCCGTAGCCAAACACATGATTATGGCCGCTACGTGGATGGACGATGATCCGCAGCTAGCGCTGCGTCATGCCCGCGCCGCCAAGGACCGCGCGGGACGCGTGTCCGTTGCGAGGGAATTGTGCGGCATTGCCGCTTATCGCGCGGGAGAATGGAAGGAGGCGCTAGCGGAGCTACGTGCCGCGCGCCGCATGTCTGGAGGCCCAGGCATGATCGCGGTTATGGCCGATTGCGAGCGCGGTCTTGGCCGGCCGGAAAAGGCTATCGAATTAAGCCGTAGCCCGGAAGCCCAAAATCTAGATCGCGAAACCGGCATCGAGCTCGCCATCGTTGTAGCAGGCGCACGCATTGACATGGACCAGCCTGAATCCGCGGTTGTCACTATCCAACGCGCCCGCCCGGACAAGGCTGAGCGCGGGGTTAGCGCTTGCCGCCTGGCTTACGCTTACGGCAATGCGCTTGCCGAAGCTGGCCGCAAGGAGGAGGCGATTGAGTGGTTCAAGCACTCCGTATCCATCGATGAGGCTGACTGGACCGACGCCAAGGATCGTCTCCACGAACTAAACGCTTCCTAGTCGAAGGGAACTGATTAATGAGCTTGCTGGAAAATTATGATGCCCTGCTATTGGATCTTGACGGCACCGTCTGGGAGGGTGGCCGGGCAATCCCTAGCGCGGTTGACGTGATTAATTCCTGTGGCCTCGGGGCTATGTACATCACGAATAATGCATCGCGAGCGCCCGAACTCGTGGCCGAAAAGCTCCAAGGCATCGGCCTGAATGCCAGCCCACAGCAGGTATTGACTTCCGCGCAGGCGGCGGTGACGCTCGCGGCGGATAAGCTAAAGACTGGTGCAAAGGTTCTAGTCGTCGGCGCGGATTCCTTCCGGGAACTTGCCCGCGCCGCCGGCTTCGAGGTGGTCACCAGCGCTGAGGATAATCCTGCAGCGGTGCTCCAAGGCTTCGACCCAAGCGTTGATTGGGCGATGCTCACAGAGGCCGCTCTAGCGATTCGAAACGGTGCCCAATTTATCGCCTCGAACCTGGATACCTCGCTGCCCACGGAACGGGGGTTGGCCGTAGGTAACGGCTCCCTCGTGGCGGCGGTTACCTCCGCAACCGGCGTTCGCCCAATATCGGCTGGCAAGCCGGAATGCGCCATGTTCTTACAAGCGGCAGAGCTGATCGGGTCGAAAAGGCCTCTCGCGGTGGGAGATCGCCTGGATACGGATATAGCGGGAGGCAACGCGGCAGCCATGGATACCTTCCACGTCCTCACTGGCGTCAGCGGCGCCATGGATCTTATCGAGGCACCCCAAGGGCTGCGCCCCGATTACATCGGGGCTAACATGTCTGATCTCAGCCTGAGTTCCGAGCAGTTGCGTCCTGGAGCCCAAGGCGGATTCACCGCCCGCATCGATGGTTATGATCTCCTTCTGGAGCGAGGAGATGAAGGGGCTACCCCGATCCAAGCTCTGCGCACCGTATTAGAAGTGGTGTGGGCGATGCCTGAGCCGCCACGTTATATCCATCCGCGCTCGGATGTAGCGGAGCAAGCAACGAAAGCCTGGCAATAATGTCTAGGCCCATCCCGCGTGATCCTCGAGCGCTGCACACCAACCCGTCTCAGGTCGATGCAGCCATCGCGGAGATCCTCGGGCAGCCCGTGGATGGCTTGGCGGAAGAGGTAGAACAGCTAGAAAAGGCGCACGAGGTACTTCGTGATGCCCTGCAGGAGAATTAATGGCACCACAGCGCAGAAGGCTTGACGCGGAACTCGTACGGCGAAAGATCGCCCGTTCCAGAGAGCAAGCCGTAGAGATGATCAAGGATGGGCGCGTATATGTAGGGGGCTTCAATGCCAAAAAGCCTGCCACCATTGTCGAGCCGGAGGCTTCGATCAGGGTTGAGGAAAGCGAGGACCAACAGTGGGCATCCCGCGGTGCCCACAAGCTCCTTGGCGCCCTTGAAGCCTTTCCGGTCGAAGTTGAAGGTTTAAGCGTCTTGGATGCCGGTGCCTCCACTGGTGGATTTACAGACGTTTTGCTGAGCAAGCAAGCCGCGAGGGTGCTCGCCGTGGATGTTGGCTATGGTCAGCTGCTGTGGCGTCTGCAAAACGATGACCGTGTCGAGGTTTATGACCGCACCAACATACGCCACCTGTCCACCGAACTCATCGGGGGCCAAGTGGATGCGATGGTGGGCGATCTATCCTTTATCTCGCTAAAACTTGTGCTGCCGGCCATCGTCGAATGCGTGAAAGAGGGCGGGTTCCTCCTGCCAATGGTCAAGCCGCAATTCGAGGTGGGCAAGGACCGTCTAGGCTCGGGAGGCGTGGTGCGCTCGCCGGCTTTGCGGGCTGAGGTCACACAGGATATCGCCAATTTCGGCCTAACCCTTGGTCTATCCTGTCGAGGGGTTAGCGCCTCACCGCTGCCCGGGCCGAGCGGGAACGTTGAATACTTCCTATGGTTGGTCAAAGATGGCGGCGCAACGCACCCATCGGATACGGAACTCGAAGCGATGATACGCAAAGCGGTTGAGGAAGGACCACAATGAGCACCATGTTCCAGTCGCGTACTGAGGACGGCCAGCGCACCATCTTGCTGGTTCCTCACACGGGCCGCCCAGACAATATCGCCTCCACCGAGAAAGCTGCCCGCCTGCTTTCCGAAGCCGGAATCGCGGTCCGAGTATGCGCCGATGAGTCGTATCTAAGCGGCTGGGACCATGTTGCGCATGGGCCCGAGGCAGCGCACGGCTGCGACTTGGTCCTGGTGCTTGGAGGCGACGGGACATTCCTGCGCGGCGCAGACATGGCTTACCAAGAAGACGTGCCTGTGTTGGGAATCAACTTGGGCCACGTTGGCTTTCTAGCTGAAGGCGAAGCCTCAAGCTTCGATGAGGTCATCTCACGCGTCATCGCCCGTGATTACCGCGTTGAGGATCGCATGACCATCACGGTCAAAGTGATCGATTCGGAAGGAAACACGCTTGGAACGAATTGGGCGCTTAATGAGGTCAGCATCGAAAACACCAACCGGTCTGGTGTTCTGGACGCCATACTCGAGGTAGACGCTCGCCCGGTGACCGCCTTTGGATGCGATGGCATAATCATCTCCACGCCCACGGGTTCAACCGCGTACGCGTTTTCCGCCGGCGGGCCCGTGTTGTGGCCGGAACTGGACGCAATGCTCGTCGTTCCAAATAACGCTCATGCGCTGTTTACCAAGCCCTTGGTTGTCTCGCCGAAGTCCACCGTGGCGGTGGAATCCGCGTCCACTACAGCGGAAGCCGTGATCGCCATGGACGGATTCCGCACGATCTCGATGCCGCCAGGTTCGCGGCTTGAGGTGATGCGAAGCAAGCAGCCCGTGCGGTGGGTTCGCCTCGATGATCGTCCGTTTACTGACCGCCTTGTCACCAAGCTCCACCTGCCGGTCCACGGTTGGCGCGGGCCGCAAAGGTAGAGTTGATACGTGCTCACTGATATTTCGATCGAAAACCTAGGCGTCATACACTCGTCCTCGGCGGAGCTCTCCTCTGGGCTGACCGTTCTCACCGGTGAGACCGGTGCGGGCAAGACCATGGTTGTCACGGGGTTAAGGCTCCTCGCGGGCGGGCGTGCGGACGCGTCCAGGGTGCGCTCGGGGGCGGAAAAGGCGTTCGTCGAGGGCCGTTTTTCAACGCCTTCCCCACGTGTGGCGGCATTGGTTGAGGAAGCCGGCGGACACGCGGACGAAAACGGTGAATACATCGCAACTCGTGCGGTTTCCGCCAATGGACGCTCTAAGGCTTATTTAGGAGGACGTTCGGTTCCCGCCGCGACGTTGAGCGAGTTCGCCACAGAGATCATCACCGTCCATGGACAAAATGATCAGCTGCGCCTACTTGCTCCCGACCAGCAGCTCGCGGCGCTCGACCGATCCGATGAGAAAATCGCGCCGCTGCTTAAGACCTATTCGGAGGCATTTAGGCAATGGCGAGCGTTAGTAAAAGACTTCAAGACTAGAAGTCAATCCCGCAGGGAACTGGCCCAAGAGGTAGACCGGCTGCAATTTGCCATCAATGAGATCGATTCCATCGCGCCCGAATCCGGCGAGGACGAAGAGCTCCTACGCACAATCAAGCGCCTGCAGGACGTGGATGAGCTGAGCACGGCGGCGACCACGGCTTTAAGCGCCATCGATGGGCCCGAGGCAGCGGGTGGCGGCGGCGCCTTCGATGCGGAGTCCGCCTCCGAGTTACTGGGGCAGGCCGAAGCGGCGCTGAGCTCCAGTGAGGACGCAGAGCTAGCCGCGCTCGGCCAACGCCTCGGGGAAATCACGTCCCAGCTCGGCGATATCGCAAGCGAGTTGGGATCTTTTTTGAACACGTTCCCGGCGGACGCTTCGCAGCTCGAGGCGTCTTTGCTTCGCCAACAGGAATTAAAGTCATTGACGCGAAAGTACGCACCGAGCGTCGATGAGGTTATCGCCTGGCGTAACGACGCTGAGCAGCGGTTGGCTAGCATCGACACGTCGTCGGAAGCGCTTGAGGCGTTAAAGAAGCGGGTCATGGCCGCCGAGGAGACCATGGTGGGGCACGCTGAAAAGCTCACCGCGGCCCGCAAAGCCGCGGCAGCCAAGCTCGGCGAGGCGGTTACCGAGGAGCTGCACGGCTTGGCAATGCCTAAGGCCCGCATTGAGGTGGAGGTGCGCTCTGCGAAGTACTCCAAGACTGGCGCCGACGAGGTGGAATTGCTGCTTGCCCCCAACGCCAGCGCTCCGGGCAAACCCCTGGCGTCGGCGGCATCCGGCGGTGAGCTTTCCCGCGTCATGCTTGGGCTGGAGGTAATCCTGTCGGCGAATTCATCGGATACCACGCTGGTCTTTGACGAGGTGGACGCGGGCGTTGGCGGGCGTGCGGCGGTTGAGATTGGCCGCAGGTTAGCGCGGTTAGCGACGCACAACCAGGTAATTGTGGTCACCCACCTGCCGCAGGTTGCGGCGTACGCAGACACCCACTTGCATGTAGCTAAGGACGTCACCGATGAATCCGTGACCTCCGGCGTGCTGACCCTGAGCAACGAGCAGCGCGTCGAGGAGTTGGCCCGCATGCTCGCGGGCTTGGATGATACCGAAACCGGTAGGGCTCACGCCCAAGAGCTATTCCAGCGTGCGCAAAAAGAGGTGGCGGAGTTCCGCTAAACCCTCAGGTTAAGGTTTAAACCCGCGCGCCTTCACCATTTTGCGCCGCGAAACGGCAAGAATGTCCAGCATGAGTCTGTTTTCCCGCAACGCTGATCTGCCAGGCCTCCACGGTCATCTCCGTGACTGCACCCCAACGGGTAAGGGCCTCAAGAAATTCAATGCCGGCGACATTGCCGTCATCAACGCCTCTGATATATCGCGCCAAGAGGCCCAGTCGCTAGTGGACGTCAAACCGTCCGCGGTGGTCAATGTGGGCAAGTTCACCACAGGCCGCATCCCAAATTACGGCCCGCATATGCTGCTCGACGCCGACGTGATGCTGCTTGATGGTGTGGGTGAGGATTTCATTAACGGTTTCAAGGACGGCAAGAAGGCGCGCATTACGGAAGACGGGACGGTCTACCTGGGGGAGCAGGCTATCGGCGCGGGGTCCATAATCGAACGTGAGCAAGCGGAAAGGAATTTTTCCGAAGCCCAGCGGGGCCTCATCGATCACATGGAAGCCTACTTTGGAAACTCCATTGAGCTCATTCATTCTGAGGGGCCGCTGCTCATTGATGGTCTGGGCATTCCTGACGCGGGCGCCGAAATGAAGGGCCGCAAGGTCCTGGTAGTCTCACCGAGCGAGGACCACGCCGCGAAGGTCAAGTCGTTGCGCAATTTCATTCGGGAATACGAACCGGTCATCGTTGGAGTGGATTCGGCCGCGAACACCCTTATGGACATGGGGTACAAGCCGAACCTGATCATCGGCAACCCCTCCACCATGGGTTCCGAGGCGCTGCGCAGCGGCGCGGCGGTGGTGCTGCCCGCCACTCCCGATGGACATGCGGACGGCCTGGAACGCATTCAGGACCTGGGAATTGGCGCCATGACATTCCCGGCGGCCATCGAATCCTCTACGGATCTTGCCCTGCTGCTCGCGGATTACCACGAGGCGCAGATGATTGTTCAAGTAGGCAATTCCGTGGACCTTGACGATATTTTCGCCAACGGCGAGCATGCGACTCCGGCGGCCCTGCTGGCCCGCATGAAGGCGGGCACCACGCTGGTTGATGCGGACTCCGTCATCAACCTGTACACCGCTCCATCCCGTGGCGGGGGCGCGTGGCTCTGGGCGGCGCTAGGGCTTTTAGTGGCTGTAGCCACGATAGTTCTGATCGTCGGTTTCGGTGGTTCCTCAGATTTTTCCACCAACCTTTCCGAAACGTGGGATAACTTGCTCACGGCGGTGTCCGGGTGGTTCGGCAACTAGGCACTAGACTCAGAAAGTAGGAATCTTTCATGCCAAAGGCATCGAGGAACGGCGGGCTTGTAGTAGCAGGCCTAGGATTTGGTATAGCGGCGGGCACGGCGCTCGGCGCCCTAGTTGTGGGGCCCAACCTGAACGGTGGCGACGCCGGTGAGGGCGGGCTGCGTGAGGAGCACCGCCGGGTGCTGCAAAGCACCCAGATTCTTGAAGCCCAGTCCAAAACCGGAGATTCGGTGATCTCTGATCTCTCCGGCGACCTTGTTCAGGGAACGCTAGACGCGCGCCCGGTAATGATCATCGCCGCGCCGGACGCGGTGGAATCAGACATCAAAGCGGTGAAATCCCTGCTCGAGCAGACCGGTGCGGTCAACGCCGGAACCATCAACCTGGATCAGCGCTTCTTCCACCAAGACGGAGCCGAGGAGTTGAAATCACTGGTAGCCAACACGCTGCCGGCGGGCGCCCAGCTCAGTACTCAGGATCTCGCCTCCGGCACCCACGCGGGTAACGCACTAGGCGCCGCGCTCCTGCTTGATCCCGCAACGGCGGAGCCTCTAGCCAGTGTCGAAGAACGCGCGGACATGCTGCAGGCGCTACGGGATTCAGGATTCATCGATTACGAGTCCGGGACTATCCTCCCGGCCCAGGCCATCATCGTCGTCTCGGGCCGCGGCGGAGACGAATTCTTTACAGACAATCTCCTCCGCTTTGTCGAAGCTATGGACGCCGCCGGTGGAAACACCGTCTACGCGGCGCGCATAGAGCAGGCTTCGGAAGGCGGGATTATCGACTCGCTTAGGGCTAAGACTTCCGAGATTTCCACGGTCGACTCTCTCGGCAACGCGTGGGCCCGTCTAGCTGCCGTGCTAGCCACGGAGGAGCAACTCAATGGCGGTTCGGGGGCCTACGGAGCCGCCTCATCCGCCGAGGCTGCGGCGCCGACGCTGCCGGACAGGGGATAGCAGCGATGGGCCATACGTTTGAGGTCACCGACTCAGATTTGATACTGGATGCGCCGATCATCGCCGTCCGCCGCGATACTGTCCGGATGCCCGGGGGATCCCTGGCCCACAGGGAAGTGGTTGAGCACTTCGGCGCCGTGGCGGTTGCCGCGGTTGATAGTGAGGGCCGGATTGCCATGGTTAAGCAGTGGCGCCAGTCAGTTAAGCGGCGCCTGTGGGAACTGCCGGCCGGCCTGCTGGATATCAAAGATGAGGATCCGCTGGAATGCGCCAAACGCGAGCTCCAAGAAGAAGCCGGCCTGTCCGCCAAGTCCTGGATGGGACTTGCTGATCTAGTTACCTCCCCCGGATTTTGTGAAGAGGCCGTGCGCGTCTACCTTGCCACTGACCTGTCCGCGGTGGAGCGCCCATCGCCGGCCGATGATGAGGAAGCGGATCTCAGCATGGACTGGGTTGACCTGGAGGAGGCCGCGGCCCGCGTGGTGCGCGGGGAGATTAATAACTCCATCGCGGTCTCCGGCATCCTCGCCGCCAGGGCCGTGCTGCGGGATGGACTCGAAGGCTTTAGCCCCAGTAGGGACTTTGATTTGCGCCCGCAATCCCTGGCCGGCCGGCGCTCTGGCCCCGATCTCAAGAAAGGCTAGGCGGTGGCGGACCTGCGAGCTAGCGCCACCGGTTGGCTTGACCACTTAGCGGTGGAGAAGGGCTCTTCGGCCAATACGCTGAGCAACTACCGGCGAGATCTCAACCGCTACCTTGAGTGGCTTGAGGCCGCACGGATATCTGACCTGGAAGCGGTGACCACCGCCGATGTGGAGCAATATCTTAAGGATTTGCAGACTGGATGGGATGGGCACAAGCCACTTGCTGCGTCGTCAAGCGCGCGGGCGCTCATCGTAGCCCGCGGCTTTCACAAGTTTGCCCTGTCTGAAGGTGCCGTTTCCCGCGACGTGGCCGCCGAGGTGGCCCCTCCCCATAAGATCCAGCACCTACCGGAGACTCTGAGCATCGATCAGGTCACGGCGCTGATTGAATCGCCGCCCAGCGGTGAAAACGCCACCCCGGTCAATCTGCGCGACCGGGCGGTGCTAGAGATGCTTTACGGGACCGGCGCCCGGATTTCGGAGCTCATGGGACTTACCGTGGATTCTATTAATAATTCCGACGGCATCTTGCGCCTGGCTGGAAAGGGCAACAAGGAGCGCATCGTGCCGGTGGGCTCGCAAGCGCGTAAAGCTTGCGAGGAGTACCTAGTGCGCGCACGCCCGGCCCTATCGAAGGGCAAGACTCACGCGCTTTTCCTCAACACGCGCGGTGGGGCCCTGACTCGCCAATCGGCGTGGGCAATCGTGCAGCTCGCAGCCCAGCGCGCCGGTCTAGGTGACAAAATATCCCCGCACACTTTGCGGCATTCCTTCGCCACCCATCTCCTGCAGGGGGGCGCCGATGTGCGTACCGTACAGGAATTATTGGGGCATAGTTCTGTTACAACAACCCAGATCTATACGCATGTGACCGCGGACAATCTGCGCGAGGTATGGCGCACAGCCCACCCTCGCGCCTAGGTTCTCACGCGCGGGAGCGAAAAATTAGTTCGGCAGGGAAAATTAAACCCCCTCTCCGGTGCGCTTGGGAGTCAACATCGGCGGTGTTCAGCGTCGCATGGACTAATGGGTATAGGCTGTCGCGCTCGCTGACGCGCGGATTTGGCTTCCCACTTACATCTTGTACAGCGCTTAAGTCAAGCGTTTACCCTTTACCCTCCGGGCTTTACTGCCCTAATCTATGGCAAAGACGAGCAACAGGGTAGTGTATAAATGACAGCCGTGTCATTCGGGCGCGGCGGCGTAGGGGCCCATCTAGGAATCCAGCGCTGTTGCTCAACGCCCGGGAAGGCGCACGAAAGTACACGAAAACCTGCGGGCCCACCGCAGTCAAGGAAGCAGGTGTGACTGTGATCAATGATGCATTGTTTGATGCCTCAGCAGCTGAAGTTGGTCTGACGGGACGCCCTATTCGCGAACTCCCGCAGCCCGAACCTCTTTCACAGCATGGACCCGCAACCATTATCTCCATGTGTAACCAGAAGGGTGGGGTGGGTAAAACCACCTCTACCATCAATTTGGGCGCGTGCCTGGCCGAGCTGGGGCGTAAAGTCCTCATGGTTGACTTGGACCCGCAGGGGGCATTGTCAGCGGGCCTAGGCCTCGCCCACGATGAGATAGAAGACACCATCTATGACGTGATGCTGGACAACCAGACGTCCATTCATTCCGCCATCAAGAACACCGGCATCCCCGGCATGGATCTGGTTCCTGCAAACATTGACCTGTCCGCCGCCGAGATCCAGCTAGTCAATGAGGTGGGCCGCGAGCATACGCTGGCCCGTGCGTTGCGCCCGGTGCGCCGCGATTATGACTTCATCATCGTTGACTGCCAGCCATCCCTGGGCCTGCTGACGGTCAACGCCCTCGCCTGCTCGCACGGCGTGATTATTCCGATGGAGTGCGAGTTTTTCTCCTTGCGCGGTCTCGCTTTGCTTACGGATACCGTTGAGAAAGTTTCCGAGAGGATCAACTTTGATCTGGAAATCGTAGGCATTTTGGTCACTATGTATGACCGAAGGACCAAGCATGCTCGCGAAGTGATGAACCGCGTGGTGGACTATTTTGAGGATAAGGTCTTCGACACGGTCATTACGCGAACGGTTCGTTTCCCCGAGACTTCCGTGGCCGGAGAGCCAATCACCACATGGGCGCCGAACTCGCAGGCGGCGGCGCAATACAGGAACCTGGCGCTCGAAGTAATCGAGCGCACTAAAGGCTAATGGCTCGAGCCGCAACGACCCCTGAGGTTGTCCAACCGGAGATCGCCGGATTTCGCATCGCCCTGCGCAACTTCGAGGGCCCGTTTGACCTCCTTTTGCAGCTCATCTCCGCAAAGAAGATGGACATTACGGACGTTGCGTTATCCGAAGTTACGGACGAGTTTGTGGCCTACACTCGCGCCTTGGGTGATTCAGCGGATCTGGACGAAACTACGGACTTCCTGCTCATCGCCGCGACCCTCCTTGACCTTAAGGCGGCCCGCCTCCTGCCGCGGGGTGACGTGGATGATCTCGAGGACCTGGAGTTGTTGGAAACCAGAGACCTGCTGTTCGCGCGCCTGCTCCAGTACAGGGCTTACAAGCAGGTCGCGGAACAATTCGCCGAGTGGCAGCGGGCCGCGCAGAGGCAATACCCTCGTGCCGTAGGCATCGAGGAACAGTTTTCAGATTTGTTGCCTCCGGTAAAACTTGGCCACACCCCTGCTAGTTTCGCGGAGCTGGCCGCGGGCGTCTTTCGCCCCAAACCGCCGGAGGAGGTTGGGACAGGCCACATCCATCAGGTAGCGGTTTCCGTTCCGGAGCAGGCGGGAAAAATCATGGCAACACTCAAGCTTCTGGGGCAGGAACGCTGGATGAGTTTCGAAGCGCTGACTCGGGACTGCACTATATCGATACAGGTAGTCGGCAGGTTCCTGGCGCTACTGGAGCTATACAAGGCCAGGGCGGTCGACGCGGATCAGCCCGAAGCACTAGGGCCGCTAGCCGTCTCCTGGACCGGTCTCGACGTGGACCCGGCAGTCGTGGCCGCGGCCAACTGGGATTAGGGGAAAAGTTAGCCGGGGATTGACCATCCCTTGGCGGGTACCCGCGGGCAATAGAACTGGAGCGGTAGAATCCTTGCATTATGGATTTACCGCTCATTTCACAGCAGCGCTCGCGCTTGGAGTCCATCCTCCTGGTGCTCGATACACCAGCGGATGCGGAGGCCCTGTCCGCCGCACTCGAACTCGAGGTAGGGGAGGTCCGCGATATCCTCAACGAAATAGCCCGCGAATATGACTCGCGGGGTTCGGGGATTGAGCTCAAGGAGACCTCGGACGGGTGGCGCTTTTACACCCGGAAGGCCAACGCCGGCGCGGTGGAGCAATTCCTGCTTGATGGAAGCCAGACGAAGTTGTCGCGCGCCGCGCTAGAGACCTTGGCGGTGGTCGCGTACCGCCAGCCGGTGACCCGCGCTCAGGTGGCCGCGGTGCGCGGGGTAAACGTCGATGGCGTCATGCGCACGCTTACCTTACGCGGGTTAGTCCGCGAGTTGGATAACGAGGGTTTTGAAGGCTCGGCGCACCGATACGAAACAACGGAACTATTCCTGGAACTGTTGGGGATCGATTCGCTCAAGCGCCTGCCGGATTTGGCGCCGCTGCTCCCGGACATCGAATCTATAGAGGACGAATACTAGCCACCGCGCGAAGCATGGTTTGGGCCTTTTACCAATGAGCGGAAGGCAAAAGTTGGATCAAATCGCGTTGGAGCTGGAACTAGGCTAGGATGGCCGGGTACATATTAACTGCATACTCTCAAGAAAAGGACGCGTTTACCGTGACCAATCCCGCTCGCCGAGACGGCACACCGGAAAAGAAAAAGCGTGACAGTGACATCATTGTCTCCAACGCTAAGCCGGCCCGTCATCAGCACGTAGATAAGAAAAAGCGCCAGGCCACTGCAGAATCTGTTGCCAAGAATCTGGGCGCAGACTGGTTGTACGAAGACAAGAAATCAAAGTCAGCGGATTCCCCGCGCGGGGAGCGGCTGCAGAAGGTACTCGCGAAGGCGGGAGTGGCCTCCCGGCGCCACGCGGAGATCCTCATTGACAACGGGCGCGTTGAGGTCAACGGACGCATCGTTGTAAAGCAGGGCGTGCGCGTTAACCCCAACGTGGACATCATCCGCGTGGACGGGGTTCGCGTCAACGTCAATGAGGAACACCAGTACTTCATGCTGAACAAGCCACGCGGTTTGCAGTCCACCATGAGTGATGACATGGGGCGCCCTTGTGTGGGTGACCTCATCTCTGACCGCGTGGCCGCTGGGCAGCGCCTATTCCACGTGGGACGCCTGGATGCCGACACGGAGGGCCTGCTCCTACTCACCAACGATGGGGAGTTGGCGAACCGCTTGATGCACCCGAAGTATGAGGTGGCCAAGACCTATCTCGCAGAAGTGCTTGGCGAGGCTGACAACAAGCTGGTCAACCAACTCAAGGACGGAATTGAGCTGGAGGACGGCGTGGCCAAGGCGGATTACGTCCAGGTCGTGGACAAGAGCCAGGGTCGCTCCCTTATCCGTATCGAGTTGCACGAGGGGCGCAAGCACATTGTGCGCCGTATGCTCAAGGAGGCCGGGTTCCCGGTCCAGCGCCTGGTACGTACCAAGATTCATACCGTTCAACTGGGTGAATTGACCCCGGGTAAAATCCGCGCGCTGAACTCCAACGAGCTAACCAGCCTGTACAAGGCGGTGGGGATGTAATGCTAAGCAACATGCCTAATGGCGGCCTGGTTTTGGCCGTTGACGGACCGTCGGGTACGGGGAAATCCACTACGTGCCGCGCATTGGCCAAAAAGCTTGACGCTAAGTACGTAGATACAGGAGCGATGTATCGCGTGGCGACCCTGGCGGTGCTCCGCGAGGGCGTTGACCCCTCTGACGCCGCTGCGGTTAACAAGGTTACTGCCGATTTGCCTCTGACCGTCTCCGATGATCCGGATTCTACGGAGGTCCTGCTCGCCGGCGAGGATGTCTCCCGCGAGATTCGCGGCGATGAGGTCACGCGAAATGTCTCTGCGGTCTCTGCTATCCCAGAAGTGCGTGAAAACCTGGTCAATCTCCAGCGCAGGCTGGCTGCGGAAGCACACCGCGCCATCGTCGAGGGGCGCGATATCGGAACCGTGGTGCTGGCTGATGCTCCGGCTAAGGCGTACATGACCGCCTCCGCCGAAGTCCGTGCGCAGCGCCGCTATGACCAAAACGTCGCAGCCGGCATCGATACTGACTTTGAAACCGTGCTGGCCGACGTGGTGCGCCGCGACGAGGCGGATTCCTCCCGCGCCACCTCGCCGCTGCGTCCCGCCGATGACGCCACCGTTGTCGATACCTCTGAGATGAGCCCGGATGAGGTCATCTCCGCCCTAATTGCGGTAGTAGAAGAGTCCGCGAAGGAGCATGCTCATGGCTAATAAAGAACACAACGTCCCTAACCCAGAGGAAAACACCCAATTTTTCTACCCCCAGGGAAAGCTTGAGGAATCGGAGGTAGAGGACCGACACGGTGGCTGGGCCTCCCAAGACTTCGATGAATCCGAATTCAATTTTGACTTCGGCGATGAGAACTACTCCGCCGTCGAGGTAGTGGAAGCAGCCGATGGCTCCGATGATTTCGATGACGATTTTGACGGCGAATTCGATGAGTCGGAGTATGGCGAGGCTGACTATGGGGATGAGCCGCTCGGTGATGATTCCTACACCGAGGAAGACTGGGCCGAACTTGAGCGCGCCTACGGGGTTGGCAATGCCAGCCATGTTGAAGAAGCGCTATGCACTGTGGCGATCGTGGGCCGCCCCAACGTGGGCAAATCCTCGCTAGTAAATCGCTTCCTGGGCCGTCGCGAAGCGGTGGTTGAGGATCACCCAGGGGTTACCCGCGACCGCATTTCCTACGTCGCCGACTGGAACGGTCGCCGTTTCTGGGTCCAGGACACGGGTGGTTGGGACCCTAACGTCAAGGGAATCCACGCGGCCATCGCCCGCCAGGCCGAGGCGGCGATGGAAACCGCCGACGTAATCGTCATGGTGGTCGATACCAAGGTGGGGATCACCGAGACTGACATGGTGATGGCGCGCCGCTTGCAAAAGGCGCCCGTCCCGGTGATCCTGGTGGCCAACAAATTCGATTCCGATAATCAGTACGCGGACATGGCTGAGTTCTACGGCCTTGGCCTGGGCGATCCGTGGCCCGTATCGGCGCAGCACGGCCGCGGTGGGGCAGACGTTTTAGATGAAATCATGCGCCTGTTTCCCGATGAACCGCGCGCGAACTCGATTACCTCGGGGCCACGCCGCGTGGCCTTGGTGGGGAAGCCAAACGTGGGCAAGTCCTCGCTGCTGAACAAGTTTTCCGGCGAGGAGCGCTCCGTGGTGGACAACGTTGCCGGTACCACTGTCGATCCGGTGGACTCCCTCGTCCAGCTCGATGAGCACCTGTGGAAGTTCATAGATACGGCCGGATTGCGCAAGAAGGTTAAAAACGCCCAGGGCCACGAGTATTACGCGTCCCTGCGCACCCGAGGGGTCATCGATGCCGCGGAGGTCTGCATCATGCTGATCGACGCCTCTCAGGAGATCTCCGAGCAGGATCAGCGGGTGCTCAACATGGTCCTCGAGGCAGGCAAGGCCCTGGTCATTGCCTTTAACAAGTGGGATCTCATGGACGAGGACCGTCGTTACTACCTCGATCGTGAGATCGATGAGCAGCTCGCGCACCTGCCCTGGGTATCGCGCATTAATATTTCCGCCGAGACCGGCCGCGCCCTCCAGAAACTCGAGCCTGCGATGCTCGAGGCCCTCGAGTCATGGGATAAGCGCGTGACCACCGGCCAGCTCAATTCCTGGCTGCGCGAGGCGATTGCCGCCAACCCGCCGCCGATGAAGAACAACCGCCTGCCGCGTGTTCTCTTCGCCACCCAGGCCGCCACCCAGCCTCCCACCATCGTGCTGTTTACCACCGGATTCCTCGACGCAGGCTACCGCCGCTACCTGGAGCGCAAATTCCGCGAGCGCTTCGGTTTCCACGGCTCGCCCGTGCGCATCGCAGTCCGCGTGCGCGAGCGCCGAGGTGGCAAAGGCAAGCGTCGCTAGCCCGCTAGGTCTATAGCCCAAGCCCCGCGGCTTCCAGTGATGTGTTTTCCACTGGAAGTCGCGGGGCTTTTAGCATCGCCGGCCGGGGCCAATCCAAGATAGTGGGCTAGCCGCGCGCGTAGGTAAAAGCATCCGTGCGATAGATAATTTCGAGTTCTTGGTTGGGGGCAAACCCCATGTGCTCGAAGAGGTACCAATTGAGGTTGTGGGTCATGCGCTCGCGGATATGAGGTTTGGCACGCAGCCAGTAGGCGCGCGTATGCATAAGCTCATGGAGGCCTTCCGGGGTAGTGGCCTGGGCCCATTGCAGCCGCAGGTCTTTTTCAAGCCTCCACGGCGCGCTGACCTCCGGTACGAATCCAGCCCGGTGGATGTCCCCGGAGTGCATGATGCGCGATAGCCGCAGGAGCCACGGATCGGCCTCCACGGCCAGGGTATTCCACGCCAGCACCAGCCGCCCGTGCGGCGCGATTACGCGGTCAAGCTCGGAACTGGCCGCGCCCACGTCGCACCAGTGCCACGCCTGGGCGCACACAGCTGCATCAACACAGCTGTTGGGTAGCGCGGTGGCCTCGGCCGTGGCGCGCCAGACGGGCACGGCGATGTTGGCCCTGAGCACCTCGCACATTTCCTGAGACGGATCGATGGCGAAGACACGCTCGTTGCCGTTTCGTGGTCCCAAGTCCCTTGTGAGCTTGCCCGAACCGGCGCCAACATCGAGCACGCGAGAAAAACCGCGCACCAGCCCCGCAACTTCTTTGGGGTAGCCTGGACGCGCGTCGTCATAGTTCTTGGCGCCGCGCTGAAAGGCCGCGCCGGCGTCGCTTCGTGCAACCCGCGTGCTAAAGCGGGGGTTAGATGCGCGGCTGGGGGCCCGATAGGACGGGAAGTTTTCAGGGTTGGGCTGTGTTGACATCACCCAAAGAATCTACAGGCTAATAGAGTAGAAGGCTATGACAACACTTCCAGCGCCGAATGATCCCCGCTGGCTGTTGAAAACGGTCTTGTCCCGCAAGAATTGGACTATTCCCGCCGGCATCCTGATGGCCGTAACGTTCGTCGCCAACGGGCTTACGCCCGTCATAGTGGGCCGGGCGATTGATTCCGCCATCGCAACCAGCAATCTGCGCAGCCTGTGGCTGTGGGTCGCAGTGCTGGCCGTTGTGTTTGCGGTAAATGCCGCCGCCGGTTGGTTTGCGCGCAGCCTATTTCAACGAGCCCAGCTACAGATTGCCCATGATGTCCGGATGGCGGTAACTGACCGCATTCAGCAGCCTTGCGGCATGGCAGGGGAAAAACGCAGCGCCGGCGAGCTGCTGTCCATCGCGTCTACTGACACCCAGCGCGTGGCGTTTGCGGTAATGATGACCGTATTCCCGGTAGCCGAGGTTGCCTCCATCATCTATGTTGCCACGATGGCCGCGTTGATCAACGTCCCCCTAGGCCTTGCCATCTTGATCGGCGGGCCCATCGTGGTCTTTATCTCCGTCCTGGCGTCCAAACCGCTGCGCCTGCGCTCCTCACGCAGGCAGCGGGCGCTGGCCAATGCCGCCGCTACCGCCACCGATGTGGTCCAGGGCCTGCGCATCATCAAAGGCCTCGGTGCCGTGGTTACCGTGCGCGCGCGCTACTCCGAGGTCTCCGATGAGGCATATGTCCGCACTATCGAGGCGAATGCCGCGCAGGCTAGGCTCAACGCCACCACCGAAATCGTAGGCGGTATCTACGTTATTGCCGTAGGTATCGCCGCCGGCATGCTGGCGATGCGCGAGCTAATCACGGTGGGCGAACTCATCACCGTGGTTGGCCTCACGCAATTTATCATTACCCCAATGACCATGCTGGGGCGCAATATTGCCTCGGTCTGGGCCAACGGGCAGGCTAGCGCCAAGCGCATCACTTCGATCCTCGCCGCGGATCCAGTGGACTACGGCGAAGCGCCCGCGACGCCCGCGCTGCCCAATGGGGTCACCGTCATTGCGGACAAGGCCCCGGATAACCTGCGCCTACTTCCGCGCGAACGCGTGATTGTGGCACCGCACCGCGCGTCCCTGTTCGAGGGCTCAATCGCCGAGAATGTTCATGATGACTACGACCGTGCGGTGGCGGCCCTTCGCGTTGCCTCTGCCGAGGATATCCCCGGCGGATTCGGCCGCGAGGTGGGCGAAAACGGCGGCAATCTCTCGGGCGGACAGCGTCAGCGCGTCGCCCTAGCCCGCGCCATCGCGTCCGACGCCCCCATCCTCATCCTCAACGACCCCACGACGGCGGTAGACTCCGTGACTGAAGCACGGATCGCTGAGCGCGTCGCGGAGCACCGAAAAGACAAGGTCACCATCGTGTATACGTCCGCGCCCGCATGGCATGCGGTGGGGGTGAATGCCTAAATGAGGTTTCCCACAGCCGAGTGGCCCCAGGTGCGCCATGTCGCCCTCCGCCACGTCCGCCAGGTGCCCAAGGCCGGCCGCCAATTCATCCTCGCCATCATCTTGCTGGCCGCCGGCTCGGTAGCCAACATCTACGTTCCCATTTTCTTAGGCCGCATAGTCGATGCGGTGGTGGGGGAGGCGGAACTGTCCCTATTCCGCCTCACCATCTATCTCGTGGGCGTTGCCATCGCCGGCGGCGTGTTATCAGCGGTCGGTTTCTATTTCCTGTCGCGGATAACCGAGCGGGTCATCGCTAACCTGCGCGAGGACATGGTGGGCACGGCGCTGGGGCTTCCCACCCACCGCGTGGAAGACGCTGGCTCCGGAGATCTAGTGTCGCGATCCACGGACGATGTAGCGGAACTGTCCACGGCGGTCACGGAGACGATTCCCGTGCTTACCACATCAACCTTCGCCATTATCACCACCGCCGCGGCACTAGTGACGCTGAACTGGCAATTCGTTGCCGTGGCGGTGTGCGCCCTGCCCATTTACTGGCTCGCGGCCAAAATGTATCTCAAGGTGGCTCCCGGCCGCTACGCTTCCGAGCGCGCCGCCATGGCAAACAGGGCGCGCCGCGTGCTCGAGGCGATTCACGGGCGCGAAACCGTCACAGCGTTCGCCCTCGAAAAAGATATGCACGAGCGCATCAATGAGGCCTCTGAAGCCGTACGCGACAAGGCTTACCGAGCCCGGCGTACCATGTTTTCGCTCCAGCTGTGGATGGCCGCGGTGGAATTTACCATGCTGGCTGCGGGCCTCATCGTTGGTTTCTATGTTGTGCGCACTGGCGATCTGACCGTCGGCGCGGTTACTTCCGCAATGCTGATGCTTATCCGCCTTCGCGGTCCGCTCATGAGCCTGATGCGAGTGCTTGACACGATTCAATCCGGTTACGCCTCGCTCTCGCGCATCGTGGGCGTGGTAATCGATCCGCCCAAACCCGTACCGCCTTCGGGGGCGCCCGAGCCGGAGGGCCGCGTAGTCATGAGCAACGTATCCTTCAGCTACGGAGACGGCTGGGCGGTAGAAGATGTCTCCTTGTCCATCGGTCCCGGGGAGACCGTGGCGCTGGTGGGCGCCTCGGGCGCGGGCAAGACCACGGTGGCCGCATTGCTCTCCGGACTGCGCGTCCCCACATCCGGGGACGTAAGAATCGATGGTGTAGAGGTATCCCAACTATCCGATGCCGAGCGCGTAGCCCGCCTAGCCATGGTCTCCCAGGACGTGCACGTATTCTCCGGCACCCTTCGCGAGGACCTGTCCCTAGCGAACCCCACGGCAACGGATGAGGAAATGTTAGAGGCCTTAGAGCGCGTCGATGCGCGCTTCATGGATAACCTGATCGACGGTCTCGATACCGTGGTTGGCGCCCGTGGCGTGCAGCTTGAGCCCGTTGAGGCGCAACAGCTGGCCTTGGCGCGCATCCTGCTACTCGATCCCAAGGTGGTTGTCATGGATGAGGCCACGGCGGAGGCCGGTTCCGTTGGTGCCGGCCATCTGGAGGCCTCGGCCGACGAAGTGACTAAGGGGCGCGCGGCCTTGGTCGTGGCACATCGCCTTGACCAAGCCTCCCAGGCGGATCAGATCTTAGTCATGGATAACGGCAGGATCGTGGAACAGGGTACGCATGAGCAGCTGCTAAGATTGGACGGTCGTTATCAAAAGCTCTGGGCCGCATGGCAGAAAGGTCGCGTGTAGTTTTCCGTGAAGGGGATTCGAGGGGTCTGTGCAGCCATCATGGCGTGCTCCCTTTCTTTAATGCTCGTCGCATGTGGTGGGGAAACAACCGGCGATACGGATGGTGATTCCACTCCAGAATCCGCCGGGGTACAGGCTGAAGGGGCTGTACCTCGCGAGGAGATACAGCACAAGAGCCTAGGGATTCCCCGGTCCTCGCCAATCGCGGGCCCGCAGCCAGGTTCCTTTAAACGCATTCACCTGCCCTCTGGGCGCCACTTCATGCTCTTCCTCCCGGAAACCTATGATGCGTCCAAGCAGTGGCCAATGATCCTGGCCTTCCATGGGTGGAAGGAAACCAGTTGGCAGATATACAAATACAGCCAGCTCTCATCGTCGTACGCGATTACCGTGTACCCGCAGGGCGAAAAACGGGCGTGGGCTCCGGCGCCGTACGCGGAGACAACGGGCGCCGAAGATGTGCAGTATGTCGAGGACATCATCGATGCACTGCGCGCAACGTACACGATTGACGATGACCGCATCTTCGCCGCCGGAATGTCGAATGGCGGCGGCTTCGCCGCGTACCTTGCCTGCCAGCTGCCGAACGTTTTTAACTCAGTGGCTACCGTTTCCGCGGCCTACTACGAGGCGATCCATAAGGATTGTCAGGGTGAGCCGGTAGGAAGGCTGGACATTCACGGCACGGAAGATCCAATCGTTGACTATTACGGTGGGCGCCGGCATGGCGCGCGCTACGTCTCCGTCAACGATGTCCTGGCAATGGATGCGCAGCGAAATCGGTGTGCGTCGGGCGCGACCACGGAACGCCTGAGCGATGGTGCGCTGTATCAGACTTGGTCGCAGTGCCAGGCACCGCTTCAGCATGTCCGCATTGGAGGGGGATCACACGTGTGGCCGGGCGGCACCGCTGACGATACCAATTCGGTGCCCGCCGGATTCGCGACGGATAAAGTGCTCGATTTCTTCGCCGTACCCGGTCGTGCCGAGGGGGCAGAGGACTGATCAGCGTTTACGATTTATAGCGGCATTTAACGCCGATAGTTAAAGAACGGAGTCTCTAAATGAGCATTATGGATAAAATCGCCCGGCTTCTGAAGACCAAGCCAGGCCGCAAGATTGCAGATAGCGCGCTTGACAAGGTAGAGCAGGCGGCCAACCAAAAACTAGGCGCTGATAAGGCAGATCAGATTGGCAAGGCACGCCGTGAAGTTGATAAGCGCCTGGGCCTCGATGACGATCAAGACCCTCAGGCGGGCAAGGACGTGCCGCCTGCTAACCCCCAGGAAAAGCCTGAGGCCTAGAGGCTTAGTGCGCTACAGCCCAAGGGGGCGACGACCAAATAAATTAAACGCCTGGCCAGAGTTCATCTGACCAGGCGATTTTGGTCGGGCTAACAGGATTTGAACCTGCGACCCCTACACCCCCAGTGTAGTGCGCTACCAAGCTGCGCCATAGCCCGCCGCTTCCCAACCCGTTGGGATTAGAAGCATCACTATCATAGCGGACACCTAGGCAACTATCCAAAGCCCACGGTAGAGGCTATTCCAGCTCACCGGAACTGTAGAACCAACGGCCATTGGATTTCGAAAAAGTGGAGCGTTCACGCTGCGAGCCCACAGCGGCCCCTTTGTAGAAGGCTTCGAATTCCACCACGCCCGTATCGTGCAGGGGGCTGCCGTCAACGGTGTCTAGGATATCGAGCCTGTAGAAGCGGATGGAATCATCCTCAAGGTTGAGATCCACGGGGCGGGTGAGAGGGTCCCACGTCCTCAAGAGGTAATCCTCATCACCGGTTACGAAGGCGCTAAAACGCGAGCGCATGAGTGTTTCGGCCGTAGGAGCATTCGCCCCCTCATGGAAGCGTTGGCAACATTCCCCGAAGCTTAGACCTGTACCGCACGGGCACCGTTGGCCTGAACCGATAGGGCGGTGAACTAGATGATGCCTGGCCATCTAAACGATCACGTCCACGATGGATAGGGTAGTAAGGGTTGACTCGATCTGACCCGATTTTGCCGCTTCGGTAAGCAGCTTCCTCTGCGCCGCCTCAAGGTCACCGCTAAGTTCAATGCGCCGTTCATAGGTGTTTCCCTCCACATGGGTGATCTGAACAACTACATCGTCGAGCTTCATGCCCCGTGCGGCAGCTTTGATGCATTGGGATGTATCGGCCGCCAATGCGGACATCAGCAATCCCATGGCGGTAAAACCATTGCCCTTGCCACCGTCCTTTTTGAGGCGGTCAACGGTCACGTCCCGGTCATTGTGGCGGACAACCATTCCAAACTTGGTCCCCGCGGCCTGGTGGCTTCGCGCGGAATCCTCACCGACAGGAGTAGGCACATAGTCTGGGACTATGAACTGCTCAACCCAGGCTCCAATGAGGTCAGCGGCACGCGCGGCAGAGCCCTGGCGGGTGACCAGGTGGTCGGCCTTGTCGAGGGTAACGAGGGACTTCGGGTAACGGGTGGCTCGGAAGATATTCTGCGCGTTATCGATGCCGACAGTTTGGTCCAACGGGGAATGGAGGATCATTAACGGCTTGCGTAGCTTTTTCAGGTAGTCCACCGGATTGGTATCGGCTAGGTCTTCCAGGAATTCGCGGGAAATCCTGAGCTTGCGCCCGCCCAGCACTACCTCAACGGAGCCGTGCTGGTCGGCTTCGCCGATTTTATCGGCGTAGTGAAGCACGGAATGCGCCGGATCGAACGGGGCCCCGATTGTGGCTACCGCTTTGAGTGACTTGATTTGGCTGGCGGCGGCCAGGGAGGCAGCGCCACCAAGGGAATGGCCGATCAGCAACTGCGGGGGAGTATAGTTGTCCGCCAACCACTGCGCGGCCGCACCTATGTCGGCGATGTTTTGGCTGAAGCTGGTGTCAGCAAAGTCACCTTCAGACTGCCCCAAACCGGGAAAGTCAAAGCGCAAGCAGGCGATTCCAAAACTAGTCAGGCGCTTGCACACTCGCGCGGCGCCCGGCGTGTGGCGGGAGCCGGCAAAGCAGTGGGCAAAAATCGCGAAAGCTCGGGGAGGGGAATCGGGAAAATCGATAGTTCCGGCCATTCCGGTCCCCTTTGAAGAGGGCAACGTCACATTTACGGATCGCATACGTACTACAATAGCCAGCCCACTGTCGCCGCGTCACGAAAAGATTGGCTACAGTCTATTAGGAATAAGAACTCTTTGCTGAAAGGACTCCGGCGTCGCAATGGCAGGTTTTAACTGGTTCTGGAAAGCCATGGGGGCTCAGACGGAGCGCAACAGTAAAAAATCCAAAGCAATCGTTACCGATTCGCTTAAAGCGACGGCTGCCTTGAGCCAGCTCTCTGATGCTGAGGTAGCCAAGGCAGCTCGGAAATCTGTCAAAGATGGCGATATTGCTGACAAGGCTCAGTTTCTAGCTGCGCTCTCGGTGGCTTCCGAACGCCGGCTCGGATTAGCCCCGTTCCACGTCCAATCCCAGGGCGTGTTACGCCTGCTAGAGGGCGACGTTATCCAAATGGCAACCGGAGAAGGTAAGACCCTGGTTGGGGCCATGGCTGCCACGGGCTTCGCGCTTACCGGCAAACGGGTCCACGTAGTTACGGTCAACGACTATCTCGCTGGGCGTGACGCCGAGTGGATGCGCCCGCTCGTGGAGTTTTTTGGTCTCAGCGTCGCATCCGTAACTGAGAAGATGGACTCTAGCGCTCGGCGGGAGGCATACCTTTCCAACATCATCTACGCCCCAGTAAACGAGCTAGGCTTCGACGTTCTCCGCGACAATCAGATCACGGACCGGCGCGAAGCGGTGCAGGCCCGCGCCGATGTCGCCATCGTGGACGAGGCCGATTCTGTACTGGTTGATGAGGCATTAGTCCCGCTCGTCTTGGCCGGAAACCGCCCAGGCGAGGCGCCTACGGGTCAGATAACCAACGTGGTCTCACGCCTGCGGGAAGACGTGGATTACTCCACCGACCCGGACGGTCGCGCCGTGTCGCTAACGGAGCACGGAGCCCGCCGGGTAGAGCGCGAATTGGGGATTGACTCTCTTTATTCAGAAGGCAATATTGGCACAGTACTTGTGAAGGTTAACCTGGCCCTTCACGCCAAAGCCTTGCTGATTCGAGACATTCATTACATCGTCAGCGAAGGCAAGCTCCAGCTTATCGACGCCTCCCGCGGGCGCGTAGCCGATCTGCAACGCTGGCCGGATGGTCTCCAAGCAGCGGTCGAGGCTAAGGAAGGGCTGGAGGTTTCGGAGGGCGGCCGAATCCTGGACACTATTACTTTGCAAGAGCTCATGCGCCGTTACCCGCTGGTGTGCGGGATGACCGGCACTGCGGTAGAGGCCACCGATCAGCTGCGCCAATTCTACGATCTTCATGTCTCAGTCATCGACCGCAACGATGAGCTCAGAAGGCTCGATGAATCAGACCGCATTTATGCCACCGTCGATGAAAAGAACCGAGCGATAGTCGAGGAGATTGCTCATCTCCACGAAAGCGGCCAACCAGTCCTAGTAGGAACCCACGACGTGGCGGAGTCTGAGGCCCTTGCCGAGGTGCTTCGAGAGCGAGGTATTTCGGTAAACGTGCTCAATGCTAAAAACGATGCCGAGGAGGCCCGCATCGTGGCTGAGGCGGGTGAAGTGGGTCAGGTGACCGTATCCACGCAAATGGCCGGCCGAGGAACCGATATCAAGCTGGGGGGTGCGGATGAGGCCGATAAGGCGGCGGTTGTGGACCTTGGCGGCCTCGCCGTCATTGGTACATCCCGCCACCGTAGTTCACGATTGGATAACCAGCTTCGCGGCCGCGCCGGACGTCAGGGCGATCCTGGGCTATCCGTGTTCTTCGTCTCACTGGAAGATGACGTAGTCTCCCAAGGCGGTGCAGGGGAGACGATAAGTGCGCAACCCGATGAAACCGGAAGGATTGAATCCAAACGCGTCAGCGACTTTGTAGCCCATTGCCAGCGAGTCACCGAGGGGCAGCTGTTGGAGATCCATGCCCAAACATGGAAATACAATCAACTGCTTGCCGATCAGCGCGTCATTGTCGATGAGCGCCGCGCAAAGCTCTTGGACACCGATCAGGCTTGGCTGGAACTTATGCAGCGCGCACCGCAACGCGCAGATGAGCTCGATGCCTTGCCCGAGAGCATTAAAGAATCTGCCGCACGCGAGGTGATGCTCTACCACCTGGACTTGGCATGGGCGGACCACCTGGAGTTAATGGATGACGTCCGCGAATCCATTCACCTACGCGCTATCGCGCGTGAGACACCCATTGATGAATATCATCGCATAGCGGTGCGCGAATTCAAGGAGCTTGCCCAGCGTGCGGTCGATAGTGCGGTGGAGACTTTCGAAACGGTTGAAATTGACCAAGATGGTGCCCATCTCGAGGACCACGGCCTGTCCCGCCCGAGCGCAACCTGGACATATATGGTTTCCGATAACCCGCTAGCGGGATCAGGAAACTCGGCCATTGCCGGCATCGGCAACCTGTTCCGTTAGTTTAATTCTCCGCCGACTAGCACCCTTGGGGCGATAAGTCGCTATGATTGAAATAGTTATTTTGAGTCCGACCAATCGGAGGTAAACAATGAGCGAAAACACCGGCACTCCAGAGCCGCAGGTAGAAACCACTTCTGTATTCCGTGCAGACCTGCTCAAGGAGATGGAAAACGGCGCTGGCGCTGGCAAGGACACCTCCACGGCTGGCGCAGATAACCTGCCAGAGGGCCAGGCGCTTCTCGTTGTAAAGCGCGGGCCTAACGCGGGCGCACGCTTCCTACTAGACCAGCCAACCACCACCGCGGGACGCCACCCAGAGGCGGATATTTTCCTAGACGATGTCACGGTTTCCCGCCGCCACGCTGAGTTTCGGATTGATGGCGATAAGTTCGAGGTAGTAGACGTGGGATCCCTTAACGGAACGTACGTCAACCGCGAGCCACGCAACTCCCAGGTGCTCGAGGTGGGTGACGAGATTCAGATCGGTAAGTTCCGCTTGGTATTCATCGCCAATCAGAAGTAGATTTAAATTCCTACATGACCCCCATCAAGTGCACTCATCTTCGCCTAGATTGAGCGCACTTGACGTGCAAATTCCCTCGACCCTCCCAGTCCGGTTCTATCAGGTTTGCGAGCAGTATCCACAGTGAACGCAGTAGCTAAGTCATCAGCAGCGGTGCGCCCTAAAAAGGGCAAGGGCACCAAGGTTAAGACCATGTCCATTGGCGTGGTACTTGAAACCCTCAACAAGCAGTTCCCAGACGTGACTGTGTCGAAAATCCGTTTCTTGGAGTCCGAGGGGCTAATCACCCCGCAGCGAACCGCATCGGGATACCGCCGCTTTACCCAGGATGACGTGGACCGTCTCCGCTACATCCTGACCACCCAGCGCGATAACTACACGCCTTTAAAGGTCATCCGTGAGCAGCTAGAGGCCATGGATTCTGGTCAGGTGACGGCCATTGTGGGGGCCGGCCAGGCAGAAACGCTCGTATCCGCGGATCAATTCAGGGCGCCAGTAGCAACGCGACTCACTGATGGAGATGTGGCGGACCAATCTGGGGCGACGGTTGACCAGGTCGCTAGTTTGGTCAAAATTGGTCTCATTAAACCGGACGCCTCCGGATTTTTCACCGCCGATGACGTTAGCATCGTATCGGCCGCCAACGCCCTCGAAGCCTTTGGCTTTGATTCCCGCCAGCTCAAGAGCCTGAAGAATAACGCCGCCCGCCAGGCGGATCTGATCACCCAGGTTGCCTCGCCGGTTGCCAATTCCAAGTCTGACAACGCTCGGCAGCAGGCTGAGGAATTATCCTCCCAGATCACCGCCTTGGTGATTTCGCTTCACGCAACCTTGGTCAAGACCGATCTGCGCCGCGAGTTTGACGTTTAATCCGCTCTCGGCCGGGGCCTGCACCTTTAACGTTTTCGCCTGAGGAGACTCCGTATCATGTCAGCGATCCAACTCGAATTCCACGGCGTACGCATCGCGCAGCCCGAGGAATTCTTCTGCGCGGTTCTGCGCGTACCTGCCAGTGGAAAGATCATCCCGGTGTGGATGGCCCCCGTCGAGGGAGGCAAGCTAGCCGCCCGGCAGCAGGGTTACTCCGCGCGCCGTCCTGACACCCATGACCTTCTCATCGGGATGCTCGAGGCCCAGGGAGGTATTGAGGAGATCCTCATAAGCAGCTACTACGAGGGCGTGTTTATAGCCGATGTGCTTACAACCGCCGGCGAAACACTGGATGCTCGGCTATCTGATGCCTTGGTTCTGTCCGAGCACTTCGATGTGCCCATCTCCATCGACGAAGAGCTGGCCGGGCAAGTCGCCGTTTATGCTAGCCAGGATGACCTCCTGGAGTATCTAGATCTCGATCTGCCTACCCCCGAGGGGGCGGATGCTTCAAACGACGAAAGAGGCCTATACGACGCAGAGTCTGCATCCGGAAACGCCGAGGATGATGCGGCTTTTAGCGAAATGATGCGCTCGTTGGGCATGTCAGAAGAAGACTTCTTATCCGAAGATGATGGGGACGATGATGGCGATGCGGGTGTGACTGGAGATGCGAACCGTTAATCCGGAGTCTAAAGTTAAAGTCGAGCTTTAGAGTTACGGCGTGTTGCTCCTGTTGGGGTTGACGACCGGTTATCCTTGACTTTAAATAAAGCCAAACAATGGCTTCAGATAAATGACATCGGAGTAATTACGTGAGCATCGAAAACAACAACCCTTCCCAGACTTACGTTCAGGAATCCCTGTTCGATGTAGGACCAGACGAAGAGGTTGGCTACCGCGTGCCAATCGCCTGCCAGGTAGCCGGCATCACCTACCGCCAGCTTGATTACTGGGCAAGGACCAACCTGGTCAATCCATCCATCCGCACCGCCCACGGTTCCGGCTCCCAGCGCCTGTATTCTTTCCGTGACGTTCTAGTGCTCAAGATCGTCAAGCGCCTGCTCGATACTGGAATCTCCCTTCAGAATATCCGTCTGGCAGTAGATTCCCTTCGCGACCGCGGTGTGAGTGACCTTGCGGAACTAACCCTCGTCTCGGACGGCACTACCGTTTATGAGTGCCGCTCCAATGACGAAGTAATTGACCTGCTCGCCGGCGGCCAGGGCGTATTTGGAATCGCGGTCCCGGGCATCATGAAGGAGCTCTCCGGTACCATCTCCGCTTTCCCAGCCGAGCGTGTAGATTCCCTTGAGGGCGAGGCCACGGTTGTTGGCATGGATGAACTCGCAGCTCGTCGCCAGCGTAAGACTTCTTAAACCGCACTTTAAGGCTCATATTTAATCCAAGCCGCTATCTCTAAGCTCACGAGAGATAGCGGCTTTCTTCTTCCCCGCATTATTGAACCTGCGCGCTAACGTGCAGCTTGCTCATCGGCAAGTGCCTTAGGGGTGAAATAAAAGCCACCGACCCTCCCAGTGAAGGGTCAGTGGCTCCGGTTTTAGAAGCTCGGCACTTCGATTACACGCCGGCGGCCTTCTTCAACGCAGCCGCTACGGAGGCCTGTTCAGACGCATCGGCTACGGTCTCGAAGTGGGATGCGACGCTCTCAAGCGCGGAATCCTTAGCGCCTTCGCCCACATGCACTACTGACAGTTCAACGTCGCCGCCCGCGGCACTGGTAAAGGCCTCGGCGAAAGCCGCATCATCCATATCCTGTGCGGTACCAGTAGTGACTAAGAGGACGCGAGCCGGCTGCCCGCTTTGCGCCGCATAATCGGCCGCGTTAGCTACCGCGGCTACAACTGCACTGCGGGTCTGCGGTACGCCGCCTGTACCAAAACGTATAACCGTACCGGAGGCTGCATCGGCGGGACCGAAGTTAAGGTTGGCTCGGTAGCCCACCTGCACGCCCGGCGAAAGTGGGGAAGAGTAGTTCCACACCGCAACTTGCTTACCCTCGGCGCCCAGATCCTGGGCGGTTTCCGCCAGGGAGTTGGATACCGGCGCGAAGAATCCCGTCATGCCATCGCTGGTATCGAAAAGAAGCAGGGTGTTCTCAGGACTTGGTCCACTGGGGGCAGGGGATGGGGCGGGTGTTGAAGATTCATCCGATGAACGAGCGGTGGACGAATCGGTGCCTGAGGTCTCCGATGCGGCAGACTCGCTAGCCTCGTCCTCAGAAGCGGTGGTGGTAGCTGATGGAGTCTCAGCTAGGTCGGTTTCCCTCGGCGTTTCGGAGGTAGCTTCCTTATCGGAGGAAGCAGCCACCTGGTCATCGGAACCACCGCCCATGAAATAGACAGCTGCGCCAATAATCGCGACGATTGCTAGGACGATGACCGCCCACAGCCAACCGGCAAGTTTTGGGTTACTTTCTCCATTTGAATGACGTGCCACAGGCCCTGACCTTCCGCAGTGACTAGATTCGTGTGCTGGTGGACCCAACGATGGCCACCTAGGTTATGTGCCCATCCTAATGGCGCTGCCGGCGTCTATAGCCGCGACAAGCCGATCCCTTAGCGGTTTGGCTTTCTCCGCCAGCCGACGCTGGCGATCCACATATTCCGCCTTGCCTGCAGGGGTCTCAATCGCTACAACTCCGTAACCCAAACCGCGGCAATCGTAGGGGGAGGCCTCCATGTCCAAGGTGCGCGCTTCGAGCGCTAGGCGGAAGGTTGCCAGAAACAGATCACCCGGAACCAAGGGCCCCAACTTCGAAGCCCACTTGTACAGGTCCATGGTGACGTGAACGCAACCACATTGGTCTTTGTCGATTTGCCCCTCGCGATCCAGGACGGTCAGATTAAGCGGCCGGGCAGGCTCGGTGAAGAAGCGATAAGCATCATAGTGCGTGCACTTGATTTTATGGTTCTCAACCACGGCGTTAGTACCTTCAACGCCCAGGCGGAGAGGAAGGTTGTGCCGGGGCTTATTGGTGCGGTAGACCATCGCCCACTCGTGCAACCCGAAGCAATCGAAGTGCGCGGGGTTATCCGCGGTGCGGCTGAGAAACTCGCGGATAAATTCGATGGACTGACCCCTGCGCTCCCATAGCGCCTCAACGTCCAACCAGGTGCCCAAAGAATCGGAGGTGTAATCGCGCCATCGCGCATGCGGAGGGCTACCTTGCAACACAACGCCGGCGCCCGGGTGCCATTTTTTCAATTGGGACGGGCGTACGGGGTAGTAGTCGAAAAGGAAATCCTCCACAGGGTGGCGTTGCTGTTTACTGCGACGAGCGAGGTGCCCCTCGGTAAGCTGGGTGGCCTGCGCGACGTGATCGTCGAGTCGAGCCTGCCACTCCTGTTGCGTTGCTACCCTCATCCCGCTGCCCTCAGCTTTCCTTTTCCTACAACTGGTGATCTGTTTTGGCTAACTGGTTCCCCGGTGGTTTCCGCGGCGCGAACGGCGAGCGTTGCTTCCGTGGGCCTTGTCTCCAGACTTTTTCCCCGCCCGTGCTTCCTTGGAGCCACCAGCCTTTCGGCCGCCACGACGTGAACCCTTGGGGTTTCCGTGCTCTCCTGGACCACGGCGCCGGCCCGAACGGTGGTTTCGGCGGCCGCCCCTAGATTCGTCCTTGTTCTGGCCGGACTTTCGCCCGTCTTCAGAGTTCGCCTGCGCCTGACCGGGAGGCGGCAGCGGTTGCCCCTTAGGCTTACGTGCGCCGGTGACTTGGGCCAAGCGAGGGTGGGACGCCGGTTTCGAATGCTCGGTGAGATCTATGATTTCTGCTTCAACCCCCGCCTTGCCGATGAGCTTTTCCACTTCGGAGCGCTGCTCGTCCATGACTAGGGTTACAACGCGGCCGGAGGTACCCGCGCGGGCGGTACGCCCGGCGCGGTGGAGGTAAGCCTTGTGTTCGGCCGGAGGATCCACGTGCACAACCAGCGAGACATCGTTGATGTCTATGCCTCGGGCAGCAATATCCGTGGCAACAAGTACGGGCACTTCACCGGAAGCAAAACCCTCCAGTGCGCGCGTTCGCGCGCCCTGCCCCTTGTCACCGTGGAGTGGCTGCGCGTTGATGCCATTGCGGCGCAGCTTACGGACCTGGCGGTCAACGCCATGCTTGGTTCGCATGAACATGATGGTCTTGCCCTCGCGGGCTCCAATACGGATGACTACGTCGTTGCGTTCTTCACGGGAGCCGCAGTAGAGCAGGTAGTGTTCCATGGTCTCCACCGCGGCCTGTGCGGGCGCGGTGGAGTGGGTAACGGGTTCATTCATATACTGCTTAACCAGCTTGTTGACGTCGCCGTCTAGGGTGGCTGAAAACAACAGGCGCTGTCCGTCGGCCGGCGTGCGGTCAAGAAGACGGCGTACCTGGGGCAAGAACCCCATGTCAGCCATCTGATCGGCCTCGTCGAGCGCCGTGATCAGAACGTCTTCGAGGCTTAGTTTCTCTTGGTCGATGAGATCCTGCGCACGCCCAGGGGTCGCTACCAATAGGTCTACAGGGCGTGCCAGTGAGCGTATGTGCTGATTGATATTTACTCCGCCGACCACGGAGAGCACCCGCAGGCCGAGGCTGTTTGCGGGTTCGTCGAGGCGTTCATGAATTTGTGCAGCGAGCTCGCGAGTGGGGGCCAAGACTAAGGCACGTGGGCGCGCTGTTTTGGAGGCGCCCAAATCGGCGAGGCGGGTCAGCATTGGGAGGCCGAAGGTAAAGGTCTTACCTGAGCCCGTGGGCCCGCGGCCTAGGACATCGCGCCCGGCAAGCGCATCGGGAATTGCGGCTTCCTGAATTGGAAATGGCTCGAATATACCTTGCCTTTCCAGGACCTGGACGATGGGGCGGGGGAGGCCTAGCTCAGCAAAGGTTGTCATTGAATCCACTCTAGTGCCGTGTGCCTAGTCTTACCCAATTCCACTTACGGATACGGCTAACCCCTAGCCCGTGGGCGCTACGGGGCTAGGGGTTAACCGGTACCAAGGCGTGACTATTGGGGCCGAGCTAAGCCATGGCCCCACCAACGCCTTTAATCGGCCATCACCGTCTGGGAGCGGTCCCCGCTCCATTCGATATGGAAGGTACCCGGCTTATCCACGCGCTTGTAAGTATGCGCGCCGAAGTAATCACGCTGCCCCTGGATGAGGGCTGCCGGTAGGCGCTTTGAGCGCAGAGAGTCATAGTAGGCCAAAGAGGAGAAGAATACTGGCGCAGGCAGCCCCAGCTGGGTGGCGAGTACCACGACTCGGCGCCAGGAATCGATGAGGTCTTCAAGCTCAGACTTGAAGTACGGATCGAGGATCAGCGCCGGCAGATCTGGGTTGTTGTCATAGGCCTCGCGGATGCGGTCGAGGAATTTGGCGCGGATGATGCAGCCGCCGCGCCAGATGGTGGCCAGGTCACGCGGGTCCACGTTCCACCCGTATTCCTCAGAGCCGGCCCTGATCTCATCAAAGCCCTGTGAGTATGCAATCAGCTTGGAAGCATAGAGTGCCTTGCGTACGTCCTCAAGGAAGGCGTCCTTGTCCACTCCGAGGGCTTCGAAGGAGGCTAGTTCGCCTGAAGGCAGCTGGCCCTCTTGGGCCGCGGCCCGCTGCGCGGTCGAGGATGACAGGGCACGGGCGAATACGGCCTCGGCGATGCCGGTGATTGGGACACCCAGCTCCAAGCCGTTGATGGCAGTCCAGCGGCCGGTGCCCTTCTGGCCTGCTTCGTCGACGATGATATCCACCAGGGGCTTGCCGGTTTCGGGATCCGTGGCGGCCAATACCTCGGCGGTGATTTCAATCAGGTAGGAATCCAAGTCCCCGGAGTTCCATTCCTT